>NZ_JAUZVW010000004.1:0-387838 GCF_033441575.1 Flagellimonas baculiformis
TAGATCAAATCTAGGCAGTTCGTTTACCCTGGTCAGTTTCATCCGGCGAAGGTGGGTCACTTTACCCGGCTTATCCACCATAAAGCCAATGTAATGCGAGATTACATAAATACGGTAAAAGAGCAAGCCTTAAAAAAGGGCAACCTAAACGATAAATTAAATGAATGGATTAATTGGGCCAACAAAAAAGCTGATTGGATAGATCCATTAACAGATATCGATGAAGACGAATTATTAGGCATTTTTGATGAAAAATATTTGAACGAAGAAAAAACAAAACATTCTTGGTGGCATTAATTACCATAATCATATTTAATCTATTCGGTTTTGATTAACATTGATTGTATTTGCTTTATAATCCACAAAATAAATCCTTGTAAAATGCTGTAAAAGGATAAAAAAGAAGCAAAAATGCAGCACGAATGCAGCACGCTAGATAGAATGTGGTTTTCAGATTAAAGTATAAATAATTGAAAATCAATTGTATAAAACCAAAAAAGCCCCGAAAAATCGGAGCTTTTTGCGGTCTGGACGGGACTCGAACCCGCGACCCCCTGCGTGACAGGCAGGTATTCTAACCAACTGAACTACCAGACCAATGATTTTATCTTTAGGGACTCTGACAACAGCCAGATTCAAATCTTGTTCATTTGCTTTTTTAAAGCGAGTGCAAATATACATTGCCAATTCCGATTCGGCAAAACATTTTTTTAAAAATATGATCAAGCAAATTTTTGTCGCTCGATCATGAAGGAATTCAACACCTTTGAGAAGTTGGACCGGATATCAACATCCACATATTTGATTTGGTACTGCGCACACCGAAGCTTGAGGTCCTCTTGGTATTGGGTCACTTTTTCCGAATAGGCCTTTTTTATGGAATCTGCATACAGGTCGATGTGAGCCCCGGTCTCCACATCCACAAAACGTTTGGGTGTGTTTCCAAACTCAAAATCGATTTCATGGGTATAGTCCAGCAGGTGAAATAGCACCACGGAGTGCTTGTTGTATTTTAAATGGCGAAGGGCCTCAAAGAGCTTGGCTTCTTCAGTCTCTGTCTGGAACATGTCCGAAAAAAGAAAGATCAGGCTCCTGCGATGCATCTTTTCCGCAATTTGATGGAGAAAGGTATATGTCCTTGTGTTTTTTGTCCCTTCAGGCGTAGCGACCTCGTTCAACTTGGAATAGAGCATTTGGAAGTGCCTCTCGCTGCTTTTCTCCGGGGCGTGGAAGTCATACGTGTCCGAATAGATGCTCAGGCCAACAGCGTCCCGCTGCTTCTTCAATAGCTCCATAAGGGCGGCAATGGCCAGTACGCCGAAGCCAATCTTGTTGAGATTGTCCAGCGAAAGGTTTTTCACTTCAGGGTAGTACATCGAGGACGAATTGTCCAAGATCATATGGCATCTCAGATTGGTCTCGTCCTCATACCGTTTGGTGTAGAGGCGGTCCGTTTTGGCGAACAGTTTCCAGTCGATGTGTTTGGTACTCTCCCCAGGGTTGTAGATCTTATGTTCGGCGAATTCGGCCGAAAACCCATGGAAGGGACTCTTGTGGATACCGCTGATGAAACCCTCCACGATCTGGTGGGCCAAAAGCTCCAGATTTTGGAAAAGTTGTGCTTTGTGAAGTTCCGATCTGATATCCATACGTGTTGGAAATATAAAACAAAAAAGGCTTGGCATTTGCCAAACCTTTTTTAAAATCGACGTTCAATACCTATTTATAGGGCCGCATCAATGGCCTCGGTATATACTTTTTTGGGAGATACCCCTACTTGACGATTGACCACCTCACCGTTTTTGAAGACCAAAACAGTAGGGATGTTGCGCACACCATATTTGGCAGCGAACTGCTGGTTGGCGTCAACGTCCACTTTACCTACCACAGCTTTGCCGTCGTATTCTTGGCTCACTTCTTCAATGATCGGGCCGACCATTCTACAAGGTCCGCACCAAGCTGCCCAAAAATCAACGAGGACAGGTTTGTCGCTTTTCAAAACTACTTCGTCAAAAGTCGCATCTGTTATTTCTAGTGCCATCTTATTTGTTTTATCGTTATGCAAAGTTAGTCAATTATTGTCCATCTAACTTACGCCCAAGGCATTCGTTTTGATTATCGCGCCATTGGCAATAGTTATGGGGCTAATTCAACTTGTAATGGATTTCATGTGCCTCCAGTTCGGAAAGCAGTTCACTGTTGATCTTTACCTTTTGTTTTCGGCTTGATAGTTTGAGTTTGATCTCGTCCTTCATCTCATAGATCTCAAAACTGAGTGGGTGTTCTCCTTTGTGTAGTCGTAAGGTGTCCTTCAAGGTCTGGATGCGGTTTTCCTGAAGACGGTCCAGGTCCAGTTTGATGGTGAGCTTCTTGGCATAGGCATCCATCACGTCCTGGAGCTGTTTGAAATCATTGAACTGCAATCGGGGCTCCCCCTTTTTGCCCGTGTCCCGGTTCACCCAGCCTTCGCGTACAAATGCCTTGACATAGACAAAGGAATTGATCATGAAAAAATGGCGGAACTTGAGGTATTCTTCCCCAAATATGCGGAACTCGTGCGAATCCGTATAATCTTCCAAGGTGAAAAGGGCCCAACCTTTACCGTTCTTTGAGACCCTGTGCTGCACATCGGTGATGACCCCGGCAACGGACAGCTCCCGGTTCACATACTCTTCCAGATTTTGGAAAGCAGAAACACTGGTGTTGCAGAACGCGGTGATCTCTTTTTTGAAATCATCCAAAGGATGCCCGGAGATATAGATGCCCACAACTTCTTTTTCCCGTCTCAATTTTTCCATGGTGCCCCAATCCTCGCAGGGGGGGACAATGGGTTCCGGTATCTGGACCTCACTGGCATCGCCGAAGAGGCTCACCTGTGAAGAGTTTTGATTCTCTTGGAATTTCGCGCCATACTTCACGGCCTTTTCCAAAAAGGTGATGCCATCACCATCATGATGGAAATACTGGGCCCTGTGCGTGTTGGCGAACGAATCGAAACCCCCGGCAAGGGCCAGGTTCTCGAAAGCTTTTTTGTTGGCGGCCCTGAGATCCACGCGTTTGGCAAGGTCAAAAACAGATTTGTACGGACCATCCTTTTTTCGGTTTTCCACAATGGTCTCCACGGCGGAGCGACCCACTCCTTTGATGGCACCCATCCCAAAACGGACCGCATTGTCCTTGTTCACGGCAAACTTATAGTAGGATTCGTTCACGTCCGGCCCCAAAACTTCCAAGCCCATGCGCTTACATTCCTCCATAAAGAAGGTCACCTGTTTGATATCGTTCATGTTGTTGGACAGCACCGCCGCCATGTATTCAGCAGGGTAGTGGGCCTTCAAATAGGCCGTTTGGTAAGCGATATAGGCGTAGCAAGTGGAGTGGCTCTTGTTGAAGGCATAGGAGGCAAAGGCTTCCCAGTCCTTCCAGATTTTTTCAAGGACATCCCTTGGATGACCATTTTTTTCCCCACCGTCCAAGAACTGCGGTTTCAATTTTTGGAGCAGGGCGAATATCTTTTTACCCATCGCCTTTCGCAAAACGTCGGCATCACCTTTGGAGAAACCGGCCAATTTTTGGGAAAGCAACATCACCTGCTCCTGATAGACCGTGATCCCGTAGGTTTCCTTCAGGTATTCCTCCATATCGGGGAGGTCATAGGTAATTTCCTCATCCCCGTGTTTTCGGGCAATGAAACTGGGGATATATTCCATGGGCCCAGGTCGGTACAGGGCGTTCATGGCGATAAGGTCATCAAAAACCGTGGGTTTCAGGTTTTTCATGTGCTTTTGCATCCCGGGCGATTCGTATTGGAATATCCCTACCGTATCCCCCCTTTGGAAAAGTTCGTAGGTCTTTTCATCATCCAACGGAAAATCATCGGGCACCAGTTCTATTCCTGTACGGGCCTTCACAATCTTTACCGTATCCTTAATGAGGGTCAATGTCTTTAGTCCCAAGAAATCCATTTTCAACAGACCGGCACTTTCCACTACGGAGTTGTCGAACTGGGTCACATAGAGGTCGGAATCCTTGGCGGTGGAAACGGGCACAAAGTTGGTGATGTCGTCTGGGGTGATGATGACCCCGCAGGCATGGATACCTGTATTTCGAAGCGATCCCTCCAGTACCCTTGCCATGTTCACCGTTTGGCCCTCCAGGTCGTCTCCTTCGGAAATGTTCAGCAGTTCGTTGACCTTGTCCAGTTCGTCCGACCGGAATTTTTTCTTTAGTTCCGCTTCATCCACTCCAAAGATCTTGTTCAACTTGGACATATTGGGAATCAGCTTCGCAATACGGTCTGCATCGCCCAGAGGCAGGTCCAGTACCCTTGCGGTGTCCCTAATGGAGGATTTGGCGGCCATGGTTCCGTAGGTGATGATCTGTGCCACCTGGTTGGCCCCATATTTGTTGATCACATATTCCATGACCCTGCCGCGGCCCTCATCATCAAAATCAATATCGATATCGGGCATGGACACCCTGTCCGGGTTCAGGAAACGCTCAAAAAGAAGGTCGTACTTGAGGGGGTCGATGTTGGTGATGCCCAAACAATAGGCGACCACAGATCCTGCGGCAGATCCCCGCCCCGGACCTACGGACACATCCATGTTCCGGGCTTCGCGGATAAAATCTTCCACGATCAAAAAATAACCCGGATATCCGGAGTTTTTGATGGTCTCCAACTCAAAATCGATACGCTCGCTGATTTCCGGAGTGATTTCCTTGTACCGTTTTTCCGCTCCTTTATAGGTGATGTGCCTCAAATAGGCATTTTCCCCACGTTTGCCCCCGTCTTCGTCATCTTCCTTTACCTTGAACTCCTCGGGAATGCCAAATTTGGGCAGCAGGATGTCACTGGCCAGATCGTAGGGTTCCACTTTGTCAATGATCTCATGGATGTTCAAAATGGCCTCGGGAATATCCTTGAAGAGTTCCTTCATTTCATCCGAGGACTTGAAGTAGTATTCCTGATTGGGAAGGCCATAACGGTACCCACGCCCTCTTCCAATGGGAGTGGAGCGTTTTTCGCCATCCTTCACACACAGGAGAATGTCATGGGCCTCGGCGTCTTCCTTGGCGCAATAATAGGTGTTGTTGGTGGCCACCAATTTGATGTTGTGGTCCTTGGCCATTTGCATCAACACTTGGTTCACGCGGTCCTCGTCTTCCTGTCCGTGGCGCATGATCTCTATGTACAAATCGTCCCCGAAGAGGTCTTTCCACCACAAAAGGGCTTCTTCAGCCTGTTTTTCGCCCACGTTCAGGATTTTGTGGGGGACTTCCCCGTAGAGGTTTCCGGTGAGTGCAATGACATCCTCTTTGTATTGCTCCACAATCTTTCTGTCTATCCGCGGGACGTAATAGAAACCATTGGTGTAAGCTATGGAGGACATTTTGGCCAGATTGTGGTAGCCTTTCTTGTTCTTGGCCAGCAGCACGATCTGATAACCGTAGTCCTTTACATTTTTATTGGTGTGGTCCTCGCAGACATAGAATTCACAACCGACGATGGGGGTGATTTCTTTTTCGGTGGGTTGCTCGCCCTTTCCCTGGAGTTCCTTGTTCTTTTCCTTGACACTTTTGTTGTGCGCCATGATCTCTTTCACAAAGTGAAAGGCACCCATCATATTGGCGTGGTCGGTCAGGGCAACGGCGGGCATGCCGTTCTGTGCCGTGGCCTTTACCAGGTCCTTGATGTCGATAGTGGACTGGAGCACGGAAAATTGGGAATGGTTGTGCAGGTGGGCAAAGGGGGCATCTTCCAGGGTCTCAATGTTTTCCTGGATTTCTTCTTCGGAAATTTCACCGGTATCCTTGGCCCAAAGTGCATCAGCAATTTTTTTGGAGGCAGCCTTTAGGTTGATGTGCTTGAGCCCGATGAGTTGTATTTCCTGGGGATTGGCCTCGGAAAAGCGTTCGAAATAATCGGGCTGCACGTCCAGTTCCTCAGCAGTGAAATGCTTCTTTCGCACCAGTTCCAAAAAGCATCGCGTAGTTGCTTCCACATCCGCGGTGGCATTGTGCGCCTCGGCAAAGGGTTCACCGAACAGGAACTCATGGAGCTCGGTCAAGGTGGGCAGCTTGAACTTGCCCCCCCGTCCCCCGGGAATCTTACAAAGTTCTGCAGTGTATTCGGTACAGGTATCCAATACAGGGAGCTGGGTCAAAGGACTCTCGACACCCCCTCGATGGAACTCGCACCCCATGACATTGATGTCGAACCCCACATTTTGGCCCACCACAAACTTGGTCCGCTCCAGAGCTTTGTTGAACGCTTGCAACACTTCATGGAAAGGGGTTCCTTTTTCTTCCGCCAAGGCAGTGGAAATACCGTGGATCTGTTCCGATTCGTAAGGGATGTTGAACCCTTCGGGTTTGACCAAGAAGTCTTGGTGCTCCACCAATCTACCCATTTCATCATGCAATTGCCACGCAATCTGCACGCACCTTGGCCAATTGTCGGTGTCGGTGATGGGGGCGTCCCAACGTTTGGGCAATCCAGTGGTCTCCGTATCAAAGATCAGGTACATAAGCTATGGTTCTCGGTGAAAAAAAGCAATGGATAAAAATACGGAAGAAGACGGTTTTGGGAAAATGGAGTTTTCATGATTTATCAACCAAAAAAAAGCCGGGGTTTCCCGACTTTTCCTGATTTATAAAGGAACTTCTTGCTTATGACACGGCAGCCTCAAATATATCGGCTGTATCCAAGGTCTCCCTGATGGCATTTCGATGGCGCATCAATAGGCCCTCTGTGGATGGGGGCAGGACAAACTCCTTATCCTGCAAGATGTCATTATAGGTGGCGATGGCTTCTTTTTCACCACGATGCACCTCTTTCAATATGGCCTCTTCGGTATTGGAGGCAATCAATGATCTAAAGTCGATCCAAGAGCGGTGCAGGGTTGCCTTTCCACTTCCCCCTTTATCGGGAGCTTGGCCAAATGAGCGTATCTCGGATTTTAATTCATGTCCAAAATTGTGCCGTTGCTGGGCCCTATCCAGGAAAAATTCCTCAAGTGTTTTGTTATCTACCTTTTCGGCGACTTGTTTAAACCCTTTTTCTGCATCATAGGTTCTTTCCAAAAGTTCATTCAACTTGTTCGACATTTCTACGGTGTACTTCATGATTTCATTTTTTTAGGTTCTGACTGTCGACTTTCGACAACTTCTATATATATAATGTAAGGGATGTCAGCCCCTTTCCAAAATTTCCACCATGGTTTAAGATGGGTTTAACGGGATGTGGACCAATTGTTAAGCCATTTAACTTTTTTTGTTTTATCGCTGTGCTATAAACAAATAAGTGTATATTTGCACCCGCTTATACGAAAAGCGATTATTGAAAGAATTAATAACAAGGGTCGGGCACCCTACAAATTAATGTGATATGCCAGTTAGAATCAGACTTCAGAGACACGGTAAAAAAGGTAAACCATTTTATTGGGTGGTTGCCGCAGATTCCAGATCAAAAAGAGACGGTAAATTTTTGGAAAAATTGGGCATCTACAACCCCAATACCAATCCTGCTACCATCGATTTGGATGTGGACAGCTCAGTTAAATGGTTGCAGAACGGTGCGCAGCCTACCGATACTGCCAGGGCCATCCTATCTTACAAAGGAGTATTGTTGAAACACCACTTGTTGGGCGGTGTGCGCAAAGGTGCACTTACCGAGGAGCAAGTAGAGGAAAAATTCAACGCTTGGTTGGAAGAAAAGGAAAAAGGAATCCAGGCCAAAAAAGAGGGGTTGAGCAAAGCTGATGCTGAAGCGAAGGCCAAAGCATTGGAAGCCGAGAAGGAAGCCAATGAAAAAAGGATCGCTGCCGCTGCACCTGCCGAGGAAGTAGTGGAAGAAGTTGCCGAGGAAACAGCGGAAGTTGCTGCAGAAGAAGCTCCAGTTGAGGAAACTGCCGAAGCTCCTGCTGCTGAGGAAGCTGCCAAAGAAGAAGAATAAGACTCGGGAACGATGCGCAAGGAAGATTGCTTCTACCTGGGCAAAGTCGTTTCAAAATATAGTTTCAAAGGGGAGGTATTGGTCAAACTCGATACCGATGAACCGGAGATATACGAAAATATGGAATCAGTATTTGTTTCATTGGGAAACAATCTGGTTCCATTTTTTATTGACCGTTGCCGCCTCCACAAATCAAATCTGCTCCGTATCGATTTTGAAGAAGTAAAGGATGAGCCAACGGCGGACAAACTGATAGGTACGGAACTCTATTTGCCATTGACCTTGCTGCCACCACTTTCGGGCAACAAGTTTTACTTCCATGAGGTCATAGGGTTCACGATGATGGATGGCGTCCATGGGGATATCGGCATCATTAAGGCCATCAACGACAGTGCCTCGCAAGACCTTTTTGAGGTGGACAAAAACGGGAAGGAACTTTTGATCCCTGTCAGTGATGAGATCATCACCAAGGTGGATCGGAAAACCAGGACCATCCATGTGAATACCCCCGAAGGTTTGGTGGAACTGTATTTGGGTTAATGCTGTTTTCAGGTTAAAAGAAAAGCCCGAACAACTGATGTCCGGACTTTCCTCGGTTATGAAAAAGAAAAGTTTACTTTTTCCACTTGCCACCGCCTAGATAAAAACCAAGCGAGATGCCCAAGTAAGAGTTTTTTACCTCTGCACCTTCTCCTAAATCAGATTTTCCAATAAGATTGTAGGAAGCAGCCAATCTGAATTTGCCGGCTTCAAAACCAGCTCTCACAAGACCGCCAAATTTGCCATCCAATTCTACTTCATCGGACTCAAAACCTTCAACGTCAAAACCAATATTGGCCAATGAACTGTAGCCTACACCTGCACCCAAAAATGGAGCAAAGGATGAGCTGCCGGAGTTGAAATAGTAATCAAAAGTGCCAGCATAAGACATACTCGCAGCCAAGCTTGCCTCTAGCGAAACACCATCAGAACTGACATTCTTGGCCATGGCAGCAGACTCAAAGCGGATACCCACGTTCATGTTGTCGGCAATGTTGTACTTGGGTTCAATCGCAAATAGAACACCGCCACCACCACTGGGCATAGTGTATCCGAGATCAAACCCAACACGGAATTTGTTCTGTTCTTGAGCTTGGGATACTTGAACCACAGCTAGCAAAAGTAGGAATGCAAAAAAGGTTTTCTTCATAATCATAAAGTTTAGATAATTTGGTAATGATTTATTTGGGGATGCCCCCTGATTAATAGTCCGGCAAGAAACTATATTCATTCGACCTAATTTGTCCTGAATTGATGGATGCCCTGTTTTACTTAACGAATGCCCTGTTTGAATGGACGGATGTAATTTTTGTACAGACATTTTTATGTATAGATATAATATCTTTGAACCTATGGGACCATTTAAATTCAAAGAATTTACCGTCCACCAAGATCAATGCGCCATGAAAGTGGGAACCGATGGGGTGCTGTTGGGAGCATGGGCCTCTTTGGACCATCGACCTGAAACCATCTTGGATATTGGAGCAGGGACTGGAGTCATCGCTCTCCAATTGGCACAGCGATCAACCGCGGAAACCATTGATGCCATTGAGTTGGATGAAAACGCCTATGAACAATGTGTAGCCAATTTTGAGGGCTCGCCTTGGGCAGACCGACTGTTCTGTTATCATGCAGGTTTTGATGAGTTTGTGGAGGAAATTGAGGACCAATACGATCTAATCGTTTCCAATCCACCCTTTTATGCCGAAGAAATGGCAAGTGGAGATACATCACGCGATCAGGCAAGGCAGAGTAGTTCCCTTCCGTTTGATGAACTGTTGAAAGGTGTTTCGGGACTGTTGTCCGAAGGAGGCCTATTTTCCGTTGTCACACCTTACAAAGAAGAGCAGAGGTTTGTGGCACTGGCGGCAACGTCGGGTTTGTACCCAAAACGTATAACTCGGGTGAAGGGAAATCCCAATGTGGACTACAAAAGGAGTTTGATGGAATTTGGATTTTCCAAAAGCGATATCGAGGAAAGTGAATTGACCATAGAAAGGGGACGCCATGAATACACCGAGGAATATATCAGATTGACCGAAGCATTTTATCTGAAAATGTAACAATATCCAAACGTAATGTTATATTTGGTTAAAATTATAGCGCATGAAGCCCGACTTATTTGAAGCCCCCGATTATTACAATTTGGATGACCTGTTTTCCGAAGAACACAAACTGGTCCGTGATGCGGCCCGGCAATGGGTAAAGCGGGACATATCTCCCATCATCGAGGAATTTGCCCAAAAAGCGGAATTCCCCAAGCAGATTATTGGGGGATTGGCCGAAATCGGGGCCTTTGGACCCTATATTCCAGAACAATACGGAGGTGCCGGATTGGATCAGATCAGTTACGGTCTCATCATGCAAGAAATTGAACGAGGCGACAGTGGGGTTCGCTCCACGGCATCGGTTCAGTCCTCGTTGGTCATGTATCCCATTTATGCCTATGGCTCCGAGGAGCAAAGACAAAAATATTTGCCCAAATTGGCTTCTGGGAAATGGATGGGCTGTTTCGGGTTGACCGAACCCAATCACGGTTCCAATCCTGGCGGCATGGAAACCAAGTTCAAGGATATGGGCGATCATTACCTGTTGAACGGGGCCAAACTCTGGATTTCCAACTCACCTTTTGCCGACGTTGCGGTAGTCTGGGCCAAGAATGAGGAAGGTAGGATCCACGGATTGATCGTGGAACGTGGCATGGAAGGTTTTTCCACTCCGGAAACCCACAACAAATGGTCGCTACGCGCCTCCGCCACAGGGGAATTGATATTCGACAACGTAAAAGTGCCCAAAGAAAACCTTTTACCTGGGAAATCTGGACTCGGCGCCCCACTCGGCTGTCTCGATTCCGCTCGATACGGTATTGCCTGGGGAGCCATCGGGGCCGCTATGGACTGCTATGACACTGCATTGCGCTATGCCAAGGAACGCATCCAGTTTGGAAAACCCATTGCAGCGTTTCAACTTCAGCAGAAAAAATTGGCCGAAATGATCACGGAAATCACAAAAGCACAATTGTTGGCGTTTCGTTTGGGGCAATTAAAAATTGAAGGTAAGGCTACAACGGCCCAAATTTCCATGGCGAAGCGGAACAATGTGGAAATGGCCATCAAAATAGCCCGGGAGGCCCGACAAATGTTGGGCGGTATGGGCATCACCGGGGAATACAGCATCATGCGCCACATGATGAACCTCGAAAGTGTGATCACTTATGAAGGTACCCACGACATCCATTTGTTGATCACAGGAGCTGATATTACGGGCATTCCTGCTTTCAAATAGTTTTTTCAACTGTCACTTTAATGGATTTACTGATGGGAGTGTTGCTCTTGTCCGCAAAATGGTTGTAAGGAACCAATAGGTTCGTTTCTGGGAAATAGGCCGCCATGTTCCCTTTGGGAATATCATAAGGAATAACCAAAAATTGTTCGGCGGTGCGTTGGATGCCATCATACAGGCTATGCAGGTTCACCACATCCAGTTTTTGCAATTTCCGTTTGTACATATCCTCTTGGTTCATAAAAACGACCCGTCGTTCGTTATGGACACCTCGATAGCGATCGTTCAATCCATAAATAGTGGTGTTGAATTGATCGTGTGATCGAATCGTCATCAGTAGTAGCTCATCTTTTTTAAGCTGATGGTCTGGCAAGGTGTTGAAGGAGAGCTGGGCCTTTCCGTTGGGCAACATCCGGAAATCGCGTTCCCTCACATTATTGGGAAGGTAATACCCAAAACCTTTGGAACGCTCACTGGTATTGTCAAATCCTTTCACCACTTTGTCGATATAACTTCGGATGAGGTTGTAATCCTGACCCATGGCAAACCAATCCACGGAATGGTTGCCCCGAAAATAGGTGTGGGCCAACAGGGCAATGATTTCCGGTTCACTCTTGATGTGTTCCGAAGCAGGTTTCAACAATCCCTTGCTTTGGCGCACCTTGCCCGTGCTGCTTTCCATGGTCAAAAATTGAAGGGAACCGTCCTTTTCGTCTTTTTCGGAACGACCGAAAGTGGGCAAAAGCAATGCTGTTTTGCCAGTGACCAAATGGCTGCGGTTCAGTTTGGTGCTGATCTGCACGGTCAAGCTACAATTTTGAAGTGCTTTGGCAGTGTATTGGGTGTCCGAGGCAGCCATCAAAAAATTGCCTCCCAAACAAACAAAGACCTTCGCCTTGTTTTCATGCATCGCCTCTATGGCTTTTACGGTATCGTATCCCGGTTCGGTTGGTGGTTCAAATTGGAGGTGTTCCCGTATTTTCTCGTTCAAGGCTTTGTTCACAAAATGCATGATGCCGACGGAACGATCTCCCTGCACATTGCTATGCCCGCGCACAGGACAAGTACCGGCAAATGGTTTTCCAATGGCACCTTTTAACAACAGAATGTTCACGTATTCCTGAATGCACTGGACCGCATTTTTGTGTTGGGTGAGCCCCATCGCCCAACAAACAATGATTTTCGAATTTTCCGCCAACAATTGCACCACATGGTCAATTTTTCGCATGGAGACCCCAGTTCTGCGCTGCAAGGTCTCAATGTCGTATCGGGCCAGATCTTTTAAAAGCTCATCATATCCATCCACATGGTCCACGATGAATTCATGGTCCAGGACGTTCGAATTTTTGGCATCCAAAGCGACCAATTTTTTTAGGATCAGTTTGGCCAAGGCAATGTCTTCATTGATCTTAACGGGCAAATGGATGTCGGCCATGGCCTGCCCACTGCCCAGCATATCTGTTATGTTCTGCGGATTTTTAAAATGTACCAAACCTGTTTCGGCCAATGGATTGATACTGATAATTTTCCCTCCGTTACGCTTGCATTTTTCAAGAGCCGATAACATTCTGGGATGGTTGGTACCCGGATTTTGCCCCACCACCAAAATCACTTCCGCGCCGTAAAGGTCATCCAAGGTCACGGAGCCTTTGCCGATGCCCAAGGTTTCGGAAAGGGCCACCCCGGACGATTCATGGCACATATTGGAGCAATCGGGCATGTTGTTGGTGCCAAACGCCCGTGCGAACATCCCATACAGAAAGGCTGCCTCGTTGCTGGATCTTCCGGAAGTATAAAAAATGGCCTCGTTGGGATCGCTGAGTTGGTGCAGTTCGTCGGAAATTAGTTCAAAAGCCTCTTGCCACGCGATGGGTTCGTAATGAACACTGTCCGGTTTCAGTACCAAAGGTTCCACGACCCGTCCCAATTTGTTCAGTTCGTAATCACTGAGTTTGGATAGCTCCTCCACGGAATGTTGGGCAAAGAAATCCGCTCCGATATGGTCCTTGGTGGCCTCATCGGCCAAGGCCTTGGCCCCGTTTTCACAGTATTCGGCAATTTTGGAGGGATGTTCCGGCACTGGCCAGGCGCAGCTCGGACAACGAAACCCGTCCTCTTGGTTCATTTCGAGCAAGGCCTTCATGGATTTGGCAATGCCCATCTCCTTAAAGCTATGCCGAAGCGCCTCTTTTACCCCCAAAAGGCCAGCAGCGGTGTGCATGGGTTCCTTTAAGTGAATTCCAGTGAATTTGAGGTCCCCGGTGAGTGAAATATTCCGTGCTGTATCTCTTTTCATAATGGGCCAATGGTGTAATTTTGGTTCCATTGGAATGGAATTGAATTACGTTGAGTCTTATTTGTTACGTTGGATTTCCTATGTAATTTAGGAAAAATCAAGTACTTTGGAGCATGTTTGCCTTGGTGGATTGCAATAACTTCTATGCTTCGTGTGAGCGGGCCTTTCAGCCCCAGCTCAACAATGTTCCTGTGGCCATTTTGTCCAATAACGATGGTTGTTTCATCTCGCGTAGCGATGAAGCAAAAGCACTTGGATTGCCCATGGCCGCCCCCGAATTCAAGTATAGGCAATTTTGCAAGGAGAAGGGAATCAAGGTCTTTTCCTCCAACTATCCCCTCTATGGCGATATGAGTACCCGGGTGATGAACATTTTGGGCGCCTTCACGCCTGATTTAGAGGTGTACAGTGTAGATGAGGCCTTTTTAAAGTTTGATGGCTTCGAGCATTACGATTTTGAGGCTTACGGCAGGGAAATCCAACGGACCGTTCAAAAGTGTACCGGCATTCCCATCAGCATAGGGATAGCGCCCACAAAGGCCTTGGCCAAGGTGGCCAATAAGATTGCCAAAAAATTGAAGTCAAGGACAGGGGGCGTGTATGTGATACAGTCCGAGGAAAGGCGCATAAAGGCACTGAAATGGACCAAAATTGAGAGTGTTTGGGGCATTGGGCATGGAAACCTGAAACGGGTTCAGACCCAGAATGTAAAAACGGCCTATGATTTTACCCAATTGTCGGATGAATGGGTGCGGAAGCAAATGGCAGTCATTGGGCTACGGTTGAAAAAAGACCTGCAGGGCATCCCCACATTGGATTTGGATGACGATACGCGTGATAAAAAGGCCATAGCCACCACAAGAAGCTTTGAAAGCACCTATTCCGATATCGAGAACATCAAAGAACGCATCTCCACCTTTGCCAGCAGTTGTGCCGAAAAATTGCGAGGTCAGGGCAGCAGTTGCAATCATATTGTGGTTTTTTTGCGAAGCGACAGACACAAAAAGGATGAGCCGCAGGATAGGGGCAGCCTCATCGTTACCTTACCTTACGCCACGGATTCCAGCCTTACCATAAGCAACTATGCTGTCAAGGCGGCCATTGCACTTTTCAAGCCAGGGATCAAATACAAAAAAGCGGGGGTGATTGTGTCGGGGTTGGTGCCCACCAACGCAAGACAATTGGATTTGTTTCTGTCCGAAAACCCCAAACATCAAAAGCTCATGCAAGTGATGGATGGCATCAATGACAAGTATGGCGGCCATAAGATGAAGATTGCCAATCAGGATCTGGAAAGGACCTGGAAGATGCGACAAGAACATCTTTCCCCAAGATATACCACAAACATCAATGAAATCATTACGGTGAAATGACCTCTAAAAAGCCGATGCATACCGAACCGCTCACTTTCTTTTCTCCAGATGAAGAAAAGAAAAAGGGTGTCCCTATGTCCAACAATACCGTTTCCGCGGGATTTCCGTCCCCGGCGGATGATTTTAAGGAAAAACGGATCAGTCTTGACCGAACGTTGATCAAGAACAAAGAGGCCACCTTCTATGCAAGGGTAAGTGGAAAATCGATGATAGGGGCCGGGCTGGATGATGGAGATCTCTTGGTCATAGACCGTAGCTTGGAGGCGGAACACGGTAAAATAGCGGTCTGTTTTTTGGACGGGGAATTCACGGTGAAACGACTGCACATGGAAAAAAACACCATCACATTGATGCCAGAAAATGAGAACTACAAACCCATCAAAGTATCCAAGGACAGCGATCTGTTGATTTGGGGGGTGGTCACGTATGTCATTAAGGCATTATGACCATTGGATTTTGAAGGCTTTTTATGTCAAAACCGTCAATTCGAGTGAAATTCCAGGGGAATTTTGCCTGCCTGCGGTAGGCAGGTATCGAGAAATCGAAGATTCAGCCTGCGCTAATCGGTTTTGGGTTTGGAACGCTGGTTCTCGATACAATTTTTCTTCCGAAAAACCACTCGAACTGACAAGTTTCAGTCAAAATGTATAACAGGTTAATATCATGATGAATAGTTTTCTGAAGTCAAAGGCTCGACCTGACAATAAACAGCAAATTTAAAAGGCGTGATTTTAAAAAGGAGTTTTAGAAACATATAAATCCAAAACCTTTGTTATCTTTGCAACGTTGTGTTGGATTCCAGTCGCGATGATTGGAATCAGGTTGAAGCATCAAACCGATGCTCGCCAATGAAAGGCTTTCCTTTTGGAAGGCTTTTTTTGTTTGCGAAACCCAATCTTGAACTTAATTCAAAATTGTTGGTTGAACAAATTCTGCTGCAGCGCGGAATCTTTTCCAAATGGATTGTGAAAGTTATCAGGGTGAGCTGTCATCCTGAGCGCAGTCGAAGGAGCGGTTGAGAGGCGACATATGTAGATTAATGGGAATTAGTGCCATTCCTGCCTGCCGCAGGCGGGCGTGTCAAACCTGTATGTCATGAATGTTCACCGTGTAGATTCTTCGCTGCGCTCAGAATGACAAAGAGATTTCTCAATCGTCGCTGCGTTCCTCATTTCGAAATGACAAACTACTCTTTTTATTGTTTTGTACTGAAATTATAGATTTCCTTATTGTCATTTCGAACCGAATACCGATAATTATCGGGAGAGTGTGAGAAATCCCAGAATGACGATTCAAGGTAATATCAACTCCCCGAAACGGCATGCGCCACATGGTGTACCAAAGAAGCGGCCAGCTTAGCCGTTTGCCCATCAATGTCATATTTGGGGTTCATCTCGGCGATATCCAGACTGATCAGTTTTCCCGAAGCAATAATGGTCTTCAGGCATTCCAAAACAATGTGTGGGGTAAAACCCATGGGCGAGGCAGCGCTCACCCCAGGCGCAAAGGCCGATGAAAATCCATCCAAATCGATGGTGACGTACACCTGGTCCACATTTTTGGTAAAGGCATTGATGAAGGTAGTGATCTCTTGCAAAAAGGTAGGCTGAAACGTTTCGCACATCACATAAATAACGTTGAGGTCCTTCGCCGTTTCAAAAAGATGGCGGTCGTTGGCATCTTTTCGGATGCCCAGACAGAGGTAATTGAAATCGATGCCTTCTTTCTGGCAATCTTGGACAATCTGATAAAATGGGGTGCCCGAATTGGCCTGTTCCGTATTTTTCCGAAGGTCGAAATGCGCGTCAAAATTAATGATGCCGATGGTCTGGCCTTCTTTTTTTGCATCCAGATAGGTTTTGATGCCACGGTAATGTCCATAGGCCATGTCGTGTCCGCCACCCAGTAGAATGGGGAATTGTTTTCTCTCCAACAGCGTGGCCACGGCGTCGGCAAGTTGGTTTTGGGCAGACTCCATATCGCCCTCGACACAAACAATGGATCCCGCATCGTGCAACAGCACATTGCTCCCCAAATGGTTGGGCATCTTTCCAAAACTACTTTTGATGGCATCCGGACCATCCACGGCCCCGACCCGACCTTGATTGCGGCCTACACCTTCATCACAGGCATAGCCCAATAGGGTGATGGATTTTTTTTGGGCTTCGGGAATTTCGGTCAAGGGGGTGCAATGCACTTTTTCGTGGAGGTACAGCCATTTGTTGGAAATACGTCCGGTCCAGAGATTCGATTTGGGGGGCTCGTAGTGTTTCATTGTTTTAAAAAAGGTCGTCCAGTATATTTGGGTCCACTAGACTTGGTAAAGTTACCCTTAAATTTGGAGTACGGTCCATTTCTCGTTGAATGGCAAACAAGGCTTCTTTGTTGCGGGCCCAACTTCTTCGGGAAATGCCATTGTTCACATCGTAGAACAACATCTTTTTCAATCGGTCGGACGCTTCTTTGGAACCATCAAGTACCAAACCAAACCCTCCATTGATGACTTCACCCCAACCTACGCCGCCGCCATTGTGGATGGATACCCAGGTGGCTCCCCTAAAACTGTCGCCGATCACATTATGGATGGCCATGTCCGCCGTGAACTTGCTGCCGTCATAAATATTGCTGGTCTCCCTAAAGGGAGAATCGGTTCCGCTTACATCGTGGTGGTCCCGACCCAAAACCACGGGAGCACTGATCTCGCCCTTGGCAATGGCCGTATTGAAGGCATCGGCGATCTTGCTTCGTCCCTCGGCATCGGCATAAAGGATACGGGCCTGTGAACCCACTACCAATTTGTTCTGTTCCGCTTCGGATATCCATTTGATGTTGTCCTGCATCTGTTGTTGGATTTCCTCCGGGGCCTCAGCCATGATTTCTTTCATAATCTCCAACGCAATGGCATCGGTCTTTTGAAGATCCTTTGGGTCGCCAGAAGTGCATACCCATCGGAAAGGTCCAAAACCATAATCAAAACACATGGGCCCCAAAATATCCTGCACATAGGACGGGTATCTAAAATCGATGTTGTTCTCGGCCATCACATCGCCACCGGCACGGGAAACTTCCAACAAAAAGGCATTCCCGTAATCAAAAAAGTAGGTGCCTTTAGCGGTGTGTTTGTTGATGGCATTGATCTGTCTGCGGAGGGATTCCTGTACTTTTTTCTTAAACGCTTCGGGATTTTCGACCATCAAGACATTCGCTTCGTCAAACGAAAGCCCAACTGGATAATACCCTCCGGCCCAAGGATTGTGCAAGGAAGTCTGATCGGAACCCAGGTGCACAAAAATGCCCTCTTCATAAAAATGTTCCCAAACATCCACCACATTTCCAATGTAAGCCAATGATACGGTCTCTTGGTTGACAATGGCCTCTTTTACACGGACCATCAATAATTGAAGGTCCACCAAAAGTTCATCCACCCAACCTTGTTCATGTCGTTTTTTGGCCGCTTCGGGATTCACTTCGGCACAAACGGTAATACAGCCAGCAATGTTTCCCGCTTTGGGTTGCGCCCCGCTCATGCCACCCAATCCAGCGGTCAGGAACACTTTCCCCTTTGGGGAATCGTTCTTGCCCAATACTTTTCGGAAGGCGTTCATCACGGTAATGGCTGTTCCGTGTACAATACCTTGTGGACCGATGTACATGTAGGAACCAGCGGTCATTTGTCCGTATTGCGTAACGCCCAAAGCGTTGAATTTTTCCCAGTCGTCTGGTTTGGAGTAGTTGGGAATCATCATGCCGTTGGTGACCACCACCCTTGGGGCTTCTTTGGATGATGGGAACAGTCCCATCGGATGCCCGGAATACATGTGAAGAGTTTGCTCCTCCGTCATGGTCGCCAAATATTTCATGGTCAACAGGTACTGCGCCCAATTCTGAAAAACGGCCCCGTTGCCTCCATACGTGATGAGTTCCTCGGGATGTTGAGCCACGGCTGGGTCCAGATTGTTCTGGATCATGAGCATGATGGCCGCCGCCTGATGGGTTTTGGCAGGATATTCCGAAATAGGCCGGGCATACATTTTATATTCCGGTTTAAAGCGATGCATGTAGATCCTACCATACATTTTTAGCTCATCGGCGAATTCATGGGCGAGTTCCGCATGCCATGCTTTTGGAAAATAACGCAACGCGTTTTGCACGGCCAGTTTCTTCTCTTCTTTGGAGAGGATGTCTTTTCGTTTGGGTGCAGAGTTCCCGTTTTTGGGATATGGCTTTTTTGAGGGAAGCTGTTCTGGGATCCCCTGTAATATTTGTCGCTGAAATTCAGTCATGATCAATCGTTTTGATGGATGGGTTCTCCTTTTTTCCAAACTTCACTGGGTTTCATTTGCCCTTGATAATAGGTAATATCTTGGTAATTATCCGTTGGGAAAACGACGAAATCGGCCCAAGTCCCGGTCTCCAGTTTCCCCCTATCTGCCAAACGTAATGCTGCTGCGGACCTAAACGTGATGCCTGACAATACTTCAGTGTTGGACAGTTTTTCGAACGTGCCCAAAATGCTGGCCTGGGTCAATAGGTCGCCCATGGGAGCAGAACCCGGATTATGATCGCTGGCGATGGACAATGCCCCACCGGCATCCAAAATCCGTCGGGCCGGGGTGTAGGCACAACCCAAACCAAGCGAAGCACCGGGCAATGTCGTGGCGATGGTTTCGCTTTTTGCCAAAAGCTGTATTTCCTTTTCGGTGCTGGCTTCCAAATGGTCGGCGCTCACGGCTCCAAATTCTACCGCAACCTCGCTTCCACCCGTAGTGAATTGGTCGGCATGCACGGTAATGTCAAATCCCATGACCTTCGCTTTTTGGAAATAAGGTTTGATCTCTTCAGGGGAAAAGGCACTTTCCTCCACAAAGGCATCAATGCGATGGGCCAGATTTTCGGCTTTCAGGATGGGAAAAAGGGTCGTACTTATTTCTTCGAGATATTCGGTCTGATGGTTCCAGTCCTTGGGTTTCATGTGGGCTGCCAAGCAAGTCGGAACCAATGTGGCCGCTACCTTTTCATTGGCCTGTTTGATGGCACGAAGCATTTTCAGCTCTTCATCCACAGAAAGACCGTACCCACTTTTCACCTCTAGGGTGGTAATGCCGTTCCTAAGGTGTGTTTTACTTCTGGAAACGATTCCAGCAACCAATTCCTCTTGGGTGGCTTTTCGGGTCTGGGTCACCGTGTCCCAAATGCCACCGCCGGCCTTGGCAATTTCCAAATAGGACTTTCCGGCATTTCTGAACGCATAATCCCGAGCGCGATTTCCTGCAAAGCAGATATGGGTGTGGGAGTCCACAAATCCTGGCAGGCATACATTTTTACCTTCAATGTGATGGATATCGACTTCGTTTGATTTCAAGTCATTAAAAATGCCGATGGCCACAATTTTTCCTTCGGAAACCACAATGCCCCCGTTTTCAATGATGGGCAATTGATCGTCCTTCAAAGCTCCTTTCAAGGGCAAACCTGTCATGGGCAATAATTGTGAAAAGGGTCCGATTAAAAGTGGTTTCATATTAGTAAGTTTCAAATTCATCAAGATGTGGTGCATCCCACTTCAGTTGTTTTTCATCCATCACACGGTCCACCAAATCAATGATCTCGTGGTTTTGGATGATGTCGATTCCTTTCTCAATATCATCCGCAAATACCCTGTCGTGCTCGGCAAATGCGACTTTAGTTCTTAGAAAAGTATGGATTTCGTCCAGCACGATTCCCGATTTTAAAGGTTTTCGGTACTCGAACGCTTGGGCAGCCGTCAACAGTTCAATGGCCAATATTTTCTCCACATTTTCAATGATCTGTAATGCTTTTCGTCCACTGATGGAACCCATGCTCACATGGTCCTCTTGCCCCAAGGATGTGGGGATGCTATCCGCACTGGCAGGGAAACAAAGGCTTTTGTTCTCACTGGCCAAGGCAGCCGTAGTGTATTGAAGGATCATATAACCGGAATTGATCCCGGTGTCCTTCATCAATAATTTGGGAACTCCTGGACTATTGCCTTCCAACGCTAGGTAAATGCGACGGTCTGAAATATTTCCGATTTCCGATGCGGCCAAAGCGGCATAATCCAAAGCCATGGCCAAAGGCTGACCGTGAAAATTTCCTCCGCTGATGGTGAGTTCATCATCGATAATGACTGGGTTGTCGGTTACGGAATTCAATTCGATTTCCAACAATTCCTTTAGATGCAACCATGTATTTCGTGATGCTCCGTGCACCTGTGGAATGCAACGAAGGGAGTAGGGGTCTTGTACCCGTTCGCAATCGATGTGATCCTCCAAGATTTCAGAACCTTGCAACAAGGTGCGGATTCTGCCCGCCACATGTTGGTTGCCCTTAAAAGGGCGGAGCAGGTGCAATTCCTCATGAAAGGGTTTCAAAGATCCTTGTAGTCCCTCGATCATCATGGTCCCGATGATATCCGCATGTTTTAGGCAATGCTGTAGTTTATGGAGCACTAGCACCCCATGGGCGGCAATGAATTGTGTGCCGTTGATCAAGGCCAGTCCTTCTTTGGGTCCCAATTCCAATGGTTGTAATCCGGTTTTTTGGAAAAGTTCCTGGGTAGTGATGGTCTTTCCTTGGTATTCCACTTTGCCCAATCCAATCAATGGAAGGAACAAATGTGATAATGGCGCCAAATCGCCCGAAGCGCCTACAGAACCTTGACTTGGAACGATTGGAATCGCATCATGTTCCAAATGCCAAAGCATCCGTTGCAAAGTAGTTTCTGCAATGCCCGAAAAGCCTTTGGCCAAAGCATGGATCTTTAGGATCAGCATGATCTTGGCCAACGGGTTGGCAATGGGTGTACCCACACCAACACTATGACTCTGCAGTATATTGGATTGAAGGATTTTGGTGTCTTCCTTCGAGATTTTGGTGTTGCACAAGGGACCAAATCCCGTATTGATGCCGTACACAATGTGGCCTTTTTCCACAATGCGTTGCACCCTTTGGTGACTGGCATTGACTTTTGCGAGGCAGCTGTCGGATAAAATTCCTTTCACGGTACCCTCGGCCAGACCAAGGGTCAAACCTGCGGTCAAGTGGTCTTCACCATATTGAAATGTCTTGATTTGCGACATGGGATATCTTTTGATATAAAATTAGCGCTTGCACATGATAATTACCAATACTTATTTTTGTATTATTTAATAAGTATGAATTATCAAATAGAGCTCCGACATTTCATCTACTTTTTGGCCGTGGCCGAAGAATTGCACTATCGGAAAGCGGCTGAAAAGCTATTTATTTCGCAGCCGGGACTGAGTACCCAAATAAAGCAGATGGAGGAAATCTTGGAAACCCAACTTTTTGTGAGGGATAAAAAGAAGGTGCGATTGACCCCGGCTGGAGAGTTTCTGAAAAAGGAAGTTGAATTCATCCTGAACCATCTGGATCAGACCAAAAAACAATTGAAACTGATCGGACATGGCCATATGGGGGAAGTGCGGATTGGATTTTTGGGATCGGCCATGCAAAATGTGGTCCCTGAACTTTTGGTAGGATTGAAGGAAAAATACCCCTTGATACACACCACTTTGGAAGAATTGTCCAATCGTGCACAGATCAATGCCATTCTTTCCGATCGGTTGGATCTTGGTTTTGTGCGGATGTCGAGAGTGCCCAAAGGTTTGGAAGTAAAACCTGTTTTTGAAGATACGTTTTCATTGGTATTGCCCAAGGACCATCCCATCAATGAGAACAATTTTGATAGTATTGATCAATTGGTCCATGAGGATTTTATCCTTTTCTCCCAAGATTATAGCCCTGAGTACTACGATACGGTGTTGAGTATTTGTGAGGACAGCGGTTTTGTACCGAAAGTGTCGCACAAATCGGTTCATGCGCAGACCATTTTTAAGTTGGTGGAGAACAAGTTGGGGATTGCCATTGTCCCCACCACATTACAATATGGTTTTCAGATGGAGGTAAAGTTCATCGAGATGAAACAAATCAAGCAAAGGGCGGTATTGTCCATGGTATGGAAAGCCGACAACCGCAATCCGGCTTTAAAAAAGTGTATGGATTTGCTCTTGAAATTATGACGACATCTTTTTGGAGACTACCTTTGAATTTGTCAATTCGATTGATTTTTAAGCGAAGCGAAGAAAATAGTATCGAGAATTACAGACAAATTCGGTTCTCGATACTTTTCCTAAAGGAAAAACTCGAACCGACGTATTATTTACTATCTAATTTTATGAGTATGATTTTTGATCTTATAGCGAAAAGAAGGAGCATTTTTCCTGTTCAATACAACGATAAACCCATTGCCAAGGAAGATTTGGAAAAAATTTTGGAAGCGGCCAATTGGGCCCCGACCCACAAGAAGACTGAGCCTTGGCGTTTTAAGGTGCTGACAGGCCAAAAAAAGGATGAAATGGGTGTGTTCCTTTCCGAAAAATATCAGGAAGTGGACCCCAAGCCAAAACAGGTCACCATCAATAAATTACAGGAGAACCCTGCGCGTTCCGCAGCGGTGATCGCTATCTGCATGCAGCGGGATCCCAAAGAAAGTCTGCCCGAATGGGAAGAAATTGCCGCAACGGCCATGGCGGTGCAAAATATGTGGCTGTGCTGCACGGAATTGGGCATTGGCAGTTATTGGTCTTCGCCCGGACTCATCAAGTTTATGGGAGAATTCTTCGACCTGAACGAAGGTGAAAAATGTTTGGGCTTTTTCTATATGGGCTATTTTGATGGTGAGGTGATTCCATCCGAAAGAACACCCATCGCTGAAAAAGTGGAGTGGCTCCACTAAGAAAAGGAGAATAGGTCACCAGCGTATTTCACGGCAATGTACACGTAGAAAATAGCATAGACGATGGTCAGCATCAATTTCATAAAGGTGCCTGTCAAAAAACCCAAAAAAGAACCAAAAGCCGCCTTCAGGGCGGTTTTTTGTTTGGCCTTGTTCAGCAATTCACCTACCAAAGCCCCGATAAAGGGCCAAATGATGATTCCGAATGGACCAAAAATCGGAACAAAAATGGCGACGAGCAAGCCTACAACGGTACCCCACATACCTGCTTTGCTGCCCCCGAAGCGTTTGGTGCCCATGGCCGGGATCACATAGTCCAAAACGGTGATGGTCAGGGCGATCACCAGGGTGATGCCAAGTACCCACCAGTTGTCGGGCACGGCTTTCGTCAAATAGAGCAACAGCAATCCGACCCAACTCAAGGGAGGACCGGGCAACACGGGCAAAAAACTGCCCAAGATGCCTATCAGCATCAGCACAAACCCCAAAATCAACAAGACGATGTCCATGGTTTTCTTTTCCTGTTAGACAAATGTAGCCGAGAAATGTTACAAACAAATGAAATATAGCCCGTCACTTTAAAATTTCGTGAGTAGATTTGGACCCAATAGTCAATAGCTTTTGAAAGTGGCCCAAACATATCGGACATCAAGGTTTGCCCAAATGGCATGTGCCCTGCTCTGTGCCTTTTATGTCTTCGGGATTTTCAACAGCCTCTTGTTGGAAGGAATGCACGAGGTATCGCACTTCTGGGGCCCCAAAACGCATCAACATAGCTTTTTTGCCGACCACGAAGCGGTGGACTACTCATCCTTGGAAGCCATGGCCGGGCATTCCCACGAAGCCCTTGAAGCGTTGAAAGCGTTGTTGGAGGGCAATCAGCCGGATGACCAACAATCCTCGGATGAAGTCCAACTTAAATTGGACAAACACTTCGTTGATGAAACTGGGATGGTATTTGAAATCATTCCAACACCAATTGCAAATGACCATTGGGTGCGCCCAAATAATTTCTTTTCGTGGTTCCAAGGCGTGACCACGCCCCCTCCCCAATGTAGCTGAATCAATCTTAGCGGATTTACCGGATGAGTTCTGAAATCGTCACCCTGAACTTGTTTCAGGGTCACATTATGTATGCTGAAACTAGTTTGGCATGACATTCAGGTGGGCTTATCTGATGTGCCTAACAGAGGCTTTTCTTTTACAAATCAAATTTAAATACAACGACATGAAATATTTTATGACGGCATTGTGCATGCTGTTCATGGGCATTGCTGCCGCACAAAACATCAAGGGAAAACTGGTTGACGAAGCAGGTTCCCCACTGGAAGACGCCGGGATTTTCAACAAGACCAGTGGCCAACACAGCCACACCGACGGGACAGGACATTTTGTGCTGGACAGGACCTCGGTGAGCGATACTTTGTATTTTTCACGATTGGGATATGCCACGGTGACCCGAGTGGTGAGTGCTTCCGACCTTGAGAATCCATTGACGATTGTGCTCCAAGAAAGTTCCATTTCCTTGGACCAAGTGGTTTTGGTGTCCGAAGTGGATGCCCTGAGCAGAGTAGTGGATGTGGATGTGAAAACCAACCCAGTGAAATCTTCCCAGGAGATCTTGAGAAAAGTGCCAGGTCTGATCATTGGACAACATGCTGGAGGAGGAAAGGCCGAGCAGATTTTTTTGCGGGGCTTTGATGTGGATCATGGGACCGACGTGGCCATCAGTGTGGACGGAATGCCGGTGAACATGGTTTCGCATGCCCACGGGCAGGGCTATGCCGACCTTCACTTTGTGATTCCGGAGACCATCGAGAATGTCAACTTTGGAAAAGGACCTTATTATGCGGAACAGGGCAATTTCAATACGGCCGGTTATGTTGACCTAAAGCTGAGAAAAAGCTTGGACAAGAGCATGCTGTCCACCGAAGTGGGCCAATTTGGCACCAGAAGGTTTATGGGCATGCTCAATGTGATGGACAGCGAGAACAGCAATGCGTATCTGGCCTCCGAGCTGTATTTGACGGATGGTCCGTTCGAGTCACCGCAAAACTTCAATCGCATCAACATTTTGGGAAGATACCGATATGCCCTGCCCGGCGATCAGGAGTTCTTGTTGACCGCTTCGCATTTTTCCAGCAAATGGGATGCATCCGGCCAAATACCCCAACGTGCCGTGGACCAAGGACTGATCGGTCGCTTTGGCGCGATTGACGATACTGAGGGTGGCCAAACCAGCAGGACCAATTTCGTCCTGAACCACAATAAGAACTTGGGTACGGGCAAATCGCTCAATACCATGGCCTTTGTATCACATTACGATTTTGAGCTCTATTCCAATTTTACCTTTTTCTTGGAAGACCCGGTGAATGGAGATCAGATCAAACAGTTTGAAGACCGATTGATGGCCGGCGGAAGAACCGTTTTTCAAGACAATGCGGCCCGTCTCGGCGGGTTGGACTTCAAATACAATGCGGGGATGGGTTTCCGGTACGATAATGTGGACGACAACCAATTGTCCCACACCTTGAATCGGCAGGAGCTTCTGGAGCGCATGGCCTATGGCGATGTGGACGAGGTGAACGGCTATGCGTTTGCCGGAGCGGCCTTCAAATCAGGAAAATTTACCTTTGAACCTGCTGTTCGTCTGGACTATTTCCGGTTCGATTACATCAACAAGATGAGCGAGCTGTACGATAGCAGCAGCGAGGAAAAGGTAGCCTTCAGTCCCAAGTTCAACACCATTTACAGCCCCACGGAAAAGACACAATTCTTCTTGAAAGCGGGTATCGGGTTTCACTCCAATGACACTCGGGTCGTGGTTGCCAACAATGGGGAGGATATCCTGCCCGCTGCCTATGGCGTGGATTTGGGGACCATCATCAAACCTGTGGACAAATTGGTGTTGAATGCCACTTTGTGGACCTTGTTCTTGGATCAGGAGTTTGTGTATGTGGGTGATGCGGCCATTGTGGAGCCCAGCGGGAAGACCCGCAGAATGGGTCTTGAAGTTGGGGCGAGGTACCAACCTTTGGATTGGCTTTACCTCTATACCGATGCCAATTATACCCATGCCCGGAGCACTGAGGAGGCCGATGGGGAAGATTATATTCCCTTGGCCCCCGATTTTACCATGGTAGGCGGAATAACGCTGGGCAATGGCAATCAAGGCTTTTCCGGTGGTATCAATTATCGGTATATTGATGATAGACCGGCCAATGAGGACAACTCCATCGTGGCCGAAGGCTATTTGGTCACCGATGCCACCCTCAACTACAGTCTGAAGAATTGGACGTTTGGGCTGATTGTGGAAAACCTGTTCGATACGGAATGGAACGAGACCCAGTTTGCTACTGAAAGCCGTTTGTTCAATGAGCCCACTTCTTTTGAGGAAATCCATTTTACATCGGGAACCCCATTCTATTTAAGAGGAAAGGTTACGGTTACTTTTTAACTAATGTCAGTTCGAGTGATTTTTCTTTGGAAAAATCGTATCGAGAATCAGAATTTCAAGGCCAAAACGGATTAGCTACGCTGAATCTTCGAATTCTCGATACAAAATTCCTACGGAATTTCACTCGAATTGACAGTTTTGGCAATTGTCACATTGAGCGCAGTCGAGATGCTTTGGTGATTTGTTTCTGAATGAGGTCTCGCATCTCGACCTGGTATCTAGGGTTCAACATTCTGATTTTTAGTGAAAAGTAGAATTGAAGTCAAACAATTATCCGCCAGAAAACCACACTGGCGGATTTTTTTATCCATTTTTTCAACTAAAAAATTAGTTTAAACTAAATATTTAGTTATATTTGTTTTGTGTTGAACTAAAAAGTTAGTTGAAAATGAAACAGCTCACCAAAGCAGAAGAAGAGGTAATGCAATTGCTCTGGGAATTGAAAAAGGCCAATGTGGCCGCAATTCTGGAGGAATTGTCCGAACCCAAACCAGCCTATAATACGGTTTCCACCATTGTCAGGATATTGGAAGACAAAGGTTTTGTGTCCCACGAGAAGGTAGGGAAGGGCCATGTGTACTTTCCTTTGATGAAAAGGGAAGAGTACAGCAACCAACGTTTGAACACTTTGGTCGATGGGTATTTCCAAGGTTCCTTTACCAGCATGGTGTCCTTTTTTATGAAGAAGAACGACATCAGCCTGAAAGAATTGGAAGAGATCATGAAGAACATCAAAAACGAGGAAAAATGATAGTCTATATCTTGGAAACACTCGTCTTTCAGTTGGTCTTTTTGTTGACCTACGACCTCTTTCTAAAGAAAGAAACCTTTTTCCAATGGAACAGGTGCTACCTCTTGGCCACTTTTTTGCTGTCGTTGGTGTTGCCCTGGGTCAAGTTGGAAATGCTACGGACCAGCATGCCACAGGAGTTGGGAGGTGTCACCGTCTTTTTGACGCAATTGGATGGGGTGGTCTTGACCCCACAGGGACCTGAATCGAATTTCTGGAACACATGGCCATGGTATTATTGGGTATTGGGTGTGGGAAGCATCGTGTCCGCCCTTTGGTTTGGGTATAAACTGTTGCAGATCTTAAAATTGAAGCGCCAGGGGATGGTGGTCAGGTACCCCGATTTTGTAAAGGTCACCGTACAAAGAAGCAGTTTGGCCTTTTCCTTCTTCCGGAACATTTTTATGGGGGCCGAGATCCAAAAGGAAAAAGAGGCCAAGATCATTGCCCACGAACTGGTGCATGTAAAACAGAAACACACCTTGGACCTGCTCTTTTTTGAGTTGGCCCGGATTGTGTTCTGGTTCAATCCCTTGGTCTATGTGTATCAGGCCCGTGTGGCCGAACTGCACGAGTTCATTGCCGATGCGCATGCGGTGAAGGACAACAAAAGGGAGCATTTTGAAATGTTGTTGTCCGAAGCGTTCAAGACGCAGCACATCAGTTTTGTGAACCAATTTTTCAATAAATCATTAATCAAAAAACGAATAGTCATGTTACAAAAAAAGAGATCAAAAGCCATTTGGCAGTTGAAGTATGGATTGTTGCTGCCCTTGGTTTTGGGGATGTTGGTTTATACTTCGTGCGAAGTAAATAAGGATCATAACATGACAGAAATGGGCGAAGGAGTATCATTACAGTCCGAAAATGAAATTCCATTTGGTGTTGTGGACGAAGTCCCCATTTTTCCAGGCTGCGAAGATGCTGTGGATAGAAAAGCCTGTTTTCAAGAAAAGATGCAGGAACACATCCGTAAGAATTTCCGTTATCCCCCAGAGGCCCAAGAAATGGGTGTCCAAGGGAGGGTGAGTGCTATCTTCACCATTGATGCAGATGGGGCAATTACTGATATTGGAATGAGGGGTCCTCATGAACTTTTGGAAAAAGAAACAGAAAGGATCATTTCTAGATTGCCTCAAATGGAGCCAGGAAAGCATGAGGGAAGAAATGTGAAAGTTCCCTTTTCTATCCCTATCACCTTCCGACTTCAAGGGAATGTGGAAAATGTGACCACTCCGCAAAAGGGAGGAATAGGAGTGCCTTTTGCAGTTGTGGAAGAAGTGCCCGTTTTTCCAGGCTGTGAGGATGCCGCGGACAAAAAAGCATGTTTTAGAGAAAAAGTTCAGGACCACATTCGCAAACATTTCAGGTATCCCCAAGTGGCCCAAGAGCAGGGCATCCAAGGCCGGGTAAGTGTGATTTTCACTATCGGGGAGGATGGGACCATTGCGGACATTCGCAAACGGGGACCACATGAATTGTTGGAGAATGAAGCAGTTCGCATCATAGAACGTTTGCCCCAAATGCAACCTGGAAAACAAAAAGGCAGGGTGGTCGAAGTTCCTTTTGCCATACCCATTACCTTTAAATTGGCTGGAAAAACGAGTGGAACATCGGATGCAACGCGCCAAGCCAAAGATTATATACAAGTGGCCGGAGGATTGCATCAGGGCAATGGCTCCAGTTATTATAAAGGCAAGGTCACGGACAGCGAATCATTCAATCTTCCCGGGGTGAACATATCCGTCCAAGGCACTGAAAAAGGCGTTGTCACAGATTTTGATGGCAATTTTGCCATTGCGGTCGAAGAAGGTCAAGTTTTGAGTTTTCAATACAAGGGACTGCCAACAAAAACAATCGAAGTAACCCTATAGCAATGTCATTGGAAATAGAGTAGATGATGGGAATAAAATCCATTTGGTATAGCTGTTTGATTTTGTTTTCATTCCAAGCCGGTGCACAGTCATCGGCTTTGCCCGTTGCCGACAGTCTGTATGCCTTGGGGAACTATACTGCGGCCATCAATGCCTATGCGAAGCAGAACAACACGGCATCGTCCCTCCAGATAGCCCGGGCCTACAACGCCATTGGGAATTACGATAAGGCCATTGTCCAGTACCAGGAAACGCTGGGCATGGACCCCAACTTGGACATTGCCCGTTTCGAATTGGGCAAATTGCTCCTCAAGACCAAAAAATACGACTTGGCGCTGGCCAATGTCGATGTGTTGGTCTCCAAAGAACAGGAAAATCCTGAATACTACTATTACTTGGGCAGGGTATGGGAATCCTTGAACAACCAAAAAAAGGCAGATGAGGCCTTTAGAAATGCCGTTCAACAAGATAGTACCCATTTGCGGAGCCTCTATTCGTTGGCCAGATCTTTTGCATCGAAAAAAGAAAAAGATTCCGTGCTCAAATATGTGGATATGGGCCTTCGGTTTTATGAAGACGATGTTTCCATGATCAATTTGAAAGCACTGGCCTTTTTCAACAACGGACAGTTTGGGATGGCCATTCCCCATTTTGAAAGATTGTTGGAACTTGGAGAGGAGGAGCCTTTTGTTTATAATAAGCTGGCCCATTCTTATTTGCGGGACTTGGAGTTGGAAAAGGCCCAAAAAACCTATCATGAACTCAAGAAATTTCCAGAGTATTTGGCGTATGCCTACTCTGGCCTTGGGGAGGTGTTCCTAAAGGAACAACAATTGGATAGTGCCCAATACTATATCCAAAAATCCATAGAGGAGCGCACCGTGTCCTTTGACAAGGAATATGCCGACCTTGGCCGCATTGCGCGCATACAAGGAAAGACCAAAACAGCACTGGACCTCTACACCAAGGCCTGGGAAGAGAACAAGGACAATCCATACAATTATTACCAAGTCTGTATCTTGGCGGACGAGTACTACAAAGACACCAAAACAAAGTTGGGATATTATGAAAGGTTATTGGGCATGTACCCCGATTTGGTCCCTTTCATAGCCGAGCGTGTGCAAAAGCGCATATCGGAGATCAAGGAGGAAATACACTACGCGGGCAACTGATTTCTTCAAAATATTGTAATTTCAGCCAAATTATAGGGGCTGCCATGCAAAAGTATGTTTTGTGGATCATTTTTATGGGATTGTTCGTTTCCTGCGAGCTGTTCGAGTCCAAGGAGGACAAGACCCAAAAACTGGTCAATGAGGAACTTATGGCCATTGATTGGAACGATGTGGACCAATACCCCCTTTTTGATAGCTGTGACGAAACGGCGACCAAGGAAGCGCAACGGGAATGCTTCCAGAACGTGATGGCCGACTATTTTTCCGAAGCCTTGGCAGGGCTCCAGTTCCAAGTGGACAGCGACCTGAACGACACTGTGTACATCGATTTCATGATAGACGAACATGGTTTCATATCCGTAATCAACGTGGAGGAAAAAACAGCTGTGCTCAATGAGATCTCAGATTTCAACACCAAGATATCCGAGCGGTTGAACGACCTGACCACCGTGGCGCCCGCCCTGAAAAGAGGGAATCCGGTGGGCCTTCGGTTCAGGCTGCCATTGGTACTAAACACCCATTAGAATTTGGCTACAGAAAAGATCATATTGGGAATAGACCCCGGAACGACCGTTATGGGTTTTGGCATCATCAAAGTGGTGAACAAGCAGATGCACTTTGTGCAGATGAACGAGCTGATGCTGAAAAAGTATGACGATCCCTATATCAAGCTCAAACTCATTTTTGAGCGGACCTTGGAACTTATCGATACCTACCACCCCGATGAGATTGCCATAGAGGCGCCATTTTATGGGAAAAACGTACAATCCATGCTGAAACTGGGCCGTGCGCAGGGCGTGGCCATGGCGGCCGGGCTCTCCAGACAGGTGCCCATTACCGAGTACATGCCGAAGAAAATCAAGATGTCCATCACCGGCAATGGTAATGCCAGCAAGGAGCAAGTGGCCAAAATGCTACAAAGTGTACTGAAACTGAAAACTTTGCCCAAAAACTTGGACAGCACCGATGGACTGGCCGCAGCCGTTTGTCATTTTTACAACGAGGGGAAGGTGGAACTCGGCAAAAGCTATACAGGTTGGGAGGCGTTCATCAAACAGAATCCGGACAAACTTCGTTAAAATATGGCTGGCGTTTACATTCACGTGCCCTTTTGCAAACAAGCTTGCCATTACTGCGATTTTCATTTTTCCACCCAAATGAAGAAGAAGGATGCGATGGTGGATGCCTTGGTGAGGGAAATGGAACTGCGTAAAAGTGAGTTGGGCGATGAGGTTGTCGAGACCATTTATTTTGGTGGGGGCACCCCTTCGGTTTTGGATTTGAAGGAATTGGAACGCTTGATCCAAGCCGTGTATGACCATTACAAAGTAATGGACCATCCAGAAATCACCTTGGAAGCCAATCCGGATGACTTGTCCAGTGATCGAATCATCCAACTATCCAAAAGTCCAATCAACCGTCTCAGCATCGGCATCCAATCTTTTTTTGAGGAAGATCTGAGGTTGATGAACCGTGCCCACAATGCCCAAGAGGCCGAACATTGTATTGAGGAAGCCGTGAAGCATTTTGATAACATCACCATCGACCTGATCTATGGCATTCCGGGGATGGGCCATGACCGTTGGAAGGCGAACATCCAAAAAGCCTTGGATTTCGGATTGCCCCATATTTCCAGCTACGCCTTAACGGTGGAACCCAAAACCGCACTGGAAAAATTGATACAAAAAGGAACAGTGCCCCAAGTGGATGACGGTCAAGCGCAGGAGCAGTTCCATATGTTGGTGGACTTGTTGGAAGAACAGGGTTTTGTGAACTATGAAATCTCCAACTTTGGGAAACCGGGCTATTTTTCCCAAAACAATACCGCCTATTGGCAGGGCAAGAAATATTTGGGCATTGGTCCGTCCGCCCATTCCTACGATGGACATTCCCGCACGTGGAACATCCGCAACAACTCCATCTACATCAAACAGATACAACAAGGGGTCTTGCCCAGTGAAAGGGAAACCTTGACCATGACCGACCATTACAACGAATATGTGATGACGGGCCTCCGAACCATTTGGGGCGTTTCCAAGGAGAAGATTGCCAAGGAATTTGGACGGGACTACGCGAACTATTTGGAGCACCAATCGGAAAAATTCATCAATCAGCAATTGCTTTTTTGGGAAGATGGTATTTTACGCACCACCAAGCAAGGCAAGTTTTTGGCGGATGGGATTGCGGCAGATTTGTTTTTGTTGGAATAGTATTAGGTAGTCCCATCTTTAAGCAGTAATGAGGGAAACACCGGTGTTAGCTTTTGTTTTTTATATAAGCTCCAAATATATACCCATTAGTATAAGATAGAAGATAAGAAACATTCTTAAAATACTCAATAATATCATTTTTATTAAGATTTATATTTTGGTGTTTCTTACCATGCAATTTGATTATTCGCTTATATAATTTTTCTAGATTTTCTCTTTCTAAAACCAATTTATGAGCATAGTCGTTTCTGATTTTATTTAATTCTTTTAAGATTTCAATAATTTCAGTTGGTAAATCTCCGAATTCTTCAGCGAGAAAAATCTTCTTCGAATATGTCATGTTCTGGTTGAACATATTTAAATTACCAGATTTAGATATTGATTCAATGTAACAGTTTAATGTAAACTCACTGATGACATGAGCTTTTAGAATAATATTCTCTTCAATATTCTGTTCCAAACCTATATTTTTAGCCATGAAATCAGCTGAAAAGGTTGTGAATTGTTCAATTGAATAGTCTCGAATTTTTTTCATAATAAAAGTTAACGTTAAAAGATATGATTCGTCATATCGACCACAAGTCCTGCACAATAAGTGAAGTTACAGGATTTTATTCAAAAGTTCTGGCTGGCATATATTGCATTTCTCAACGGAAATGAGTTTATTACTGCAACAAGTCCAATTACATGATTGCAACCCTAAAACATAATTCCAGAAACTATACCATAGACCTGTCCAAACCCCTTGACATTTCCATTGCCCTGCACGGTGGCGACAAAAATGTGAACGCTTGGTACTTGGGGCCACCCAAAATGGAACCCCATACCGAAGATGGATTTGTGGGCAAGGTCACGGAAGGGGCCTCCACCAATTTCAACGATGTATGGTTCAATCCGCATTCGCATGTGACCCACACGGAATGTTTGGGCCACATCACCGAAGGGTTCCATTCCATCAACCAAAAACTAAAAAAGTTCTTCTTTTTGGCCGAAGTGATCACCGTGGCCCCCGAACTTGAGGGCGATGACTTTGTCATTTCCGAAAAACAATTGAAATACGCCTTGGGCAACAAAAAAAGGGAGGCGGTGGTCATCCGTACCCTGCCCAACACCAAGGGGAAACGTTCCCGAAATTATTCCGATACCAATCCGCCCTATCTGCTGGAAGAGGCTGTGAACTTTTTGGTGAAAAAAGGGGTGGACCACTTGCTGATCGACCTGCCTTCGGTGGACAAGGAACGGGATGGCGGCGCACTTTTGTGCCATAATGCCTTTTGGAACATGAAAGGAAAACCTCGGGAAAAGGCCACCATCACGGAACTGATCTATGTGCCGAACAAAGTGAAGGACGGCACCTATTTTTTAAACCTTCAGGTGGCCCCTTTTGAAAACGATGCCAGCCCCAGTCGCCCCGTACTCTATAAAATTGAGGAAAAATGAAGACCGTTCTAAAATTGGAGGAAATCCTCATGTTCGTGTTGGGCATTTATCTGTTCAACCAATTGGACTATGCGTGGTGGTGGTTTTTGGTCCTGATCTTGGCGCCGGACATAGGCATGTTGGGCTATCTTTTGGGCAATAGGGCAGGGGCCTTTACCTACAATTTGTTCCACCACAAAGGAATGGCGATCATCATATACCTCTTGGGGAGCTACTTTTCAATACCTTTATGCCAGTTGGTCGGCGTGATCCTGTTCTCGCACTCCGCATTGGACAGGGCCATGGGCTATGGATTAAAATATGACAAAGGATTTAAGTTTACCCACTTGGGGGAAATAGGCAAAGACAATGGGTGAAGTATTCGATACCGTTCTGGGACTGATCTTGGGGGCCATATTGATGTATTGGTTCTTTTCCCTTTTTCGTAAAAAAAGGAGGAAGGAAATTACCGAGCACCAGTCCACCGTACTGCTGGACAAGATCAGGAGTGTGTGCAAGCTGGTCTCCGTGGAAGGCGATTTTGCCGAGATCTACCACTACGAGAACACCAAGGGCAGCTTTATGAGCCTGTTCAAAAGCAAAAAGAAGGCACTGATCGTGATCAAGGCCAAGGCGCATATTGGGTATGACCTGAGCAAGTTGGACCTAAAGGCGGACACCGAGACCAAACGGATCATCCTAAACCATTTTCCGCAGCCCGAAGTCTTGTCCATTGAGCCCGACCTCCAATTTTACGATATCAAGAACGGGATTTTCAACAGTTTTTCGCCCACGGACCTGACCCAACTCAACCAAGAGGCCAAGCTCCATATCAAAGAAAAAATACCTGAGAGCGGATTGATGGAAACAGCTAGGAAAGAAGCGCTCCAAGCCGTACTTTTGGTGGAAAAGATCGTGGAGACCATCGGGTGGAAGTTGGATTATTCCGCCTTGGAGATTTCAAATAGGGAAAAACAATTTATAGAACAGTAAAAAATGAAAACCAAAATTTTGACCCTGCTCTTGGTAGGGATGATATCAGTTATGAGCAACGCACAGGAATCCGACAAAGCAACTTTTGACCACACCTTTGCCCATGTGGTCTATTTCTGGTTCAAGAACCCCGACAGCCAGGCCGACAGGGCCACTTTTGAGGCTTCGTTGAAGAAGTTTTTGGACAATTCCCAGTACGCCAAGACCAATTTTATCGGCAAACCGCCCAAAGCGATCCGTGATGTGGTGGACGATTCGTTTACGTACTCTTTAATCTTAAGCTTTGAGTCTGCGGAAGACCAAGCGGCCTATCAAACGGAGCCTCCCCATTTGGTCTTTATTGAGGAATGTAAGGATTTGTGGGAGAAGGTCATCGTGTACGATTCCGAAGGCATCTGACCATGGACATTGAAGCGTTCCGTGAACTTTGCTTGGCCAAAAAAGGGGTGACCGAGGAACTTCCCTTTGGTCCGGACACCTTGGTGTTCAAGGTCATGGGGAAAATGTTTGCGCTGATGTCGCTGGATCGCCTTCCGCCACAGTGCAACTTGAAGTGCGACCCGATAAGGGCCGAAGAGTTACGGGAAACCTACGATGGGGACATCGTCCCGGGTTACCACATGAGCAAAACGCACTGGAACACCCTGTTCTTGGAACAATTACCGCCCCAATTGATAGTGGAGTTGACCAACCATTCCTATGATTTGGTGGTATCCGGATTGACCAAAAAGCTCCAACAAGAGCTTCAAAACCTAGGCTGATATCAATGCAGGATTTAAAGGAATTTTACCTCTCTGAAAGGGAAAAACATCAGCAGGCACTTCAAAAGACAAAAAAGCGATTGTCGCTTTTGGCTACACTGCGCCTTTCCGTTTTTGTGGCCTTGGCACTTGCGGGATATTTCCTTTGGGACACCAAAATCGTATTTGTGGCGTTGCCATTGGGGATAGTGCTGTTTCTGTATCTGGTGACAAGTTTCAGTGACGTAAAGCGTCACAAAGCCTACCTGCAAAGACTCATCGACATCAATACGAACGAATTGGAGATCCTGGCCCGGCGGTACCATCATTTGCCGGATGGCAGGGAGTTTTCACGACCGGATCACCCTTATGCACAGGATCTGGATCTTTTCGGAAGAGGCTCTTTTTATCAATACGCAAACCGGACCACCTTGCCGCAAGGACGGGAAGTTTTTTCGGGCCTTTTGCTGGACGGATATCCAAAGGATATTGCCAAAAAACAGGAAGCCATTCAAGAATTGGCAAAGCTACCGGAATGGCGCCAACATTTCTCTTCCTTGGCGGGAGAGACAAAACCCAAAATAGCCCCTAACCTGGTGGCGAACTGGATGAAAAACCACCAACCGTTCACCCCAAAATGGGTTGGGATGGTGACGCCCCTTTTTGCACTGGGTTCCATTCTGTGGATCGTTCTGGCCATTTTGGGCGTGGTGCCCGAAATTTTGGTTTTGGTGTGGTACTTTTTGGGGGTTGGGATCGTAGGGCGACATTCAAAGAAAATCATCAAGTTTGCGACCCATGTGTCCCAGGCCCAGGAAACCATCCAGCAACACCAGCGACTCATCTCGGAACTGGAGGGGCAGACTTTCACTTCGGAGCTTTTGCAAAATCTTCAGAAAAAATTGGAGGTGAAAGGGGAGAAGACCTCCAAAGTATTGAAAAGCTTTGGTCAGCGGATGGATGTTTTTGAACAGCAGAACAACCTTTTGGTGTTGATGTTTGGACAGGGGTTGTTGCTCTGGAGCTTATATTTTGCCCATCGTTTGGAAATTTGGATAGCCAAATATGGGAATGACGTGGAAGAGTGGTTTTCTGCCATGGCCCAGTTCGATGCCTACAACAGTCTGGGTACTTATGCCTTTAACCATCCGGACCATGCCTATCCAGAAATAACCGACGGTCCCATGACCTTGCAAGCCAAAGCGGTGGGCCATCCCTTGGTGGACCCTGAAAAGAACGTGTTGAACGATTTTACCATAGGTAAGGGCCGATTCAGTATCGTGACCGGAGCTAATATGGCTGGGAAAAGTACCTTTCTTCGCGCCGTTTCCCTTCAAATCGTGATGGCCAACATGGGACTGCCCGTTAAGGGGAAAGAGGTAAAATACAGACCTGTTCGACTGTTGACCAGTATGCGTTCCTCGGATTCCCTCACGGATGAAACCTCGTATTTCTATGCCGAGTTGAAACGGTTGAAATACATTGTGGACGAACTGGAAAAAGGGGAATGCTTTGTGGTTCTGGATGAGATCCTCAAAGGCACCAACAGCGTGGACAAGGCCGAGGGTTCCAAAAAATTCGTGGAAAAATTGGTGCGCTCGGGAGCCACTGGTTTGGTTGCCACCCACGATTTGAGCCTATGCACCTTGGCTAATGAACTTTCCCAAGTGGAAAACCATTATTTTGATGCCCAGATCGCAAACGGGGAGCTCTATTTTGACTACCGTTTCAAGGAAGGCATCTGCCAGAACATGAATGCCTCTTTCCTCCTAAAAAAAATGGGAATTGTGGATTAGTACCCCAAATGATTCTTTTTGATTTTCTGCTACAGGGGATGTACGGATGATGTACATGAAGCCAAAAAAAAAGATTATACTTATCGGTTCGTGTATGATTAGTGGCGGGCTTTTCCAACGAAAAATGTCCGACTGGCCTTAAAGATAATTGATTGCAGGAATTTCCAGCTGGAAATTCCGACCGCAATAAGCTATACACAATTTTGTGGCTAGTGTTTATCTTCTTTCATAAAAATAAATCCACTCATTGTCCTGATTTTCTTCTATTAGTCTGTTCCCTTCCAAACGGATTATGCTCACAATAATGGTTCCCGTACCAACTTCCCATCTATTATTCCCAACATTCTCCCACATCAAAGTAGATAAATTCAAATCAGCACATTCTGTTGGCGCATCTCCAGTAGTCCACTTGGCAATCCTTATTCCCTCAGAAGTATATTCATTGAAAATTCGTTCCTCACAGAACGATAATTCCCCTGCTATTCCGGATTTGGTCTCGCGTCCCACAGTCAACCATTCACCAACAATGGCGTCCGGTGAAACTCCTCCGTCATCGCTGCACGCGGTTAACATGATTAGGGGAATTATAAACAGTAAAGTTTTAATATTTGGTTTTGAAAATTTCATTTTTCTCTGATTTTTAATAAGCGAAATCGTATATAGCAATATATCCTTTTGTGTTATGGCGTTAACATTAGTCACAACGTTAAAGATATGATTCGTTTCAATACTTCGGCTGCGCTCAGTACAAAGTGAATGATATCGACCGATACCTGCCTGTCGGCAGACAGGAGTGAAGTTAGGGTTTTTCCGGTTAAAATTTCATCACCAATGGATGAACATCCTTTTTAAATTGATAACGTAGTAAGATAATTGGACTCAAATTTGGCTATAAGCCCTTTACCTGCACATTGTGAAAGGAATCGGCCTGCAAGCGTAGCAGCTCCTCGGCCTTCTTCTTTTTGTATTGGTACAGTTCCTCCTCGTTCTTGATGTCGGCATAGATTTGCTGATTGATTTCCCCATCGGTGGCCAACAGCAGTTTGCGCTGTTCCACTTTTTGGGTCACCCAAGTGGCCACCACACTTTCCTGCTCTTCAAACTTGAAGTCGTATTCCCCTTTGGGAGCCAACAGTTTGGCAATGATGGGGGCCGTTTCGATGGCCAAGAACAACAAAAAGATAAAAAACGAAGGGAACCAGGGCAATTTACCCAAGGCATTGATGCGTGCCATAAGTCCATCAAAACCATCAATAATGGGCTGGGAGTTGGTCACCGCCGAGTTATAATCCGTTTCCAAGGCCGCAATTTGGGCTTCGATGCCCTCTATTTTGTCTGCGTTGGTTTCTTTCAAGGTGTTGAGTTCCGCCAATGCGGCATCGTGTTTGTCGCGTTTTTCCTTATAGACGGGTCCTTTACCCAAAAGTCCGGTTCCGGCAGTACCTTCGGCCTCGGAAATATAGGTGTCGTACAGTGCGTTGGTTTCCGCTTCCTTGGAAGCAATTTCCCCTTTCAGGTTGGCAATGTCCTGGTTGAGGCTTTCAATTTTTGGGGTGTATTGCAGGGCCAACTGCTCCTTGTTGCTCAAGGTCATGCTATTTTTTTCTTCCAGAAGTACTTGATTGATTTCCTTCTCAAAGATTTTCATTTCCAACGGTTTGGAGATGACTACCGCAATGATGATCGCCAAAATGATCCTCGGTGCGGCCTGTAGCAGTTCACTTTTAAAATTGTCCCTCTTTTTGATGGTGGAAACGATGTATCGGTCCAGATTGAAGATCAAAAGTCCCCAGATCAGCCCAAAAAAGATAGAGGTGTAGATATTGTCAAAAACGTTGTAAAGGGCATAACCACTGGCAATGAAGGCCATAACGGCGGTGAAGAATACCGTGGCGCCAATCCCGGCATATTTGTTCTGCTCGCCATTGGAGCAGGTTTTTAGGATTTCAGTATCGGCTCCGGAGCAAAAAATAAAAAAACGTTGTAGCATGTTCGTGTTCTCTTTGATTGATAGGGTATTAGAACGTGATTTTGGAACTATTGTTACATCAAAAGCCCCAATTAAGGGGCTTTTAACATTATTTGGGTTATTTGGATGTCTAGTTTTCTATCTCGATGGGCTCTGTGGAGAGTTTCACGACAGGTTTGCCGCTATCCGTTCCTCTGGTATCGATGTTGATTTTTTTGTTGTTTTCCAAAACCTTGATCGCTTCCTTGGCCGAAATTTCCTTGCCATTATGCATGAAGGTGGCTCCCTTGGCAGCCATTTCCTTGATGTGCTCCAAAGGGGATTTGGGCTCTGGTGGTGGTGGGGGAGCAGGTAGTGCGGAAGTCGGTTCCTGAGTTGGGGCAGCAGTTGTAATAGGTGAAGGCGCCGTAGGCTCTATCGCTGGAACATTTTTAGGAGGTTCTGGGGCATCTGGAGCTGGTGGCGGTGGTGGAAAATTGGGGAAGGGTTCCGCATCTTCCTGTTGTTTTTTGGACATTTTGCCATAGATTTCCTTTAACCGATTCACTTCCTGTTTTTTGATGACCATATGGTTACGGTCCATGGCATTGTACTTTTTGGCCAAGGCGTTGTATTCCTTCATTTCTTCACGGGTGGCGCTGGATTGCATGGAAGTTTCTGGACCTACAATGTTGATGGTGGCGGAGCCATATTCGGTGAGGATTTTATCCACCTGTTGAATCACATTTTTTGGAGTTTGGGCTTCTACTTGTATGACCGAACGGACCACTTTTTTGCGTTGATCAAAGGAAAGATGTTCGTTGACTTTGGAAAGCATTTCTTTTAGATCCTCCAAAGGAACGATGTTGCTTTGAAATAATAACTTACCATTATTATTGATAAAGATTTCAATGAATTCGACCGTTTTTTGGCCTTCTTCTTTTGGAGAACATTCAGGGAAAGGTAGTGCGTTCTCCTTTTGGGTTTCGTCCATTTTCCGATAGATGCGCTCCAATTCCTTCAAATCTTCCAAAGGAATGGTCCTTTGTTCAATGGGGATGGCGTTGTATTTTTTAGCCAATTCATGGTAGGTCTTAAGATCGGATGGTGAGGCTTTTTCATCCAAAGTCAGAACTTTCTCTGTAGGATCCCATTTTTCAATTTGTCGTTTTTCACTAAACCCAAATAACAAAAGGGCCGTAAGCGGAAGCACGAGCAGGCTCCTCAATACAAATGATTTTCTTGATGTGTTTGTTTTCATGACTGTAAACCGTTTTTTGATTGATGAATAATTAATGGCATTGGCAATGCCGGTCGACTGATGCTGTTCAGAACTACCGTGTGATAAGTACGATAGGATGGTATTTTGATAGTGTGAATGGTCATGGTTCCCGTTGATTACCGCCCGGTCCGCCAAAAATTCGTGGTTCAGCTTAATGGACGATTTAAACAAGTAGATAATAGGGTTGAACCATAAAATGACTTGGGCCAATTCAATAAAGAGAATATCCAGACTATGCCGTTGCTTGGCATGGGTTTCTTCATGCAGGAGTACTTCCTGCGGAATGTGTTTTTCCTCAAATTGCCTTTGGTTCAAAAAGATATAATTAAAGAAGGTGTGGGGTGGAAGGGATTGTCTCAACAGCACCCTAGTGATAAAATTTTCCTTAAACTTAGGATTCTTGCGGATGCGTAATGCGATCTGGGTCAGGTTTCTTACAAATCGAAATCCAAATCCGATAACACCCAAAACATAAACTGCCCATAATCCAATTTCCCAATCAAAATAGGACTCTTCTGCAACTACTTGTTCAGTTGTGGTGCTCGGTATCTCCCCAGCAATAGGGGATGCTGAAAGAACTATTTGCTCTGGCACGTCCACATATTCGATAAAGACCACGGCCGGAATCAAAAAGGAAGTAATCAATGCACCCAACAGAAAGAATCGCTTGAATTGGTGTATGCTTTCCTTTTCCAAAATCAGTTTATAAAAGGTTAGGAAAATGGCTAGGCATGCGGTGGATTTTAGAAGGAAAATCAACATGTTTATTTCTTTTTGATTTCGTTGTCTATCAATTTTCTCAATTCTTCCAATTCGGCTTTGCTCAGGTTCGTTTCTTTGGCAAAGAAGGAGGCAAATTGGCTGGCGCTGTCGTTAAAAAAGTTTTTGATGAGTCCGTTCACGTGTTTGGAAAAGTAATCCTGCTTTTTCACCAAAGGATAGTATTCCCTGCTTCTTCCAATGGTGTTGTAGGCCACAAAGCCTTTGTCCGCCATTCGTTTTAAAAGGGTCGCCACGGTGGTGGTGGCTGGTTTGGGTTCGGGATAAGCATCCAACAGGTCTTTCATGTAGGCCTTCTTCAACATCCAAACTATGTTCATCAATTCTTCTTCTGCTTTTGACAATTGCATCGGTATTCTTTTTTACTATTGCTCTACAAACATAGAACAAATATTTTAATTCTACAAATGTAGAGATTGTTAAAATGAAGAATGGGATGTTTTACTTTCCAAAAATGTTAAGTTTGCCGACAAATAAAACAATATGGGATTATTGGAAGATCTACAGAACAGGAGTGGTAACCAATGTGAGCTTTGTGGCGCCACGGAAGATCTGAAGGTGTATGAAGTGCCACCAGTGTCCACAGGCGGATTGGACGGCAGCTTGTTGGCCTGTTCCACCTGTTTGGGTCAGATAGAAAATCCTGATACCGTGGACTCCAACCATTGGCGCTGTTTGAACGATAGCATGTGGAGCGAGCACGATGCCGTAAAGGTGGTGGCTTGGCGTATGTTGAATCGTCTAAAATCCGAAGGATGGCCCCAAGATCTGTTGGATATGATGTACTTGGATGATGAGATTTTGGCCTGGGCCAAGGCTACCGGCGAAGGTCAGGACGCTGCGGATATGGTGGTGCACCGGGATTCCAATGGGGCTGTATTGGAAAATGGTGACAACGTGGTGCTCATCAAGGACCTGAAGGTGAAGGGATCTAGCATGGTCGCAAAACAGGGAACCGCCGTGCGACGGATTTCCCTGGATCGCGAAAATGCCGAATATATTGAAGGTAAGGTGGACGGTCAACAGATTGTCATCCTTACCAAATACGTGAAGAAGCTCTAGGCTTTCATCTCCGCATAATATTTATAGAAATAGGGGATGGTCTCAATCCCTTTCAAGAAATTGAAGATTCCAAAATGCTCGTTGGGCGAGTGGATGGCATCACTGTCCAGGCCAAATCCCAACAGAATGGTCTTGCTGTCAAAAACCTCCTCAAAAAGGGCCACAATGGGAATACTTCCACCCGTGCGTTGCGGGACAGGTTTTTTTCCAAAGGTCTTCTCGATTGCCTTGGCGGCAGCTTGATAGCCAATACCATCGATAGGGGTCACATAGGCCTGCCCACCATGATGGGGCTTCACTTTCACCTTGACGCTTTTGGGAGCCAATGAGGTAAAATGTTTGGTGAACAGATCGGTGATCTCGTGCCAATCCTGATCAGGGACCAATCGCATGGAAATTTTGGCATAGGCTTTACTGGCAATGACTGTTTTGGCACCTTCTCCGGTATAACCGCCCCAAATACCGTTTACATCCAACGTGGGCCTGATCCCAAAGCGTTCCGTGGTCGTGTACCCTTTTTCGCCATGGACATCGCCAATATCCAAAGCTTCTTTATATTTCTCTAGGTCAAAGGGTGCCTTGGCCATTTCAGCTCGCTCGGCATCGGAGATGGTCTGCACCTTGTCATAAAACCCGGGAATGGTAATATGGTTGTTCTCATCATGCAGGGCCGCGATCATTTTGGCCAATACGTTGATGGGATTGGGAGCTGCCCCACCGTAAATTCCGGAATGCAGGTCGCGGTTGGCCCCGGTGACTTCCACTTCCACATAGCTCAGCCCGCGCAGGCCAGTGGTTATGGATGGGGTATCGTTGGAAATCATCCCGGTATCCGAAATCAAAATGATGTCGTTCTTGAATTTTTCGCTGTTTTCCCTAAGGAAATCGGGAAGGCTGTCGCTACCGACCTCTTCTTCACCTTCTATCATGAACTTCACATTGCAGGGCAGGGTATTGTTCTTGATCATGAACTCCACCGCTTTCACGTGCATGAAAAACTGCCCTTTATCATCACAGGCACCGCGGGCAAAAATGGCCCCGTCGGGGTGCAATTTTGTTTTTTTGATCACGGGCTCAAAGGGTGGGGAGTCCCAAAGGTTCATCGGGTCCGGGGGTTGCACATCGTAATGGCCATAGACCAGGACCGTGGGCAATTTGGGGTCGATGATCTTTTCGCCATATACCACGGGATATCCTTTGGTCTCGCAAATTTCAGTGTTCTCGCAGCCTGCATCGATGAGTGATTTTTGGACCACCTTTGCCGTTTCCAGCACGTCTTGGGAATAGGCAGTGTCCGCACTGATGGAGGGGATTTTGAGCAGTTCGATGAGTTCGTTGATAAATCTGTCCTTGTGGGTGTTGATGTAGTCGTTGATTTCTTCCATATAGATTTTAAAAAGGACACTAAAAGTACAAAAAACAAGTTTTTCAGGGTATCGGATTTGCAAATCGGAAAATTGAATTATATTTGCACTCCTTTCCGCGGATGTGGTGGAACTGGTAGACACGCTAGACTTAGGATTTAACCAAATAAAAAGTGTTAATTTGCACTTTATGCGGGTGTGGTGGAATTGGTAGACACGTCAGACTTAGGATCTGATGCCGCAAGGTGTGGGGGTTCGAGTCCCTTCACCCGCACTTAAAGCCGAAGAGAAATCTTCGGCTTTTTTATTTTAAAATATGACCGAAAAAAGGCACGGGTACAACATAGGTACAACATTTGGTCTATTTTCAAGATAAACTTAGGTTTGATATTATATACTTTCATTTGATATTAAACACTATTTAGTATCAAAGAAAATTCATAAAATTTAGGTTTTCTTAACCCTTCCTTCTTCGATTAGGAGTTTATTATCATACAATATTCCCGAAAGTTAAACTCGTAAAATACTTCCATCAAAAGACTACGGCATAAAGCCATCGCTTCCGCCCCTACTCATTTATTCCGTTTCCTTTTGAGCTGTGATTTTAGCTTCCGTTTGTTCGATGCTCAAATATTGTTTAACTAAAATTTCAACATTATGACAACAAAAGCGAAGATTTCGGTCAAAGATGCCGAGGCACACTATCAATCCAGTAAGGAAAACTACACCATTGAAGGTGCAGAAAGCCATCTCGCCTATTACCGAGAAAAGCATCCAGAGTATTATGCTCTATTATCACAAAATGTTTAACCAAAAATCCAAAAGCTATGTATTTACAAAATTTGCAACAAGATGAGATTTTCGTTTCCAATGAGATGAAATCCTTAAAAAGTCTGACTCAGATGGAATCCCGAAGAGGGCTTGAAAATGCTATTATATCGAATGGCAAGATTGTCAACGTGGTATCAAACAGCTACGGTCATATCCCGAACCAATTGTTCTTCAAAAGAGCCGAAGAAATGCTAATTGATGCCGGTCTTAATTATCATAAACGTACAATCAACAAAAACGATAGGTCGTTCATTACCGATTTTATCATCGATGACAAAAGCCAGTTTACGGTTAAAAATGATAAAGACTTGATACTACCAATGCTTCGTTTTAAGAACTCGTATGATGGTAGTGAAAAGACCTCTGGCCACTTCGGTTTTTATAGAAAGGTTTGTTCCAATGGCCTTCACGTCTCACAGGCTGAAATCGAGTTTTCGATAAAGCACAGCAGAAACAATACAGACCTTATAATGCCGAGATTGAACAATCTTTTCGATAAGTTTCTGGACAATGAGTTCTACACCATCACCAAGAAATTCGACAAGATGAAGGAATTTAAAATCATCGATACCAAAGAATTTGTGAAGGCAATATTGGATAGAACTAAACTGTTCCGCTATGAATGTAGTGACAAGAATAGCGACCCATCCAAGAAGTCTCGTGAGGTTTTAGAAATCCTCAATTATGAAGCCTTGTTACTCGATGAGAAACCGAATCTTTGGTTAGGTTATAATGCCTTCAATTCGGTATTGCACAATGTCCTTAAAAAGAGTTTCGGACAACAGGAAAGGTTGGACAAGAAATTGTTCGACGAAGTTTATGCCCTCGCATAAATCAAAAGGTTTATCCAGTGCCTTAAACTGGATTTTTTAATGAAACTCTGACATTTGATTTAGAAAAGACTGAAGCTAAAAATTTAACATTTTCAGAATATTTGTATATTTGCTCTCAATGCAAAAAGCAAATAAAATAGCGGCATTTTTCTTCTTGGGCCTGTTTGCCCTTATGGTGCTGCATCAGGCTTTTCCGCATCTGCATCATCAGCACCAGGATTCGCATTCCCATTCGGATGTTGCCCATACTGGCGAACACCACCATCACGATAATGGTTCGCACGAAGACGAAGAATCACCATATGGCTTTTTCGGGTTCTTTATGGATATGCACGTCCATTCCACGGTTTCAACCGATATTATTGTCGAAAGACAAATCGTTGAACACCGTACCGATACGAATGAGAATGTTGTAAAAACCTATTCTGGTTTTCAAGAACTATATTTTATTGATAAGAGGCGAAACAACGACCCGCCGCTTTATCATCCGCCCAATCACTATTTTAATCCTTTCCTTTCATCCCTCGATTTACGGGGGCCACCATCTTTAGGTTAATCGTTTGGGATTATCTATCTATTAGGTAGAAATCCTATTGAATTTCAGGCCTGTTTCTTATCAGGCAAGATTAAACCTAAATTTTCAAACAATGAATACATACATCGTGTCCGCGATATGCGGATGCCTGTTCTTTGTTACTGGTTTCTCTCAAGATAGAAATATAGGGGAGCTACTTAACGAAATAGAACAGAACAATACAGAGCTGAAGGCCTATCAATCGTTTATAGATGGCCAAAAGCTTCAAAACAAGAGTGGCAACAATCTGCCCGACCCACGGCTTTCAGGATACTATCTGCCTTTTGGTGACCATCAAACCGATGACTACACCGAGTTTGAAATCTCACAATCCTTTGAATTTCCTTCGGTATATGCAGCCCGTAACAAGTGGAACAACCTAAAAGCAGAACAGTTGCAGGCAGCCTTTGGCGAAAAACGCCAAGAAATACTGCTTAAGGCAAAAAAAGGGCTTATAGAACTCTTTATACTTCAAAAGCGAAAAACCATTGAAGATGAAAGAAAGAAACAAAGCCAAGAGGTGTATGAACAAATGCAAGAACTTTTCAGCAGAGAGCAAGTCGGCATTTTGGACCTCAACAAAGCTAAAGTATCTTGGATTCAGGAGCAATTTGTGGTGGATCAACTGGAAGCGGAAATCCAAAATCAAAGAACAGCTTTGCAGGCTTTGAATGGCAATCAACCGCTTGGGTTGGATAATCTGCAATTAAATATTCCATTTCAGATACAAACTGTAGCCGATTTATGGAATGAGAAATTGGCCAAAGACCCCAAGCTTTTGGAGCTCAAAGCTTATGAAGCCGCGGCACAACAAAACGTGCAGGTGGAAAAAACCAAAATACTGCCCGACCTTGCATTGGGTTACAATTACCAAGGGGTCAACGGCAACAATTATTCGGGTGTTTATGGAGGACTGACCATTCCCTTATGGAACAGTAAAAACAAAGTAAAAGCGGCAGAAGCCAATTACGAATACCAGCAGTCCAACACACAAGTTGTACAACAAATGCTGTATGCCAAATTACAACAAGAGTACAATCAATACCAATTGTTGCTCAACAAGTACACCGAATATCAGGACACCATAGAAACCCTAAATAGTGAGGATTTGCTCTTTAAAGCCTACAGTTTGGGAGAATACTCGTTTTTGGAATACTATATGGAAGTGCAATTCTATCGGGACGCCACCGATAGAATGTTGCAAATGGAAAAACAGCTACAGCTTTTACAAGCACAATTATTAATACATCAGTTATAACAATTTTAAAAATCAGGACAATGAAATCAAAGATTCACGAACACTTTAAGACAAATAAACTCAACGTGAGTAAAACAGTATCAAGAATTTTAATGGCACTAATGGTAATGGCAGCAATCAGCCTTACAGGATGCCGGGAAACAAAAAAGGAAGAAGCCCAAGATGACCACGGTCACGAGCATAACCCGGACGGCTCTCATATGGAACAGGAAGATTTGAAGCAGGAGGAATTTACAGTAGATCAGGACACCCTTCAAAAGGAAGAACACGGCCATAGTCACGATGACGACCACGGACATTCCCACGATGATGACGGACACCAACATTAATAAAAGAGAAAGATGAAAAAGTATTTAATAATTGTGCTTGCCTTTATGGCAGTAGCTTGTAAACAGAATCACGAAGATGAACACGCCCACAATGCTGACGGGAGCCACGTAGGCGAGGAGACCCCAAGATTGGATTATACATTGTGGACAGACAATACCGAACTCTTTGTTGAGTTCCCGGCATTGATTGTCGGGCAACCCGGAAGGTTTGCCGCACACTTTACAGTTTTGGACAAACACCAGCCCGTACGCGAGGGCTCGGTAACGGTCAGCTTGATAAAAGGAGACAAAGGTTTGCGTACCACAGCAGATGCCCCTTCTTCCCCAGGAATTTTTTCACCTACCATTCAGCCGAAGGAAGCGGGTGTACACCAATTGGTTTTCGACCTTTCCACACCGGCATACAGCGACAACATTGTGATTAAAGACGTGATGGTCTATCCCAATTTGGAGGAAGCCCAAAAAGCGATAGGTAATGCTGGTGAAGAGGCACCCATTTCCTTTTTAAAGGAACAGGCCTGGAAAATAGACTTTCAAACGGCGCAGGTCACAAAAGGGGAGATTTACGATGTCATCACTTCATCGGGTGTTTGGCAACCGGCGCAGGGTTCGGTAAAAACGCTGGTGGCCACTGCCAACGGGACGGTCAACTTTACCACGACCAACCTTACCGAAGGTATGGAAGTGAAACAAGGACAATTGATGTTGAACGTAAGCAGTCAGGGATTGGCAAACAATAACTTGAGTGCGGATGTCGCTTCCGCGAAAGCAAAATTTGACCAGGCCCAATCAGAGTACAACCGTAAAAAGGAACTTTACGATAGCAAAATCATCCCAAAATCCGAGTTTGAAAAGGTGGAGAGCAACTACACCATCGCCCGGTCGCAGTACCAGTCTATCGCTTCGGGCGTTTCGGGCGGTAGCAAGCAAATCCGTGCACCCTTTAATGGTTTTATCAGAACCGTAAATGTATCCAATGGTGACTATGTGGACCAAGGCGCTGTCTTGATAAGTGTAGCTACTGATGAGTCCAAAGTGTTGAAATCACAGGTGGCACCCACCTATGGCCTGACGATGCAAAATATCAAAGGAATGTGGTACCAGACCGAAACAGGTGATTGGAAAAACATTTCAGATTCCGAAGGCGAGATATTATCGATTTCAAAAGATGTAGAAAGGGAAAGTCCGTTGATATCCGTGTTTGCCAAGGTCAACGATGTTATCAATGTTCCTGATGGGAGCTTGACCCAGGTTCAGATTGCAATGGGCGATGGAGAGCAAACCACGCTGGTACCCGAGTCGGCACTTTTAGAAGATTATGGGAATTACTCGGTAGTTCTGCAACTCGGTGGCGAAAGTTTTGAAAGACGACCCATAACCATCGGGAAGCGCAACGGTAAAAACGTGGAAGTCTTAAAAGGCTTGAAAGTTGGCGATGTGGTAGTCACTACAGGAGCCTATCAGGTAAAAATGGCATCAATGTCCGGTACCACACCGGCACACGGACACGACCACTAAAAAGGAGAATTATGTTAACAAAAATATTAAAATTTTCCCTACATAATCGTTTGATGATTTTGTTGGGAGCAGTGGTACTGAGCGTATTGGGAATTTACTACGCCAAAACAATGAACGTAGATGTGTTCCCAGACTTGACAGCACCAACCGTAACCATTTTGACCGAAGCCCACGGGATGGAATCGGAAGAAGTGGAAAAATTGGTCACCTACCAATTGGAAACCGCTATGAACGGTTCGCCCAATGTGAGGCGTATCCGTTCGTCATCGGCAGCGGGAATTTCCATTGTCTGGGTTGAATTTGAATGGGGAACGGACATCTACAGAGCTCGCCAGATTGTGAGTGAGCGCATCCCAATGGTACGTGAAAACCTGCCCGAAGGTATTGGTGCGCCCACAATGGCACCTATTTCATCCATTATGGGAGAGATTATGCTATTGGGCGTAACGTCCGATAGTCTGTCGCCTATGGAACTGCGAACACTGTCCGATTGGATTATCCGCCCTCGCATCAAAGCCATTGGTGGCATTGCCAACGTGGTGGTCATAGGTGGCGACTACAAACAGTATCAGGTATTTGCCAATCCTGAAAAATTGAAGCACTACAACGTGAGCTTGCAAGAATTGGTAGAGCGCGTAAAGGAAGCCAATGTAAACGCACCAGGTGGTATTGTGAACCAATACGGAAATCAATACATCATTAAAGGAAGCGGTAGGGCCTACGTTTTGGAAGATTTACAGGAAGCCGTGGTAAAACAAATCAATGGGCAGACCATCAAAGTCAAGGATGTGGCGACGGTTCAAATCGGTGCGTCCGATAAAATCGGCGATGGTTCTCTAAACGGCAATAAATCAGTTATCCTTACAATTTCCAAACAGCCCGATGTCAACACCCTCAAATTGACCGAAGATTTGGACATCGCCATTGCCGATTTAGAAAAGACCTTACCGGAAACTGTAGAAATCAAAAGTCAAATCTTCAGGTCGTCGGATTTCATCAATGCGTCCATCAGCAACTTGAATTGGACACTAATGGAAGGGGCATTCTTTGTCGTAATAGTCTTGTTTATCTTTTTGATGAACTGGCGCACCACGGTCATTTCGTTATTGGCCATTCCCATATCCCTGTTGGTCTCTATAATTATCTTACAATGGCTGGGCTATACCATCAACACGATGAGCTTAGGCGGGATGGCGATTGCCATAGGTGCTTTGGTGGACGATGCCATTATCGATGTAGAAAATGTCTATAAACGCTTGCGCGAAAACAGCCGACTGCCAAAAGCAGAGCGCAAATCGATGATTACGGTCGTGCGCGATGCTTCGGTGGAAATCCGGAGTTCCATCATTATTGCGACATTAATCATCATTGTGTCTTTTGTTCCTTTGTTCTTTTTAAGCGGAATGGAAGGTCGATTGTTGCAACCTCTCGGGATTGCCTTTGTAACCTCTGTATTGACCTCATTGGTCGTGGCCGTGACGGTAACACCCGTATTGTGCTCGTATTTATTGAACAAGGAAAAACTGCTCAAAAAACAAGCCGAAGGCACCAAAGTAGAACAATGGTTGCAAAAACACTATGCTTCCACTTTGGATAGGGTTATTAAAATACCAAAAACAGTGATTGCGGTAACGGTCGTTGCATTCCTGTTAAGTTTGGTCGTGGCAACCCAATTGGGACGAAGTTTTTTACCCGAATTCAATGAAGGTTCGCTGGTGATAGCCGTGGTTGGACCACCAGGAATGTCGTTGGAAGAGAGCAATAAGGCAGGCAAGCAAATAGAAAATCTACTGCTGGAGATGCCTGAAGTCAATGTGGTAACCCGAAGAACGGGACGAGCCGAATTGGACGAACACGCCCAAGGCGTAAACGCAGCCGAAATCGATGTACCGTTTACTTTGGAAGACAAATCAAAAGAAGAATTTTTTGAGGAAGTCCGAACCAAGTTGAGCGTCGTTCCTGGCGTAAATATCACGCTTGGCCAACCCATCGCGCACCGCATTGACCATATGTTATCCGGAACACGAGCCAATATCGCCATCAAGATTTTTGGTTCGGATTTACAACGATTGTTCGAGTTGGGGAAACAGGTAGAACAGAACATCAAATCCATCGATGGATTGGCAGATGTGGCAGTTGACCAACAAATTGAAGTCCCACAAATCCGCATCAAACCCAAGCGTCCCATTTTGTCAGCGTATGGTATGACTGTTGGCGACTTAATGGAACAGGTAGATATTGCGTTTGCAGGTGAAGAAGCAGGCGAAATTTATGAAGGACAGCGCTATTTTGATTTGGTGGTACGCTACGAAAAACCCTTTCGTGACAACGTGGAAAACTTTAAAAACGCCTTGATTAGCCTGCCAAATGGTGGGCAGACCGTTTTGGGCGAACTTGCGATGATTCAATCGGTGAGTAGTCCAAATACCATAAGCCGTGAAGATGTACAACGAAAGATTGTGGTGGCGGCAAATGTTCAGGGTAGGGATTTACGTAGTGCCGTCAACGAAATTGAGGAAGTGGTAAATTCCACCATCGATTTTCCCGAGGGTTACCGTGTGCAATACGGTGGACAGTTTGAAAGTGAGTCCAAAGCCTCACAACTGTTGTTGATTACCGCTATTTTGGCAATCGGTGTCATATTCTTGCTATTGTACTATGAATTCAAAAATGTAAAACTGGCCTTTGTCGTGCTCATTAATCTACCCTTGGCATTGATTGGTGGTATTCTCATTGTGTATTTCACATCAGGAATCGTAAGCATTGCGGCAACCATAGGATTTATCAGTCTCTTTGGTATCGCCACCAGAAATGGTATCCTTTTGGTTTCTCGTTACGAAGATTTACGAGAGGAAGGTAAGACAGGCATCGAACTGATTAAAGCTGGTGCCTTGGATAGATTGAATCCAATTCTGATGACCGCCTTTACCACAGGATTGGCATTGATTCCGCTTGCGCTAAAAGGCGGGCAGCCGGGAAGTGAAATTCAAAGCCCGATGGCGGTGGTCATTTTGGGTGGGTTGCTTTCTGCAACCATTTTGAATTTGATTGTTATTCCGTGCGTGTATCAATTGGTAGTTCGCAAAACGGATGCTACCGGCAGAATTTAATTTATTATTGAAATGAACTTGACAAATCTGATAGAACCCTTCCAGGCACTTCGCAATAAAGTTTTTACAAAACTATATGTGGCGCAGACCATCAGTTTATTGGGTGATGCTATTACTTGGGTGGGCTTAGCATTATTGGCATATCAGTTTGGAGAGGAAAGGGCTGCGGCTATATTGGCCACGGCCCTTACTTTACGTGTAACAGCATTTATAATTTTTTCACCTTTTGCTGGCGTATTGGCAGACAGGATAGCTCGAAAGAAAATATTGTATGTAACCCATTTTATAAGGATGGCGCTTGTTGGTGTGTTACCCTTCATAAACGCCGAATGGCAAATTTATGTGCTGGTGTTCCTGATGAATGTTTTTAATGCCTTTTTCAGTCCTACATACCGTTCCGTAATTCCACAAGTGGTGGATAAAAAATTGTACCGGCAAGCCATCGGCTTATCGGCTGCCACGTATCAGGTATTGGGTGTTTTGGGGCCAGGTTTGGCAGGGATTTTAGCGGTATGGTTTGGAGCCCGTGAAATATTCTTTGTCGATGCGGTTACATTTATCATCGCTGGTATTATGCTCGTGACCTTACCAAAGAGCTTTTCAAGGCGTAATCAAACCGATGTACGGAAAAAGCACCCTTTTAAATGGCAGGACGTTACTAAGGGCATAAAACTTTTGTTTCAAAACAAATATGTACGTTTCGCTCTTTTTATAGAACTCGTATCGGCGATGGCAGGAGCTTTCATTTTAGTGAACACCATTGTTCTCATTAAGAGCGGTTTGAACCTGACCGATAAGGAATATGGCTGGGTTATGGCGGCGTTTGGTGTAGGTGCCGCCATTGCGGCATTCGTATCCGGAGCTTTGGATAAGACCAAATCCAGGCAAGTATCCTTAATGTTAGGCGCTTTAGTACTTGGGCTTGCGATAAGTGCTGCCAATTATCTGTCTTTTCCGTTGCTATTGATGTTTTGGGTATTTGCAGGTTTAGGACAAAGTCTGGCAGAAATACCCTCAGAAACACTCATAGGTGAGAACATTCCCGATGAGGAACAGGGAAAGGTGTACGGGTCTCATTTTGCATTTTCACATTTATGGTGGGCGTTTGCTTACCCGGTGGCAGGTTATTTGGGAACCGCTTTTCCAAACAAATACTTCCTCTATGGGGGAATCCTAACCCTGTTATTGTTAGCGGTTGTCTTTTTGTTCTTGAGACCGAAAAAAAGAAATGGAATAGTGTAAACGTGGTGGGCATAATATTCAATTTTTACGTGCCGTGAATAGCAGAGCCGATAAAAAAATTAAAAGCCCAATGACCGTTGTGATTCTGTGTGGTTTACTTTAGGCAACCATTCTGAATTTGATTGTGATTCCTTGTGTGTAGCAATTGTTAATACAAAAACGAGAGTAATCCTTTAATGGTTCTGACGTATAAAGCCTTCTTATTTTTAGGAAGGCTTTTTTTATTAGACCACTCAGCCCATTCCCCTACATTCCACGGTTTCCTGCTGAAAAAGCAAGAAACCACTACATTCCGGGAAAAGCGCTTCACTACAAATATCTTGGACACAATCCCCAATTTCAGCTTTCCATTCCGTTAACCCTTCCCGCTTCTCTGGGAAGGAACACTTCATTCCCGAGCCAAAATTGTGAATTAAGTCCGCTTCCACAACGGAAAGCCATCGCTTCGGTTTTCTTAACGGAATTTTCGGCAAGAACTTCTTGAGCCCTCACTCGAAAATGCCTAAAAACCCAACCGTTGTCTTACACATTTTAAGGGGTTTATAATGGATACAGCCTCTATTGTTTTTCGGGTCGTCGAAAAACAGGCACGGCAAAACCAATTCTAATGTAAACCCAGCCACTCATTTCGCTTAACTGTCGGTACGCTCAAATCGCAACTGGCTTTAAAAGAATTGCTAACGCCCTTATGGAACTTGTCAAGACTGTACAAAGTTTTAGTGAAAAATAAGGTTTCTACATCCTTGAAAATCCAAGGATGTTTCTACGTCGCAAACACACCTGATTTTACCCTAAAAGTCTTGACAAAACCCACTCTATCCATTGTGCGGTGCACGAAAGAAAAGAACAAACACCCCTTAAAATTTAATCACAGTTGAATTGAAAAGGGAAATATTAATCAAGCCTATAAAGGGCATTTAAAACCATTTAGTTATGAGTACTATTAGAAATCACGTACAATTGATTGGAAACGTTGGTCAAGAGCCAACCATTACGAACCTTGAAAGCGGAAAGAAAGTAGCCCGCTTCTCACTCGCCACAAACGAGTATTACAAAGACAGCAAAGGCGAAAAGCAAACGGACACCAACTGGCATACCGTTGTGGCTTGGGGCAAGACCGCTGAAATCGTTGAGAAATATGTTGAAAAAGGCAAAGAAGTAGGAATTACGGGAAAACTAAAGACCCGAACCTACACCACGGACGACGGAAACCAACGCTATGTTACCGAAGTGGTAGCGGATGAAATCCTATTACTTGGAAGCAAAAATGACAAGTAGAACTTAAAATTAAAGAGGGCGTTCCTCTCGAAAGATGCGCCCTCTTTTCATTATTCAAATCTTAAAAATTTTAAACAATGAAAGCACAAGTTAACGATATTAAGGAGCGGTTGCAATATTTTTCTGGAACAGAAATGTTCTATTCCCTACCTCTAATTAAAACCAGATTTACCGACGGATTGAAATATCTATCGGAAGTAGCAGAATGTTTTTGGCTCATTACGGATGCTTCGGTAATCGCTAAGAGTCTGATTAACCGAAGTGAATTTATTACGATTGACTTCAAAAGAATGTCAGAAGAAAAACAGGATTATACAGGGTATGAAGCTGAAATTATTTACAGCGATGGTAACGACAATATATTAGAAACACATCGTTACAATGCTACCGATTTCCCACTGGATGAATTGCGGTTATTCTTTGTGAACGATACGCTGATGTTACCAAGCGAATACTAAAATCGGGAAGCTATGATTTATCTAAATTTTACCGATTTAAGCGAGGAAGCCCAAGAGCGATTGCTTACCAATTCTAAGGAAGATATCAAGAAAAAATATGGCAAGGATTTGATGGACTATGCCACCAAGCATCACACCAATTTGGACAAAATGCTTGACGAGGAAGCGTTACGGAATTTATATTCCTATACCTATGTATTTAATATCTGAATGATGTTTTTTGAAAGAAATGCACCTCTGAAATTTCAGGGGTGTTTTCATTTTTAGTGCATTCATAATCACGAAAAAATCGTATCTTTATTTTGCTGAAATACAGCACACAATTTAATGTAGGGTTATCCACTTTTTTGACTTTCGCCGATACCCTTACACATCGAAAAACAACATATCGGAAATTTTATTTCCTCGAAAATGGCAATCAGCTTTTGAGCTAGATTGTATGGATTTTTGTCCCGCGAGCGGGACGAAAAGGAATAGCAAGAGGGTAACACGCTGCGCGATGTTACGGATTCCTTTTCGTTTTCAAATCATTGATAGTCAAGTGTTTAAAATTTTTTTAATCTTTTGATTTTCAGCAATTTGCGACAAATGCCCTCAAAACGCTCATTTTTCGGGAAAGATTTGCGACAAATCGGCGAAATATGGACACATTTATTGGCATCAGGTTCAAGAAGGAAACTGCAAAGCGTTTTCAACAGTTTTCCAGAACCCATTTCAAAACGCATACCGAGGCAATGAAAGCCATCCTCGATTTTTTCTTCTACAACGAGATTTCACCCAAGGAAAATTTAGGGCCGACTGGACGCACCATTGAAGCTAAATTATTGAAACGCATTAATGCTGTCATAGCTATTATGCGTGATGTAGAAAAGACCCAGACCAAACCTACCGTCGCAATGTTGCAATCCCTTTTTGAAATGGATGAACCCAAAAAGAAACCCTTGATTTTGGAAAAGAAATATACAGAAGAAAAGAAGGAAGTCAAGTTTCAAGAAAAGCGAAATAACCAGAATCAACTTTAAAATTCTAACCTATGTATATCAACATTACAGCACAAAAATTAGGAACGAATTACTCGCAGAGTTCAGCCGATTTTGTGGACTATTTGGAAAAAGAAAATGAGGGTTTAATGAAGGAAGATATGGAACACTTTTTCAATCAATATGGTGATGAGATTTCTGCTAAAGAAGTGGTAAAAGAAATTGACGGAAACACCGCAAAGCTGAAAAAGAAAGAACCTAAATTCTATTCCATAATGGTCAGTCCATCAAAATACGAACTGCGAAAACTCGAAAACAGCAGTGCTGATTTAAAACGATACACTCGCGAGCTGATGAAAGATTATGCCGCCAGTTTCAAAGGGCGTGAAATTGATGGTCGACCTATTTCTGTAGATGACATTAAATACTTCGCCAAAATCGAGCATCAGAGAACGTTTAAAGGAACAGACAAACAGGTAAAAGAAAACCAGCCTTTTGCCACCAAGATTCTTGAACTGAAAAATGAGATACCTAAAATTGAACATGGTAATGCGACCGGAAATATAGAACGACTAAAACTGAAGATAGGAAAACTGGAACGGGATGCCCCACACCAACAGAATGGTATTCGGATTGTACAGGGTATGCCCAAGGAAGGTAATCAAAGCCACATCCATATCATAATCAGCAGGAAAGACGCGTCCAACAGGTTCAGCCTTTCCCCTGGCAGCAAGTATAAAGCATCTGAAGTTGAGATGCACGGCAAAAAGGTAAAACGTGGTTTTGATAGGGATGCTTTTTTCGCTAAAGCAGAAATAACCTTTGATAAAACATTCGGCTACAATCGTAATTATGCAGAGACTTATAAAGCTAAAAAGGATTTCATCAAAAGCCCCAAACTCTACTTTACCGCTTTGATGAAGCTACCTGCAAATGAAAAAGCAATAGCCTTTAAAATTATGGGTAAGTCGGGCATTCCATTAATCCCAAATATTCCGACCAGCAAAGCACAATTGGCACTTCGGGTTTTTAAACGGTTACGAAAAGGTGCTGAAATTGCTGTTAAATCAAGTTCTATTGGGATATGAATTGGTCATTGGTAGAAATAATGATTTATGTCGTTGTGCCTGTTCTTTTGGTGGCCATATTTCTCTATGCTTTTTACGATAGTGAACCAACGGAAAAAATAGATAAACGGTATCAAGTAAAATTCTTAACCAAATCGGGAACATTTAAAATCGACAATGTAAAACGCGGCGCATCCGTCATCGGATCCGCAGGAAGCGGGAAAACCGAAAGTGTGGTCTATGGATTCCTAAAGCACTTTCGTGATAACGGTTTTTGTGGTGTCATACACGACTACAAGGATTTTGAACTGACGGAAATGGCCTATCCGCTTTTTGCTAATAGTGAAATTCCTATGAAGGTTATCTCATTTGACAGGATTATCCATCGGGTGAATCCCATTGCACCGCGGTATTTAGAGAATGAAGAAAGTGTGAATGAAGTTTCGCGGGTATTGATTGAAAACCTTTTGGAACAACGTGAATCAGGAACCACCGGAACGACTAAATTCTTTAACGATGCTGCTGAAGGTCTGATTGGTGGATTGATTTGGAAGCTGAAAACAGACTACCCTCAATTCTGTACTTTGCCCCATTTGATTGCCATTTATCAAATGCTCGATACCGATAGCCTGGTCCAATTTCTTGAAACTAACACCACATCGAGGGCAATGGCAGATGCTTTCATAAGTGGAAAAAATTCTGACAGGCAAACAGCTGGTGTAAAAAGTACATTGGCCAATGCGTTAAAACGTATCAGTACGCAACGGATTTTTATGGCATTATCCGCAGATGAAGTGGCGTTGAATATCAATAGCACAGAAAATCCAGCGGTCATTTCGGTAGTGAACAATCCCAAATTTGAGACTTCTTATTCGCCAGTCATCGCAACCATAATTCACACCATTACCAAACAGATGAGTGTGCGCAATTCCAAGCCTTCATTTCTGCTGATGGAAGAAGCACCAACCATTCGTTTACTCAATATGCACCGCATTCCAGCCACGCTACGAAGCTATGATATCGCCACCATTTATGTGATGCAGGATAAGATTCAAAATGATATGATGTATGGGAATAAGGCCAGTAAAGCGATACTCAGCAATTTATCCTACCAGTTCTTTGGCAAGGTCAATGACCCGGACACCGCCAAGTACTATGAACGCTTTTTTGAAATCATAAAGAATCCAACTAAAAGTGTGAGTAAGGCCGCCAATATTTTTAAAACCGATACCCGAATCACTAAAGGCGAAAGAGAGGTTTCCAAAAGAAGAGCTGATATTTTCTTTAGACTTAAGCAAGGCGAGTTTGTGACTTTTGCCGATGGGAAGGATAAGAAAGTCCGGTTCAGGTTACCCAAGATTCAGAGGCAGCTTCCGCAGGAAACAAAGCGATATTCCGATGCGGATTTAAAAGCAAATTTTGAGAGGATTTATGATGAGGTGAGGTCGATATTCAAGTAGTATCTCTAAATGTTAAAAATAAATTAAAAATCTCTTGTCCAAAATTTAAAATAATTGCATCATTATAGTCCCATCAAAATCAGGCTTTAATATGACCAAAGGTGCAAAATTTTTCAGGGCAGATTTACATATACACTCGTATGGTGAGTTTGGTTCTTATGACGTAAAAGATTCGACAATGACACCAGAAGCCATTGTCGATACAGCTATAGATAAGGGAATAAAAATTATTAGTATTACTGACCACAACGAGATATTTAACTCAAATACGGCGATTCAGTATGCAGCTGATAAGGATATATTGGTTATTCCAGGAATTGAAGTAACCACTACACAAGGACATTTACTGCTGTATTTCGACACCTTCCAAAATTTAAGGTCATTCGCGGGTAAATTAACGATTAGTGACGACAAGAAAACGACATCACAAGGCATTGTAGAGTGCTTAGACTTTGCCAATCAGTTAAGCGGTATAGGCGTCCTTGCACACATAGAACTTGATTCTGGATTTGAAAGGACAATTGGGCGTTTTGGTCCACCAATAGAAGAAGTTTTTTGCCACCATAACTTATTAGGGCTTGAAATATCGAAGAAAGAGAATTTCCAACTTTATACCGATTCCGATGATGATGCAAACAGAAAAAGACTTCTGGGGTTAAGACGTACAGACCTGCTATTGGAAGATGATGAAATACTGCCAAAACTGATGGGGTCTGACTCGCATACTCTAAACAAATTAGGTACAAATGCTGAAGGAAAAGATAAGTTGACCAGAATTAAAATGGATGAACTTAATTTTCACGCATTTAAAGTTGCGTTGATGAGCCACGAATCAAGAATTCGGTTAGAGGATTTAATTCCTGAACAAAGACCAGTATTTAACAGTGTAATTTTAGAAGGTGGCTTACTGGATAAAATGAAGATTGACTTAAACCCTAATTTGACCTGTATAATCGGTAGTAGAGGTGCGGGTAAATCCACTCTTTTAGAGACTATTCGTGAAACTTCTGGTAACAACTCAACTTCAAAAGTTGTGGATTCCGAAGTATGGCCTCAAAAAATTACTCTTCGATATACCGATGAAGCTGGACAGGTCATTGAATTTGCAAGAGAAAAAAACAATGGCACACAAAACCTTACAGACCCTATCAATGGTATTTCAAAGGTAGAAATCGAAAGTTACGGACAAGGTGAAACTGCCGATACAATCCAGCACAGTGATGAGAACCCAACGGTGCTAATAGATTTTCTCGACGGATTTTTAGACCTAAATACACTAATAATAGAAGACAAAGAGCTTATTGCTGAGTTGTTGAGCAATCAAAGTGAATCAAGAAAACTAAGGCTGGAACTGCTCAGTCTCGACGAAACAAAAAAGGCGCTAAAAAATGAACAGAAAAAGTTAGAAAATCTAAAAAAGCAAAAAGCGGGGGAACTGGTCAAGTATCAAAATGCACTTATTAAGGAGAGACAAATTCGGAAAGATTTGATAGCAGATTTAAGACAGCTCATTCAAACCTATAGAGATATACTTAATGACGAAGAAACATTTGACAATTTTGAAAAGTTGACAGATGAAGAAATTGTAGTGGGCAAGGATTATTTTCAAAAAGTAAAGGACATAGTCGGGGATTTTTCGGCTATTGTTAAAGCCAAAGCGGGCGAACTTAATGAAGCACTTGGAACAAAGGTTGAAGAACTTAGAACAGAGCTTAAAAATTGGGCATCTAAAGAAAAAGCAATTCAAGCTAAAATGGATGTCAAAAAACAAGAACTGGAAGCTCAAGGAATTCCTTTTGATTTGGGCAAAATCAACCAAATTTCTAAGGATATTCTTGATTTAGGCAACCGGGTTAAAAAACTTGAAAACAGTAAGAAATTATTGGACGAGCTTCAGAAAGAACGTAAAGAAATTTTAACTAAGAGAAAGGATAACAAACAAAGGGTGTACTTTCTTAGAAATGCTTTTGCACAGACTATCAATGAAAACCTAAAGAATACCCTCGATGGTTTATTCATCAACGTTAAATACGACCAAGGCAATTATTCGGATGAATTTGAACAGCTTTTAAAGGCAACTATGGATTGGCGCACGTCTCAGGTTCCAAGAGCACTCCTAATTTCCAAACAGCTATCGCCATTTGAGTTTGTTGAAATATGCAACCGAAAAGATACCGATGCTTTGCAAGATTTGAAGGATGCAGAAGGAAAGAGATTTATAGGAAGCTATGAGGCGCAGACCATTGTAGAAAAACTTTTGAAAGACCACACGTTTGAGGATTTTGAAGCTCTACCTTTTGAGGATAGACCTTCTATTTCTGTAACGAGATTGTACAAAGATGAACAAACAGGAAAAACCTTAAGAAACACTAAGTCCATATCTCAACTGTCATTAGGTCAACAGCAATCAGTTTTGCTTGGAATTTTAATGCTTTCGAAAAGTACTACACCGCTAATAATTGACCAGCCAGAAGATAACTTAGATAGCGAGTTTATCTTTAAAACAATTGTCAAAAATTTAAGGAAAATCAAAGAATCAAGACAAGTAATTATTGTTACTCACAACCCTAATATAGCTGTGCTTGGGGATGCTGAATTGATAATTCCTTTAAAGAGTACAAGCGTTAAGTCTCACGTTTTAGAAGCAGGTTCAATTGACCGTGAAGGAACAAGAGAGATAAGTTGTGAAATCCTTGAAGGTGGGAAATCTGCTTTTAAACAGCGACAGTTAATATATGGGATAAAATAGATGATATACTATGGTAATCAGTTCTGAGAGTTCCATTGCGCCGAAGTAAATCTGCAATTTAATATCACTATCTTTATCCTCTAATTTACCTTAATGAATGCCAGAAACCAACCGTATAGAATACAAACGAGAACTGACCGATGGGCTTGAAAAAGAAGTCATTGCTTTTTTGAACTATCGCGAGGGTGGCATTCTCTATATCGGTATTGACAAAAATGAAAATGTTTATGGTCTGGCAGATCCGGATGGCGACCAGTTAAAGATTAAGGACAGGCTTAAAAACAACATCCGACCTTCCGCATTGGGGCTGTTTGACATTGTGAGTGAGGAACGGGATAGCAAGGACATCCTTAAAATTATTGTGGCAAGTGGTCCTGAAAAACCCTATCATCTCAAAAAGTATGGGATGAGCGAAAAGGGATGTTTTATACGTATTGGTTCTTCTGCAGAGCCGATGCCACAGAAAGTGATAGATGAGCTCTTTGCAAAACGTACCCGAAATTCCATCAGTAAGATTAAAGCTGGTCGGCAAGATCTAAGCTTTGGCCAGTTGAAAATCTACTACGAAGAAGCTGGCTATAATCTGGGCAAAGCCTTTGCAAAGAATCTGGAACTGCTTACCGAAGACGGCGCATTCAATTACGCGGGCTATCTTTTGGCCGATAAGAACAATACCTCTATTAAAGTGGCCAAGTATTCAGGCAAGACCCGAACAGACCTTATTGAAAGCAACGAATATGGTCACGAAAGTTTGGTAAAAGCGACCAAGCAGGTTATCGATAAGATTGCGGTCGAAAATAGAACCAACACAAAAATAACTGCCAAAGAACGGCAACAGACCAATCTTTGGAATCCCATCGCCTTACGGGAAGCCATCATCAACGCCTTTGTGCATAACGATTATACCAACGAAATAACACCTAAGTTTGAAATATTTGCCGACAGGATTGAAATTACATCAGCTGGTGGACTTCCAGAAGGTTTGAGCAAGCAAGAGTTTTTTGAGGGCTTCTCTGTACCGCGCAATAAAGAATTGATGCGAATTTTCAAGGACTTAGAACTGGTAGAGCAATTGGGTTCGGGCATTCCTCGTATTTTGGAACACTATGGCAAAGAGAGCTTTAGCTTTTCGGACAACTTTCTTAGAATGACATTTATGGCCAAAGAAACTACTATTGAAGATGGTGGTGCAAAAGGTGGTCAAATAGGTGGTGTAACAGGTGGTGTAAGAGGTGGTGTAACAGATGCTGCAATTGATGCCGCAACTACACTTACCAAAAGACAAAAAGAAGTAGTTAAACTTATAGCTGCAAATTCTTCTATAACTTACAATGAAATAGCAGACGTTTTAGGTATCAATGAATCTGCTGTTGGGAAACATATAACAGCTATCAAGAACAAAGGTGTTTTGGTACGTCAAGGTGGCACACAGGGCTATTGGGAAATCAATCTCGATAAAAATAAATAAATACGCTTTTCAAAAAGGCGATTTATCTTTTGAACCTCTAACATCTGCCAACCATTTGCCATCCTGTTTGACCAGATTAAAAATACCAGGTGTTTTATCGTAAGCTGTGGTATATTTTACCCAAGCCACGTCGCCCATAATGGTGTCCTGCAAAACAGTAAAATTGGAATCATCTTTTGGTGTAGCGTTGAACATATTTATGGTATTCATATAGTTTGAATAGGCCTGTGGTGTTGAGTTAGCTTTTAAGGTTTCTTCATCCTTTTCATAAAAGCTTTCGATAACAACTTGGGCTGTAGCACTTGGTCCCGAAACTTTAGTTGTGGAATCAGCACACGAAAGGAACAGCAGTACGAGTAATAAAACAACAATATTTTTCATAATGACTTTAATTTGGGTTATTGATATATCTGTGTGATAGTTTCATTTCAATATTTCGTTCGCCATCCTTTTCATTCAATTCCAAAATTGCCCTACGGTCATCCGATAGTGAAAATTTGGGCAACACATAAACAAATCGAGCCATTTCATTTTTCTTAATCTTAGACGGCAAATTATGTTTATAAATCGGTTCTTGATACAGACGTTGTAACGATTTTCTTTTTCCTTTTTGTCGCGTTTCAATCGAAAGGTTCAAGAAATTCAAATCGTAATCCAATGTGGAATTATTCTCAATCTGGATGACGAAGTACAGTTCTTCTTTATCGAAAACAATATTCTCAACACTTAAAACAATGCCTTCATTTCGCTTTTTGATTCGTCCAATGCGCTGTTTCCTATTGAGAAGGTATGCGCAGAATTTTTGGTAATGGTATGTTCTGTTATCTACACGCTCTTCAGAAGATTCAGCAAGAATTGAATCGGTAAGAATCGGTTTTTCATTCCCGATACTACTCGATATCGGAATAAAATAATTGAGCTTAGAAAGCTGTTTTTTATATCTTACAATATACGAAAAAATCGAGCCATTTCGGTTGACTACCAGCAAATTACTTTCCTTTCCAGGCTTGGCTTGCAACAGGCCGAAATACTGTTCTTTCTCACGATTGTAGGTAAAGACAAAATTATCTGAACCGGTTATGCCCTGCCGAATAGGTTCTGGGAAGAATAGTGCCACATTTTTAGTGTCGTTCGCATAAATGGTATCAAGTAAGTGAGTGGTTTGTGCGTTCGCTTTCGCGAAAGCGGAACCAATAATGAATGCTGTTAAAATGATATGTTTTTTCATAAGAATATGTTTTAAAATGCCCATTATGGGCTTTATAGCTTTGGTTTTAGGATTAATCTGTAATTGTTCAGGACGGTTACTTTTACCCTTCGATTTGAACGCCTGAATACCTGTGTAAGTCCGCCTACTTGTGGTACGCTGGGAATATTTATATCACTAATGACATCGTCAAGCACCTCTCTTGTAGCTTCTTCCCTAAAGTTGTTCTCGACATAGATGCCCTCGCTGCCGTCTTGCAAATCGAAGGCTTTTAGCTTGGTGGGATGGTGTTTGATATTCTCAATTTCAATTAATGCACGATTAGGCTGAAAACTGATAAAGCCGAAAACCGGTGTGTTCTTCGGCATCAGTTTACCATTGATAGTAGCGGATTTCGTCAGGCGCATCCGTAACCGTGTATTTGCTTGAACAATTTGGTCACCATCCACGACTACGTAAATCGTTTCGTCTGTATTGCCGATGATTGAAAGCTCATTGGGTTTTGGCGAAGCGGCAAAGAACAGTTGATGTTCCAGCCCCAATTCCTTGGCTTCAATTTTTTGTTCTCTTTTAACTTCAGCAGAATCCACCTTTGGTGCTGTTTGTTGTACAACTCGCTTTTGTCCTAAATTTTGATACCGCTTTTGGGAATACTTAATCTTGCCAGCATCATAGATACTGTCAACAATGCGTTCTTTTTCACGTTCCGGCAAATCCGGGTCGTAAAAACCCAAGGAATCAATCAGCTTTTCATCATAGATGCTGGGCGCGTTGGTTTCACGCACTTCCTTTAGGTCATTGATGGCATCGAGCTTGGACTCATATTCTTTCTGGTTTTCTTCCAAATCAGGAACCAAGGTCTGTTGTAGGCTTTCGTTCTCGCTATCGTCATCACCCATTACCATTACGGAATAGGAAATAAGGAATAGGAAAATCACGGCCAATACCGCTGCGAATACTATTTTGTTCTTTTCTACTTTCATAATCGTGGTTTTTAAATGCCGATTATTGGCTCAACTTTCATCGTTTAATTTTTTAAGGGTATTCTCGAAATAATTGGTAATCAGCAAGCCGTGCGGATTGTTGGGAAAGTTTCTGTCCACCGTAATAAGATTCCCGGTGGAAACCAGTTCGTAAGTGTCGATGATAGAACCTCTATTGATTTCAAAAATAGTCGTCGTTGTAAAATTGTAAGTGCCATCACTTTCTGAAATTTTTGTATCGATACTCAATACTTTTTGTACCAATGAATACTGTAACAATCTGTTATAAACACCATCAGCCTTTTTCTGACGGTAGAGATTATCCACTGAGCTATTAGCTAACCAAAGCGCTTTTTCCAGATTGCGTTCATAATTACTTGCATCGATATTGTAGAAATAGGTGTGGAACAGTTCTAAATGCGCCAAGGCTTCCACTCTAAAATTCTCTTTTTGGGTAACCAGCTTCAGCGGAATAATGCTACCGTCTGTATTGATGGCAAAAGCGCTGTTCAGCGCATCTTTTTTTGTTTTGAACGCCATCCAAATGGAAAAGCTACTGGACAGCATCGAGCATACCACCACGGCCATCACGATAAAGCGGTTCAACATTAGGACTTTGTAAATATTCTTGTACGGTGTTTTCATAATCAGTTGGTAAATAATCTTAGGGTGAAAGAGGTAGCACGTCTGTACAATTTGAATTTCAGGAACACGATAAACCCTACTGAGCCTAACTGGACCACAGGTGCAAAGAAGCCCTGGCCTGTATCGGTTCCAAACAGGTTTACCCAGAAATTGGTGTTGATTTCGGTATAAATGGCATTGACAAATACATTGACCAGAAAAAATGCTGGCACGAGCATATAAACGGCAGCGTACAATTTAAAGAAGGTATATGCGAGCGAGCGAAACTTTTCAAATACGGCAAGGCTAATGACCAAAGGAAAAAAGGCTTGCATTATTCCCAATAGGAAAAAACGCTCTGCTAAGAATAGCGGATAGATAAACAAATCCAATATCCAGAGTATGGTACTTAATATAAAGGCCAAAATTTTGAATCCAAACAATGGCGTCACCAACGCCTCGTACAAAAGTGTCATTGCCGAACTTGCCGCATCAAAAAGACTTACATCTTCCTCTAATGGTATATCCTGCATCTGTAACGGTAGTAATGCAGGTGCGGTTCCTCGATACTGTCCTTCGATGGCCACTAAAATCCCATCAAAAAACCCTAATACCTGCGTTGAGAATATGACCAAAAGCACAATGGCAAAATTCTTGGACAATTCGCCCGGACTCAAACCCCAAGTATAGCCGTCTTTATCAGCAACGCCTTCGTTGTATTTTTTAAGAATATTGATCAAGAAAAATAGGACAGCGAGCGTTTTCATTCCGGCAATGGTATATTGCGAAAAGTCGCTGGCCTGTATGGTCTGGAACACCGTATCGATGTATTCCAACCCAATCCCTAAAATGATGGTCGCGGTCATTTTTAATATCCTGTTTCTCGATTATTGACTTTATCCTGCATTTTTCTGAAAGAAATAATGTCTCGATAGCGTTTCGTTTTTGTAGTGATGTTTGCAACCATTTGCTTTGATTCCAGTTCTTTTGCTTTCAGTATTTCTGCACGTTCGGCATCGCTCATTTTTAGATAATCACTTGATAGGACTTCGTCTATAAAATCCACCGTGTCCAATGAATTTTGTACAATGGTTTCGAAAGAGCCCATAACCCTGTCAATTTCCTCGGGTTTGATATAGGGCGAATTGAGAATATCCTGAAGGTCATTCTGCATTACATTGATGAGGCGTTGATTATTCTCTGCGATTTCCTCAACTGCTCTTAACTGTTGGACAACGCTCGATACTTTCTCAATAGCTTCTTTGGCATCCTTCAAGAACTTTACGGATTTAATCATTTCTGCCGTCTGTTTACCCGATTCCAAGAGCTGTTTTACCAAGCTAATGAAGTTGGTGTTGTCATATACAGGCATTCCCTGGCACGCAGCGCGTGCAGGCAGTAAAAAGATGAATGCCGTTGCTATAATTAAAAGTTTTGTCTTCATAACATTATGTTTTAGATGTGAATTGAATGATTGCTTTTTCCATATCCTGATGCTCGTCGTAGAGCTTCATTATTTTCTCGTTTTCCAATCCATCGGTCAGATAAGCCGCATAGACTTCTTTTGGAACTTCCAAGCGGAAGATGTTACTTTCCTTCCCGATTTTGATAAACATTTCGGTGTACTTCCGTGGTCCAGAAAGATTGTTCTTGATGGATTTTAGTTGGTTTAGGTCGTGGCTCGAAAGGTTGAGCCTTTTGACCAGTTCATCGTAACCTTTTTCATTGTTCAGGCTGTAGATGACCTGCGTGTTCTCAAGAATACTTGCCGATGTGGAATTGTTGGGTAGTTGATTGATGGATTGTAGAATAATACCAATCGCACCATTTTGTTTACGAATGGCTTGATAGTAGAATTCCACACTTTCCAATACATTATCAAACTTCAATTGTTTGGCAAACTCATCAAACAGGATTATTCCTTTTTCGGCTCGATTTCGCCAAATGGTCCTTTGGATAGCGGTCTTGATGAGCTTGAGCATTACGGACAAAATTTCCTTGTTGTCCTTTACTTCATCGAGTTCAAAGACAATCAAACGCTTGTCTTCGATTTTATAGGTCTGGTCTTCGCTCACTTCAAAAAGGAAGCTGTATAGACCATCGCCGACATACTCTGACATTACGTGCAAAAAGCTCGTAACATTGAAGTAGTCGGGATGGATTTTTAGGGTATTCAAAAGGTCTTTTTGATGCCCTTCTATAAAGTTGTAGAAACCATCCAAAGAATGGTTTTCAGTTGTGCTATCGTAGTAATGGCGCAATATTTTTTTCACCGATACCGATTGTGCCTTGGTCACTTTTAAATCCGAAGCGAACAGTTCGAACAAGAACACCGATAGGTCTTCCAATCGTTCGGGCGTAAGGTCATTGGTATCGCTGATATAAAATGGATTGATACCGAGGTTCTTTCCACTCTCATAGCGAAGCACGGTGTATTTTTCGGGATAGAGCTTGGCAAATTTTGTGTAGGATCCACCGAGGTCGATAATGACCAGACGAACACCACTTTCAAAATACTGACGAAGAATATTATTAGCCAGAAAAGACTTGCCTTCCCCGGTCGGGGCGAAAATGGCAAAGTTCCTTGCCTTGATGCGTTTCTTGCGTTCATCCCATACATCTTTCAATACGGGAACGTTGTGTTCCCTATCATTAAAGATGATTCCGGTAGCGTCAGATTTGTAATTTGTATTGTTGATGAGCAGGCATAGCGCGTGCTTCAAATCGGTAACGTATAAATCGTTGTTTGAAAAATTAGAGGAAAAACAACAGTAACTATTCAGTATGTAATTCTTTCGTTCTTCACCTCTGGGATAGTAAGGGATGATGTCCAGTTCCTTAAACTCGGTCTTTATTTTAGAACCTATTCGGCTCAGGTTTTCCGGGTTCTTGTCCCAATACACGATGTTTAAATGGCCACGGATAATGCGCGCATTGTCGTCTGCATTGATTTGGTCAAGAATGTGCTGAATTTTTCCAAGTACGACTTTGTTTTGTGAACCGAAGTTTGAACTCTTATTGAGTTCTTCGATTTTCTTATCGAGTAGTTTTCGCCATTTCTGTTTGTCATCTAAATACAAGATTTGATTGACGATATGATTCTCGTTAAGCGTCAGCCCAAGGCCATCAATAAACCCTTGATGAAATACAAAATCGTCAGAAGTGAATTTCTCATTGGTCTTGCTCGTCTGTACACTTTCGCCAAAGCACAGCTCGCTGTTGACGGCCAGGGCATCAAAATGGTTTTCGCCAATGTTGACGCTTTTTTTATCTAATATGATATCCGTATCAAACCCTTCGTTGTAGCCATTGAAATAGCCATTGGTCAACCGTTCTATCCCTTTCGCTTTAAGCGAAACAAAATGCATCTTACGGCTGTTATTGATAAATGAAATGGAATCACCTACCGAGCCGATAAAACGCTGCACATTGTCATCCAACTGCTGGACAATTCCTTTAGAAACCTTACGGAAGGGATTTACATATTTTGAGTTATTCAGGGCTTTGTTCTTGGTAAGCGTAAAGAACAAAAAGCAACGATGTTCCATATACTGGCGCCCCTTGAAATGCTCGTGCGTTGCTTTCTCTAAAAATGTAGTATTCGGAAGTTGTTCAGATGAATACGTTTTCTTTAGGTAAATGTCCTGTTTGTGAACTACGGTGCCAACGGGTAATGATTTTAATGCCTGGAACCAAGCACCGTGGATATCTTCAAAATCCTTTTGGGATAGCGAATAAATTTCTGGCAGATTACCTTGATAGCACAACACCACGTTACCGTTATTGGCAAATATGATATTGTCTTGAATATCTGTGATAGGTCGGTATGCTGAAAGGTTAATCTTGTTCATAGTCGAAGCCAGAGTTTCTTTTATTGCTAATCATACGCGGGAAGACTTTCGCCATTTGAAAAATTTGCGGGTTATGAGTCAGTCTTATCAATGCCACGTACAGAGTAGCGTTGAATGCAAGTATTCCTATAATTATCCCGAAGCTGAAAGAGAAAATTATGATGAGTAAGGATGCAAGAATGGACACCATCATCAATGCAAACAGGGAAATGGGCAGACCAAAAATGACCGCCCGTTTCCTAATGTTTTTGTAGACCTCGTAGCGTTTCATTTATACTACGATTCCGATTAGGTAAGTGAAGATGCCGACCACTGCGCCAGCAATCAATACAAAGACAAGCACTCTGGTGATCCCTTTCTTAAGGTCTGCGTTCTCACCAAAAAAGTGACCCGCGTTGAACAGGAAACCAATAAGGAAGATGACACCTAAAATGATGGGGAATATGGTACGGATTGTATCGGAAACATCGTTTACCGAATCTTCAATACCACCAATTTGTGCAAAAAGCGATGTGGATAAGAGCGAAAGAAAGCCCGCCAAATAATATGTTTTTTTCATAACGAATGGGTTTAAAATTTTGGTTCATTTTCCGTTGTTTGAAATTTACATATATTTAAACATAAATAATTGAAAATCAAATATTTGTGAATAAAATATTATTTGATATGGTTTGGTTTTCGTTGTTATTATTTAGCATCAAATTTTATGGAATTTTGAAACCCAACTGTTGAAAACCCAAAAATTGAAAATAAAAAAGTGGCTCAAAAACGTCAGTTTTTTGATTTTGCTTCTAAAAACGTGCTTCATTTTTGGACAAGAAACGAGTGCTCAAAAACGAATAATTATTGATGTTGGACACGGTGGAAAAGATGCTGGTGCAATTGGTATAAATGGCATCCAAGAAAAGGATGTTGTTTTGGATATTGCAAACGAGATTTTAAGGTTAAATAACGACTTAGAAAAGCCACTCGATATATATTTAACGAGGTATAGTGATACGCTCATTTCACTTTCAGATAGAACCAAGCTGGCTAAAGTATTAAAGGCGGATTTATTTATGTCCTTGCATTGCAATAATTCTGATAATCTGGATGCGAGAGGGATAGAGGTTTATGCTTCAAGAAAACAAAAGGAATTCTCAAAAGCATCGGTTTTTATAGGCTATCAAATTGAACGAGCCCTTTGTGAAGCCATTGGTTATGAAAGTCGAGGTATAAAGTTTGCCAATTTTAAGGTGCTTCGGGAAACGATTGGGTTTATGCCTTCGGTACTTTTGGAATTGGGCTTTTTGTCCAATCAGGATGAAGGCAGCTACATTTCGGATAAGAATAATATTGAACGCATTGCACTATCAATATTATTATCCATTCAAAAATCAATAGAATTATGAAAGATATATTTTTAGAGTTAACAAAGAGTTTGAAGGACATTGTACTTCAATTTGTTTCAGAAGTCATATTATTATACAAATCCTTTAGAAGTTGATTATTTACGCTTATCCCCAGCCTTCGTATCAAAAGCAATCAAATTAAAAAGTTCTCGCATCCGACTACGGACGCGGTTGCCGTAGCGCTCTTCGAGTTCTTCGGCATTAAGGTTGGTGGTGGCGTGGGTCTTTATTTTTCTTTTGGTGCTTAAATAGAGTTCGTATCGTGAGAGCAGTACTTCGCCCATTACATTCAAATCCTTACCATAAAAACGACCAGCAGGTTCAACGCCTAAATCGTCAAAGCAATAGAACTTAGTGTTGCCGTATTCCTCAACCGTTTTAAACCCCAAATGGTTGAAACTAAAAGTAACATTTCGGCAGGGAATCATTTCATAAGGGCGTTGCAAAGGCACGATATGGCGCAACAGCTTCATCAAGCTGGTTTTGCCACAGCCAACAGGCCCGGAAAGCAGGATACCTTTGTCGATATCAATTTCATATTTTTCGCAGTTTTCTTTGTCGCGGATAAAATATGAACAGAGCTTTAGCAGAATACCTTTGTCTTCATCATAAATCCTGAATCTTTTGCCAAATAACAGCTTGCCCTTTGCATTCAGGTAAATCAGGATTTTAGGGAAATCGTACAGTACGCTTTTACCGTCAAATTTGCCGAGCGAATATTCCACGCCACCTTCGATGATTTTAGAGGGGTTGTCCATAGTCTTTCGATTTAGTGGTTCGTAGGTTGTCCTTGATTTGGGACGGTTGTTTTTTCTTTGGCTTATTTTCTGACTCAAATAACTCGGTTCTGTCCATCCAGTTTATGGCTACCGAACGCCAATCGCGAATCGGTTCACCATCGCCTGTTTGCCAATCTCGGTCAGCGTAGTGCTGGTAGAACTTTTCAGCTTCAGCTTTATCAAAATTCTTTTCTTCAAAAAAATCAACGACAGCCAGACAGTCCTTTGGCTGTTTTATATAGTTTTCTTGTTTGATATTGTTTGTATTAGATACCAATGCTTGTCCATTGGTGGGACGGTGTTTGTACACCACCTGTCCATTTTTGGGATGGTGGTGTCCCTCAAGCGGTACACCTCTGGGATAGTACTGTTCCTCAAGCTGTTCCAATATGGGATGGTACTGTCCCGAAACTGGTTCATCACTTGTGCCTAAAATGGACATCTTGATTTTACTGCCCTTATACGGATTGTTGGACGGGAAATAGGATAGGTATTCCCAAGTGTGAAGCTCGGTTATGCATCTATGGTAGGTAGATTTTGAACCAATCTTTGCCACACGCATCAATTCCCTGCGGTTTACGTAGAACTCATCCATAAAACGGCAACTGTTCCATTCTTGGAACAGGGCCATATACAGACTGATATGGGTAGGATTTAGGCGGTCATCAAAATAGAACGTTTCAAAAGCCGCGTTGAGTAGCTTTATGTAGTTCATAGCATCAGGAATTTAACCCGTGGTGCACACGGTTGGCATCCATTACCTTTTGAATTTCCTCGGCATCATAATAGATGATTCCGCCTACCTTAGTGTATGGCAAGGTGCCATTGATGCGAAGGTTCTGAAGCGTTCCCGGACTCACTTGAAGCAAATCCATTACTTCGGAAGATTTAAGGTATTTCTTGATTTTTCCAGATGCTTGTCTGGCCAAAAGACTTTTGATGTCATCGAGCAATTCCATCTTGAATTCCCGAAGGTCGTCTGTGGTGATGATACTTGTCGGCATAATAGAACGGTTTAAAAGAAAGGGACTATCGCATTGCTTTCAACTAATTTGATAGCCCCTGACCTGATTTGACTTTCGTTCTACAAATTTGATATGGATTATCGGATTTTCTTCCCCAGTACGACCGTACTAAGGTGAAAATTTAACATCTTGAAATTTGGGGTGTTTTGACGGTATTTGAGAGTGCGACTGCGAAATTCTATCTATAAAATGATTCATATTATATGAGCAATAGGCTGAAAACCAAAACACCGTAGGTCAACCGTACTACGGTGTTTTTTTAACATTTTGATTTGACGGATAAACGGCTGCTATAGGCGATTATTTCTCACTTTTATCCATTTCAGAAAGAAGGGAAGTGGACAGCTCATCGAGGAAAAGCGTTCGGCTTTTTTTCCTGTATTTGATGTCTTGATAGGTTTTGTAGATGTCTTTCGGCTCAACATCGAATATCTGGCTCAAATAATCTGAAATTTTAACAATGCTAAGATTGTTTTTAGCACCGAGACCCTTCGAGTGAAGCGCATAGATGAGTTCCACAAAATCCGTATTGCTGAAGGGCCAATGCAATCGTTTAATGGGATGCCTTTTCCCATTTAGTGATTTCTTTAGTTGAAAACGTCTTTCATCTAAATATTTCAACAGTTTTTGATAAGCTTTATACTTACCTAAAAGCATATCCCGGGGAGTGCAAAATTCAGGGTCTTGGAAGTAGAATTTTGAAGTGGTGATATGATAACTATCCAGGTAGTCCCGTGTAAAATATTCCTTATCAAAATGAGTGTGGCCTGCATCAATATAACGTCCGAAATCAAGGTTATACAGAAAAAACCGATTGATTTTGTTGACTTTCTTTCTGATGGTTTTCAGCTGGCTATGTTTGTCAGCTTTGGGAAATTGGAGTTCAAAAGAATGAATCTCAGAAAAATGAATAAGTTCAATAAGCGGTACCTGTTTCGTATGTTTGAAAAATCTTATTTCTTTTGCCATCGTATCAAAGCCCTCTCTAAGAACCTGTTTTTTGAGTTTGCTTAAAAGGTTACGGCACACCTCGATGGAACGATATGCCCTCTCCAATCTTGAGTTATTTTCAAAGGCTATTTCATTCAGTTGTGTTGTTAAGCTTTCCGATAGTATTTCGAGTTTCATCAGCAACCGCCTTGGAGTGAGACAACATAATTCGAGATTCTAGTGGGTTGGTAATTGTTGTTGAAGTCCCTTAACAATCAGTTGCGTGATGCTTAAAAGACTTGAACGAATACCAAAAGCATTCAAAATCCAGTAAAATTAACGAAAAGGGGTAGCTTTCTAAGCTTTAAAAGCCGTATTTCATTACGGATTAATCCATATTTTAATACGGATATTACTTTATCTTAGAATGTCATAGTAAAGAGCATTATTTCCTCTTCCCTTTGAAGCGTCGTACAAATTCGCGTCTGTTTTGTACCTCCGCTTTTTTGAAGATGTTTGAAGCGTGTTTAGAAACTGTACCTTCAGCAATAAACAGATAGCTTCCTATATGCTTGTACGATTTGCCATCGAGTATGAGGTTGGCTACCTCAATTTCTCTTTTAGATAAATCGAGGTTAGAAAAATATTTTAAGATAACAATATTTTTTGCTTCTCTAGCATCATCGGTATATCCTAACCTGTGTAAGAATTGTTCTATTTTTAAATCTTGATATATGTTAATACGGATGAGTGCCACGGCAAGAACAAAGTAGCCAGCATTTACAATCAATTGTTCCACTACCTGAAAATCCCCGAGCGCAACTATAATAGGCATAAGCACTATAGATAATAAAGTAAGATAACCAGTGGCAATCCTATCTCTATAAAACCTATTTGTAGCACCCCCTTTTTCCTTATAAAGCTCAATTAACGGTGCGCTAATTTTAACGAGAAATGCAATTGCGACTGCAACAGGAATAAAAATAAATGAATATTTAGCGATACCAATATCTTGCCAGATGATTAGCGGAAGGACAAAAAAGAAAATAAATGCGGAAATGAGAATTATCATTAAATGGCGTAGGGTAAAGAATTTTAAATGACCAATGTCAAATTCAGAATACACATAATATACATAGTACAAGGCGGTGTAGATACCTACGCCGTAAGCCACGATATATTGAATGGTTAGCGGTATAGGAATATTTGTATCTGGGAAAATTCCCGAAAAAAAATTATACGCTATCAACGAGATTGTGAACCATATGAAGCGGTTGGTCGACTTACTGTCTCGTTTCTTTAATGAAATAATAACAAAATTCGTAAGCAGTATTAATTGAACCGCTATGATAAAGAAAGTGACGATATGCATTTCAGAGCCAAATACCGTCATCAGATTGTGGGTTTAGCCCTTCTTCTGAAAAGCATCAGTCGATAGGGTAAACCGGTATCAATATTAGCAAAGTTTTCGAAGCCATGATTTTCGTAAAAGTCTATATTCCTTTTGGTCGAAGTTTCCAGATGGATATCCTGCCCTTTCTTATCGGCAAATTCAATTATTTCTTCAAGGAGCTTACCCCCATAACCTTTTCCGGAGTCAACAGGATTTACTCCGATATACCATAAGTGGATAAATGGATCATTTGGATGATGCTTTTTAATTAAGGATTCTCGTTTAAGAATAGTCGGCACCCTTCTTAGACCAACAACATTTATGGCCAACTTTAAGTCTTTATAAAAGGACTTGAAACTGAATTTTTTCTTTCGTGGAAAAAGTATTAGCCCAACAGCCTTTCTATTTTCAGAAATAAAAATTTTACCAGTAAGTTCGGCCATTTCGTAGCTGTAGCTCATTAGTGCGGGGATTTTTTCATTATCACCCCCAACTACCAGGTTCACGGATTTGTTCTCTTTGAAGGAACTGGAAAGTATATCAATGACTAAATCCTTATCGTTAAAAATTTCTGTTCTTGGCATTATATTTTTGGCACTTTAAGATTACCCTGGCTTTTTATGTAATTGACACTTTATCCTTAGAAAAAGCTTTTTCAATGATTTAATGAGAGGAAACATTAGCGGATTCGATAAATTTTATAATCCACTTTTTTGAATCAATTTTTGGGTTTTCATAATTCAAGCCTTCAGAGGTATCTTCGCTTACAAGAATATGATTCGTTATGTTAAGTTCAATATTTTTTTAGATTTTTCATTAAATCAAACGTTTGTGTATAACCCCTTTCAGAACAAAAAAGTATAATAGAAGAATGGTAATAACCAGAAGAATAGATAAAAAATCAACTTCTCTTTGCCGCTACGTGTTATTTGAATCCCTGCTGGTTTTTGATCTTTTCTTTATCGGGTTCTTCTTGCACTCGCTTGATGCTGCTAGTTTTCAGAGGCTATAATCTTTCCTTGTTTGTCGAAGTAGATTTCCAGGTGTTTATCGTCCGGGCTCTCCAGTTCTAATTCATATAAAGTTCCCTTGTCGGTTTCAACTTTTTCTACTTCTTCTATTTCCCAGTCCTTGTATTCTGAGCTCTCAAAGGCGGTCTGTACAGACGCCGGTAAGTCAGCATATTCAATTTCCTCTTCGCTGATTTCTTTAAAATTGTGGTTCTTGTTTTCACAGCATACTGTTACAGCCACGAATAACAAACAAGCTATTACAAAGCATACATTTTTAAATCGCATAATAATCTTTTTTTATTTCTTACTAAAACCCAATTCAATGATACAAACAGATTCTGTAGAAATTCGGGATTACAAGGAGAAGATTTATTGTCTCATCTGTGTTGCAAACTTACTTGAATTAACTATTTCAAATAAAATCAATTACCTACATTGTATCACATTAAACAGGTATCTGGTAGTTTTCTTTTTAAATCACAAATCTCCATATCAGTTTGCCCAAAATAGTTGTTCTTTCAAGTGTCCAGCTATTTCCCGAAGTGTCGTAAGCTTGGTTGACGATGAAAAAGAAATCAGCTCCGATAATTGGGATCCATTGCAAACGGAAATTCAGTAGTACTTCTTCATCTTCACTGTTCCACTGGGAAAACAGGGAGCCGAATAGATTCGGGTTTACGGCATACTCTATACGGTTACCGATCAGGTCTGTATCAAAGCTTCCTTCCGGCAAGTCAATCCAGTTTTTTTCGTAGTTAGCACTGATTCTTAAATACCGACTCGCTCTCCATGAGAGCGCAAAAGTAGTTTCGGTACTCTTTCCTGTAAAAAAATTCCCCCAGTTAAAATACGTATCTAGCGCAAGGTTACGACCGCTGAAAGTAGCGGCTTGTATTTCCAAACGATTGTACCAATACTCTCCTTCAGGAATGACAATTCCTTCCCTTATCTCAAATGGTTCACGCAGCCCTTCGGCTCTCCTTTGAATGTTAAACTCAAAAAATTCCCCGCTGCGTGTTTCAAAGCCTAATGGCCTGATTTCGTAGAAAAATGATTGCAAATCACCTGTATCGTCAAAAATGAAGTAATTCATATCCAGTCCTTTAAAACTGAACTGTCGTATCCATTTCATATGGTTTGTAGGTCGGGGCTTCCATTCAAGCTCCGCATAAAACTCCTGGAAATTTTCCCTGCGCAGAAAACCCACTTCCGGATTGAAGGGGGCAGCACTTCTTTGCCAAGCCATATCAAACTCAACTTTATCGTTGGGATAGCTCAGGTAAATACGGTGAGCATTGGCCCTTGCATCAAAATCATCAGAGTTAATGTTTTGTGTGAATGATGCACCAATATTCAGGTTTTTGCCACCAAATAATTCAGACGTACTGTAAAGCCCATATCCTCCGGTTGTGCTATGCCATCGTCCATTTTCGTATTTATTGGCAGATATAATACCTATGGAAGATTGTTTCAAAACATCCTGCCTCCAGCTTACAACTGTATAATTGGTAGAGGGTATGCTGTCCCTACTGGCTGTCTGCATGGACAAAGCACCCAACGTAGTATTTCCCATTTTACCCAAAATCCTGGCCCCTGCGATTATTGGAACCGTAGAACGATCTTCGGCTAATCCGATCCGCCTGCTATAAAAAGGGATTATGCGGTTTCCCATACCCATATCAAAATAGTCTTGTCCTTCAAGGAAAAATTCCCGCTGTTCGGGGAAGAACAAAGGAAATCGAGTAAGATTGATCTGCTGCCTATCAGCTTCTACCTGAGCAAAATCTGTATTAATGGTCAGATTCATACGTAGGGTAGGTGTGATAAGGTAATTGATATCGCCACCAGCGTTAAGCTGTCCCTCAGACTTTTCTGGTGTTAATTCCGCACCCCCGATTGAATAAGGCTTGATTTCAATAAAAGTTTTACTTTTGATATTGTCGAGATCGGTCAAAGTACCAGCCCTGTTCAGCAGCTCTAGTTCGGAATCACGAGACCAGCCCTGCCATAGTAATTGTTCCCTTTTTCTGCGAATATTGCGCTCAAAATTGATACCCCAGACCTGCTGATCTAAATTCGTTTTAAACTTCAGGGTAGAAAAAGGAATGGCTATTTCCGCGAACCAACCTTCGTTCGTTATCGCTGTTCTGGTATCCCATACACCATTCCAAAATTTGTTAAAAGACCTACCGTTGTTTAAAATCTGCGCATCGGCACGGGCACCATTGGGATTGATCACAAATAGAAATCCGTTTCTGTCGTCATCGTAAGTGTCTATGATGACCTCAAAGTTGTCTTCTACACCCCAGTTGAAATCCCGTTTCATTTCGCGGGCTACAAGATTATCCGGCTCCCTATCGAAACCCCAAAATCCGATGTATAGGGTATTGGCCGTATAGACAATGGCCACTTCCGTTTTTTCTGTTGCCGGCTCCCCAACATTCAGTTCGCGTTGGGTAAAATTGCTTATGCGAACGGCATTTTCCCAAACAGGTTCATCTAATCTTCCATCAAGCTGAATTGCATCATCTGTATACTTTGCATAAATCGTGTTTGGTAAACTTACCTGGGCCATGCTACATTCTACAATCATCAGTAAACCTATGACAAAGAATAGTCCTTTCATATTTTCCTAAAATAGAAACCGATTCTGTAGAAATGCGGGAAAAGAAATACAACCCTGCACTAAAAAACGAAATAATAGACAATACCGCACAAAACGCTGATAAGTATGGTCTTTAGCATATCCCATTTTAGGATGAAGTAGACAAATGCTGCAATAAGTCCGATTATCAATGAAGGAATGTTAATCGTTTCCCATTCCGGAATTAACCATCTTAACCCAAATGAACGGCTTTCATGCACCTTCCCAAAAAGTGTATAAATGGAAAACCAGACGCCAAGGTTTAGTACGACTCCCACCACGGCCGCGGTAATTCCCGACAAGGCAGTTGTCAGGTTTTTATTCCCTCGGAGATACTCAATGTATGGCGCTCCCGTAAATATGAACAGAAAGCAAGGGACAAAAGTGGTCCAGGTTACCAGCAGGGATGCAAAAATCCCGGCCAGAAGTGGATCCATTGTCCCCGCAAAGCGGTAGGCTCCCATAAATCCCACGAATTGTACAACCTGTATGAGCGGCCCAGGGGTGGTTTCCGCCATACCCAAACCATCAAGCATTTCCCCGCTTCTCAACCAACCATAGTCTTCCACGGCCTTTTGGGCTATATAGGCAAGAACGGAGTAGGCCCCTCCAAAAGTTACCACTGCCGTTTTGCTAAAAAATACGCCTTCTGCAAAAAAGATGGAATCAACTCCCATCCATAAGGCGACCATTACCAATGGCAACGCCCAAAAAGAAAGATACAACAGAACCGTCTTAAGGGTATTTTTGAATGATGGTTTGACCTGCTGGATATGGCTGTCAACCAAATACTCTTTTTCCTTTGCTGAGCCATCCCCATGTCCCTTTATAACGTGAAATTTCTCCTCCCAAAACTTGCCTCCAATGAATCCCGTTAGGCCAGCGGCAAGAACAATGTATGGAAAGTCTACTTCAAAAAAGAAGATGGCAACAAATGCCAATGCAGCCATTAAAACCATTACTTCATTCTTAAGTGCTCTCTTGCCGATTTTTATAACCGCACCGATAACAATGGCCAGCACTGCTGGCTTGATTCCAAAAAATATGGCGTCCACAATACCCACATCCCGATAGGCGGCATAAAGAATACTCAGGACCAGTATGGATATAAATCCTGGCAGTATAAACAGTAATCCGGCGACCAATCCACCTTTTGTCTTGTGCAGGAGCCAACCAATATATGTGGCCAGTTGCTGAGCTTCAGGGCCTGGTAATAGCATGCAATAATTCAGCGCATGCAAAAAACGGTTTTCACTGATCCATTTCTTTTCCTCAACCAGAATTTTGTGCATAACAGCGATTTGTCCTGCCGGACCGCCAAAACTATGAATGGCCACTTTTACCCAAACTTTCAGAGCCTCTCTGAAGGGTAACTCTCTTTTTTTATTTGGATTGAATTCACCTGGCATTATGGTCGGATAATATTATTACCTCAATTAATTTTTTTTGCATTTGCAAAACGTTGTGCTACGTTATCCCAGTTTATGATTTCCATTATAGTATCAACAAAATCTCCTCTCTTGTTTTTATGCTTTAAATAATAGGCATGTTCCCATACATCAATGACCAAAATTGGTATGACCCCCCATTGCGTAAGCTTTTGATGATTTTCACATTGCAATAATGTAAGAGATTGTGAAAACGGTTGGTACCCAAGAATTCCCCAACCACTGCCTTCAACGCTTTTTGAAACTTTAGCTATGTAGGACTTCAGTTTATCGAATGAACCGAAATCCTTTTCTATCTGCCTCAAAAGTTCTGCTTTAGGCTCATTTTTCTTGTTCGTGAGGTTTGTCCAGAAAATCGTATGCAGAACATGGCTTGAAAAATGATAGGACAATTTCCTGGTCCACAAATCGACACTATCCATTTCACCGGAGTCGAGATTTTTCTTGATATTTCCCAAATCCTTATTGGCACCTTTGACTGCACCACCGTGGTGAAATTCATAATGTAAGTGCAAGGTCTCTTCGTCCATATAAGGCTCTAAAAAGGTCTTGCTATATGGTAATGGCTTTTGGATAAAGTTTCCGTTGCTGTCTACCAGTTTGTCAATACTAGCTTCATTAACGCTTTGGGAAAAAACATTGTTGATAGGAAGAATGGTTGCTCCTCCGAGAATTGCTGAATTTTTTATAAATTCTTTTCTGTCCATTTTTCTGATTTTTATTATTATAACTCGTTACTTTCAATTGTAAGATGCCGAATAAGAAAGGCAAATGAAACCGATGCCGGTGTAAATTTATTCCGCATTATTTACTCCCGTTTTGTCCAAAGCCTCTCTTAATCCTATTGCCAAGTTTTCAGCGGGTCCGATTCCCCAATAATGAAGAAAGAAAATTCTTGGATCCTCGTGCACCATGTGATTGTGTACCGCTACCACTTCAATGTCATTCTCAATAAGTGCTTTGATAACCGGAGCTACTTCATCTGCCAGCATAGTAAAATCACCGGCCACTGCTGCTTTTTCAGGGGTGCCTTGCCAGCTCGCCCAGGTGTTGAAGCCCATGAATGTACTTACAGGTGCTCTGTGTTCCGTCAACTTCACATCGGGTCGGCCGATGGTGATTTTATACACCCCATTGGTCATAGTCCCGCGATGCCCTAAGATGCTGTCAATCCTTTTGGTGTCCAGCGTGTTCTCCACCGACGGCATTTCTACGGCAGACGGGTCTGCTCCCCTAACTTCTGTTACTTTATCAAAAATGGCTTTTACACTTTTTGCCAATTTTTCTTCACTGCCCATACCACCGATATGCATGTACATCACATCAGGCTCATTCCTTACAAAATGGTTGTGGATTGCCGTAACCTTCAATCCCTGTTGGATTATTTCCTGTTGTACCGGTTTCAGGTCTTTTTCCGTAACCACTATATCGCCCATTACCATAGGTTGTGCCGAGGTCGGTGCAAAAGCAGCCCAACTGCCCAATCCCATCGGTGGAATAATTCTAAAACCATCGACCATTACGTTTAGGTCGTTTTGCGGAACGGTAACCTTGAATTGCCCATCTTCTTCCTTCCCTTCCATCCCAAGTTCGGATTTTAAGGTTCCAATATCCATCGCCTTTAATTCCTTATTATCATTCAAGGGTTTTTCGGCCGGTTCTTTTGAATCATCTTTCTTGGTGGATTGCTCGCAACTCAAGGAAATCAGTGAAAACATTACTGCATAAATCCATACTTTCTTCATAATTCATTTTTTGTTAATTGTGTATTCGGTTATACTTAATTCTATAGTTTCAAAATAAAATGCCAAATTGAAATGCAAATGTTACCGATGTAGGCAATTCGTTACCAAAACGGATAGGTATAGGCGTGGCCAGAAAATAGTTCACTTTATCCCTTTTGACTATCGGCCTGTTGATAACGGCTGTTATACCGTATCTCCCATTCGTATTATAGGCGAGTCTCGTCAAGAAATTAAACCCGGCAATATTTCGGTAGATTACCCCGGGATGAAAAAGCAAACCACTTACCTTGGATGTGCCGTCCTCGGCACTAATAAAAGGAACGAACTCAAGGCTAAAGGCCACTTTTTCACTTTGCAAAAAATTGATGCCCGTTGGGAATCCAACTGTATAACCGCTATCGAAATTGAAGTTCCGACCGCTGTCGGAAAACGTGACAATGGGGTGAACTATACTGAAATACGTTTTGGTTATAGGAAAACCATTTTCTGATACGGTCTGTGGAGTTTTCGGGTTTTCTGTAGCCAGTTTGGATTGCGCATTGCAATCCACATTGCAATAGCATATCGCGAGAATGCCGATTAGAACGTTCAGTTTACAAATATTCTTCGTTATGTCTTTGATCATACGCTAGTTAGGCCCCGTATTAAAGCTTGGGGTAATTAAAAGCTGGGAAATGTAAAAGCCATCAATCACTCTTTCCAACATTTCCCAGCTTATATCAATTATTAAAATAATTAGACTTTCATCATCGCAATATTATCGATGATCGTCATCGCCTTCCGAGTGGCTTTCCTCCCTTTTGAGCACCAGTTCTCCTTTGGGGCTAAAATAGAGTTCAAAATAGGACTCATCCTCGTTCTCGACCTCAAGTTCGTACATGGTACCCTTATCGGTCTCGACCTTTTCCACCTCCTCGATTTCCCAATCGGCGTATTCCGAATTCCCAAAGGCATCCTGTACGGCCTGTGGCAGATCGGAGAACTCAATGGCCTCCTCACTTAGCTCCTTGATATCGGATTGCGCCATCAAAGTAAACATGCCCCCTCCCAGAAATAGCAGGGATAGTAGAGCGATACGAAAAAACTTCTTACCAGTGTTCATAGTTTTAAAATTTAAGGATTAACATTCAACTTTCATCAAATGTAAACATGGATTCTGTAGAAATTTAGGATGGTCAGAAATGAACGGTGAAAGTGTGTTGGGCATTTTTGTGACTGTATGTCAGCTCCCAATTGCCCTTATCGGCAATTTTATATGCAATAGCCAAGCCCAGACCCCACGAATCGGGATTGTTCGACGATTTATAGAACCGTTGGAACAATTTTTCCTTGTCTATCCCCTTTTCACTCCCGGTATTGGTAACCTCCAATCGTTTCCCGTCCAGTTTTATGCTCACTTTTCCATCCTTCACGTTGTGCAAAAAGGCGTTTTTGAGCAAGTTCTGGATGAGAATCTCTATAAGCAAACTGTTTCCCCGGACAGTTGCCCCATTCCTGATATCGATCTCGGTCCTAATGTTCAAGGTCTCTTTCTGCTCCTCATAAAATTCCAGCGACCTGCCGATTATCCCGTCAAGATTTACCTCTTCCGTTGTCAGGTACTGGTCATTGTCTATTTTGGCCAGCAACAACAGGGTTTTGTTCAGTTTTTTGAGCCTTTGTGTGGAACCGATGATACCTTCTAGGATGTCAGACTGCTTTTCGGAAAGTTGTGTTTGGCCTATAAGTGCTTCCAGTTTTGACTGGATTATGGACAAGGGAGTCTGCATTTCGTGGGAAGCATCCCCGATAAACTGTTTTTGGTTATCGAAGACCTCCTTGTTTTTTAAGGTCAACTCGGTCAGGGCAACATTGAGCAATTGAAATTCCTTGATCTTGGAATTGGGAAATTTGGGCAACCTTTCTTTGTCAACGCGATAATCTTCAAGTTTATCCAGCATTTCATGGAAAGGGAGCCATATTCTTTTTGAAAGCATTTTGTTTGAAAGGTAGACACAGATCGCGAGACCAAAAAACAACCCGCTCAACGTAACGGCAATCGTATTGATGACTTCGTTCGCCTCAAGATGGGGCTTTACCACCTCCAGCTCGTAGTAACCACCATTTAAAGCTACATAGGAGGTCAGTTTTCGATACTCGTCCAGTTCGGCATCCGTCGGTTCATAGATAAGTGTGTCGGTATATAGTTCCAGGTTTTGCGCATTTTTTTCATACAAAGCTTTGCTCACGGGATGTAGGATAAAATCATCAAGAGGGTTATCCTGTTCTATAATCGTTTCAGGGTGTTCCCCAAGATATGCCAACAAGTTCATCTTGCGGTTATATAGAACTTCATCCACGTTTTGCCTTATGTTCCATCTAAGCACCAAGTAAAACAGTCCCGAAAAAACCCCGAACAGCAGCAGGAAAATCAATAACTGGGTACGAGAGGTGTAGGAAAGGAGTTTCATATGGATTTAATTTGATAACCTACCCCATAAATATTCTTGATTTCCACCTGGGCACCGGCATCCCTTAATTTGCGTTTCAGGTTTCTTATTTGAGAGAATAAAAAATCAAAACTTTGGGCCTCATCCACGTAATCGCCCCAGATGTATTCCGCCAACGCAACTTTGGTAAGTACCCGCTTGTGGTTGTTGATCAAATGGGTGAGGATGGCATACTCTTTTTTGGTCAGCGAAAGCGTATTTCCGCGTTCATTGACCCCGATGGCGTACTGATCTGGTTCTATTACCAGGTTCGAGTAATGGAAAATTTTATTTGTTTTGAATTGCTTCCTCCGGATAATCGCCTTTATACGGGCATTCAACTCGGAGAAGTAAAATGGCTTGGCCAGGTAGTCATCCGCCCCCAACCCCAGTCCCTTTAATTTATCCTCAAGGGAATTGCGCGCGGAAAGGACGATTACCCCATCGGACTTATCATCCTTATGGAGAGTTTCGAGCAAATCGAACCCACTGCCATCAGGAAGGTTAATGTCCAAAATTATACAGTCATAATCATAAAGACCGATGCGCTCCAGACCTTCCGAGAGATTACAGGCCACATCACAAATATACCCCTCTTCCGCGGCGAATTCTTCGAGGCTTTGTAGCATTTCAGGTTCGTCTTCCAAAATGAGCAGTTTCATGTTTTCAAAATACGGAATTAAATCTGTAGAAATTTTGTATTATGTTTTAACTGACAACTACGATAAATAGTAAAATTATTAAATCTGTTTTTTGCTTTTTACCAGTACATTTTTCGAATTGATTGGGAAAACCTTAAAAAATTTGTGATTAATATTAACCCTAAAATAATTTTTAATAATTAGATTCAACTCGAAGATTTTTAAGGGTCAATCAATTTATTTTAAAAATTCACTACACTTTCAAGAGCGTCATCAGCATCTTTATGAATGAAATTAGCTTGATAGTTGATGGTGGTCTTTAAATCCGTATGACGATATAATTTTTGAAGCATTAGTGGATGAATGTTGTCGCCTGCAATATTGCCAAAAGAATGTCGAGCAATGTGCATCGTAACTTTTTTCTGGATGCCTGCTCTTTTTGCAATTTTTTTAAGGTGGTCATTGAATTTTTTGTTTGCTACTTTTTTCTTTCGATATATGTCTTTCGCATCAGATAAGTTGGCTTTTTTCATTTCGGGGAAAACAAAGTCATCATCATTTACTCTGTCCTCGATGTACTGTAGCAGGATTTTTTCAACCTTAGCTGGAATTTTAAGGGACAGTAACTTTGAGTTTTTGCCCATCCTGTAATGCAATCGACCATCATAAATTTGAGACCACCTTATGAATAAGACGTCTGAAACACGCATTCCCGCAAAATAGAAACTGAACAACCAAACGTTCAATGAGTGTCTTTCCATATCAGTTAGTTCAGTAACACTTTCCAGGGCTTTTATTTCTTTACCTGAAAGTCCTGTTTTTGTGGTTTCGGGAAATTTGATTTTAAACTTACCTTTGCCAAAGGGGTATATTTCCTTGCTAACAACCTTATCCCGAACGGCTCTATTGAACAGTAACCTTATCAAGACCATTACATTCATTGCAGTAGTTTCAGTTAATGAACAAAAACCTTTTAAATGAATCTTGAATTTTTTGAGAAAGCGTTCATCAATTTCTTGAAAAGTCAGATGTCGGCCAAAGCAATATTTTTCTATATAACTCACCCAAGCTGAATCTGTAGAATGGCGATTGATTTTCTTTTCAGCCTCTAAGGCTTCAAGATGCTCGTCAGCAAAATCAAAAAATGTTAAGCTCAAAGTTGGCTTATATATTTCTTTTTTGATTTGTCGAGCAGTAGCGGCTTTATTATCCGTCTGTAGTGCAATAAGCCCTTTTCTGGCTTCGGATAGTTTGGAAGCTATCAAATTGTTCAGGCTTTCAGCTTCAGAATGCGATTTTTTTACCTTTAGGTTTTTAGAGTCCCAATCCTCTAATTCAATATAATGACCTATATGTTTGTAAGTTGAACGACGGTCTTTGGTTATCCTAATTGCAAGCGGATAGAGCCCTTTTGAATTAGGCTTTTTGCGAAGTATTATTTTTGCACTTGTTGACATTTTGAACCTGTTTTGAGTACGAAAGTCAAATCAGGTACAACATTTTGTCAAAAATTCACTCTAAAGATACGTCTTTATTAGGAATTTTGGGTACAACATAGGTACAACAAATGTTGAAATCAACTGATATTAATTGACTCTAAATAAAATGAATAAAAACATAAGTCATTGAAAACGAGTGATTTTATGTTTTATTGGTGCAATATATACCAGACTTAGGATCTAGTGCCGCAAGGTGTGCAGGTTCGATTCCTGTCATCCGCACTTCGAAAGAACAAAGAGCTTTCCGCAATGGAAAGCTCTTTTGTTTTTTGCACAAGCAAGCGATGGTATCTGCAATTATTTTTGTAAGAAAAAGATGTTTAATGCAAAATATTGTTTAATTTTTATCGATCTTGTGTAAAACAAACCAAAATCAACTAACTTAATTATTGCGAAACTATGTACAAGGAAATTTATTTGGTCGATGATGAAGACCTGGTGAACACAGTGAACACCATACACTTCAGGAGAATGGGGATGGAGGATCGGGTAAAGACGTTCACCAATCCCGAATTGGCCCTTGACGATCTCAGATATAGGGATAACCCCAACGTGAAAACATTGATTCTCTTGGACATCAACATGCCGGAGATGAGCGGTTTTGAGTTCTTGGAATTTATGACACTTGAAAATTTTCCTGAGACCAACGAAGTCTTACTTGTAACTTCCTCGGAATCTGATGAGGATAGGCAAGAAGCCAAAAAATTTAAGAAATATGTAAAGGAATTCATTACAAAACCTTTGCGTATAGAGCATTTGGAAGACTATCTTCAAAGTTCATATAAGTAAAAATACTTTGTAAATAGTTCGTTCTGGAGCATATTTTTTCATCTTGGCAGCCCACCCCAACTCGCCATAACAAGATTACTTGTTCAATATTGTAGCGGTGAAGCAGAAACAGATTCTTATACACAACAAGGTCGAGAATGTCGAAGATGGGGGTGATGTCGTTTGGGCAATGGACCAGGATTACAAACTAACGGCCTTCAACAAATCTTTTGGGGAAAAGCTCAAGAAAGAGCAATTGGGTAAACCGACAAAGGGAATGGACCTTAGGCCCATATACCAAAAAAGTATCTTTTTCAGCCCGTGTAGCAAAGGCTGTGAAAAGGCCTTGAACCGTTATGCCACCACGTCCAAGCACACTTTTGAGGAGGGAGGTGATACGTACGTGCATGAATTCTCCTTCCAGCCATTCATGGACGTGTCGGGTGAAGTTGCCGGATGTTGCATATGGCAAAAGGATATTACGGATGAGGTAGGCAATATCCATAAGTTGTGGGACAGCGAACGGAAATATAGGGAAGCACAGCGAATCGCAAATGTGGGGCACTGGGAATGGGACATGATCAAGGACGAAATTATTTGGTCCAACCAACTGTACCACATTTTTCATCAGAACCCGAAGGAATTCAAGGCTAGCTTTGCCTCGCTGATGGAAATTATCCATCCAGAGGATAGGGAGGCTTTTCAAAAAGATGTGGATACGAGCATACAGAAAAACGCCATACACGATATCGTGCATAGGGTCATTGTTGGTGATGGGGAAATAAGATATGTACACCAAAAAGGGCGAACATTTTATGATGAGCTTGGCAATCCCGTGCGAATGGCAGGCACCACCCAAGATGTGACCTTGGAAGTAATGACCAAGCAACAGGTAGTGCAACAAAACAATGAGCTCCAAAACTTTGTAAGGATCATATCGCACAATTTGCGGGGACCCATATCCAATCTGTTGATGTTGTCCAAAATATACGATTGGGGCAAGGACCCAATGAACGATGACATTGTAAGAAAGATAGAAAATACCACTGAGGCATTGGACCAGACCATAAAGGACCTCAATCTTTCCCTATCCCTTAAAAATGCCGACAGGGAACAGTTCAGGGAGATTAAATTGACCGATGTGATGAAAGATGTGGATGGTCTGCTCTCCGAGGAGATCATTCGTGCCAAGGCAACCGTCAATACCGATTTTTCCCAAGCAGAAACCATATTCGGCCTGAAGAGTTATATGGTGAACATTTTCTATAACCTGATCCTGAACGCCATCCACTATGCCAAGGAAGGCGTGCCGCCCATCATCCAATTGGTCACGGAGGAGAACAGTGGTTACATTGTCCTAAGGGTGTCGGACAACGGGATCGGTATGGAGCTCACCCCAGAACGGGAACGCAAGATCTTCAACATGTATGGCAGGCTCAGCGGAGCTACCGAAGGAAAGGGCCTGGGACTTTATCTGGTAAAGACCCAAGTAGAGGCCATGAACGGAAAAATTGGAGTGTTGAGCGAGAAGGAGGTCGGTACCACTTTTATTGTTCACTTCGAGAAGCAGCACTAAAAATTCTTTTGAAAGGGCAAATGGTCCAGATCCACATTTCCGCCGGAAATGATCACCCCGATTTTTTGGTTCTTAAATGCTTCTTTTTCCCTGAGAATGGCAGCGAGGGCGACCGCACTTGATGGTTCGCAGATGATTTTCAACCGTCCCCAGATCAATCGCATGGCCGAGACGATTTCTTCTTCCGTGACCCGGATGATTCGCTCCACATGCTTCTGGATGATGGGAAAATTTCGGTCCCCCAATTGGGTCTTAAGGCCATCGGCAGCGGTGTTGATGGTCGTGTTCCCTTCAATGGTCCCACTCAGGAGCGACCTGTAGGCGTCATCCACTTCAAAAGGTTCCCCACCGATCGTTTTGCAATCGTTCCCAAAATAGGCAACAGCAAGTGCGGTACCCGCTATCAGTCCGCCACCACCAACAGGGGTGATCACATGATCGAGGTCTGGATGCAGTTCCAATAACTCCTTGCCTGAGGTCCCTTGTCCCAAAATGACCGCATCGTCATTGGAAGGGTGGATGAAGGTTGCTCCGTATTCTTCTTCAATTTGTTTGGATTCTTTTTCTCTCGCCGCCAAGGTGGGTTCACATTCCACCACAAGTCCACCGTAGCCCCGAACGGCATCTTTTTTCACCTGTGGCGCATTTCTGGGCATTACGATGTGGGCCTTTACCCCTAGACTTTGCGCTGCCAGGGAAAGGGCTTGTGCAAAGTTCCCAGAGGAATGGGTGACCACCCCGTTCCGTTTTTGTTCTTCCGTCAATTGCATGATGGCATTCGCCGCACCCCGCATTTTAAAGGCGCCCATCTTTTGGAAATTCTCACATTTGAAGAACAATTGGGCCCCGGCCATTTCATCGATCAAACGGGAAGTTAGCACGGGTGTATTGTGGATAAAGGGCTTTATCCGCTCGTGGCAGTCAATTAGTTGTTGTTTGTCCATAGATCACCGGCCTGGTAAACTTCAGGTCCGGGCATAAAGATAGGGACAAGACATTAATTATGGGACGATACATTTTGCTCTTCCTCCTCTTCCTCTTTCTTGGCGGAAATTCCTTCCATGCCCAGTTCCGGGATGACCAATAATGGGATTTGGGTATGAAAAGCGGTTCTTTTGATGATGGGCTCACGGGTCATTTTTTCCATATAGCTGTGCTGATAGTTCAGCATGGCCAACAAATGGATGTCCAGTTCTTGGGAGAACATTTCCAACGTCTGTGAGACCGAGTTGAGTTCGGAGACCGTGTGCACATAATGTTCCACATCGCCCAAATATCTCCGTAGCATGTTCAGGTTGAATTGTTGAAGTTCCGTGAGGGCCTTGATCCCATACTGCACATGCACGATCCGGATGGTGGCATGGAACATTTTTGAAATTTCCAAGAGAGGGGACAGCTCCGATGTGGTATAGAATCGGGTAAAATCAGTGGCAAAGGCAACCTCGGTCGGGGTGATGAACTCAAAATGATGGGGAATGGCCAGAATGGGACATTTTTTGGAACTCTTGATGATCCGGACGGTGTTGCTGCCCATGAAAACCTCATCCACACCGGAAGCACCCTTGGTGCCCGTGACCACTAAATGAATGCCCAAAGTGTCCACAATGTCTTTCACTTCTTCGACCAAAAGGTTGAACGAAGAGATGGTCTCAAAGCTGTGGTTGTCGTTCCTATACTTGCTTTTTATCCGTGCGACGGTCTTTTGCAAACCTCTTTCAGAGGCATCCCTAACGGCATCGACTATACGGACACCGTCCACCATTTTGGCCATGAAACGGCTGCTCGGGATCACTGGCGTATAGGTGTTCAGCAGATAAAAAGTACAACGCTTGTTGCGGAAAAGCTGCATCGCATAATCAATGGCGTTCCAAGCATTTTCCGAAAAATCCGTGGGTATGAGAATCCTTTGCATCTGACGAAATTTTTAGATGCGATAAAATTACCCTTGTGGTGATGGGGATACTATGACAATTATCAGGTTTTGGAGAAGACCTCAAAAGCCTGCCACCATTTCAGTGAGTCTGCGCTCATCCTTGATGCCTATTTTTTTGCCGGAGGTGCGGATAAGCCCTTTTTTCTTGAACTCGGAAATGATCCTTATGGCAGATTCCGTTGCGGTGCCCACAACATTGGAGATGTCCTCCCTGGAAAGGGTAAGGGCCAAAAAGCCGTCCTTGTCCTCCCCAAAATTGTTCCTGAGGTACAAAAAGGCCTCGGCCACACGTTGTTTCACGGTTTTTTGGGAGATGTTCACGATCACATCGTCCGCTTCCTTCAAGTCGTGTGCCATGTGCCTCAACACCTCCAAGGTAAAGTTGGGGTTCCGTTGAAGGGTATGGGTAATGCTTTCCTTTGGAATAAAGCAGACTTCCATATCACTTACGGCAATCGCGGAAAGGTTGGTGCTTTCCTCGGCAATCACCGAACGCTGGCCAAGGACCTCGCCCTTGGTGGCCAATTTCACGATCTGGTCCTTGCCGTTTGCGCTCAGCTTGGAAAGTTTGGAGACCCCGCTGCGCACACAAAAGACCCCGTTGAGCTTTTCGCCCTCTTCAAAAAGGGATTGTCCTTTTTTGATGGTCTTTGTGGTCTTGGAGTCGGATACTGTCTTCAATTCTTCCTTGCTCATGGCCCGAAGGGAATTGAACTGCCTTACAATGCAATTTTCACATCTGCTTTCCATAGTGGAATTGTTTACCTGAGAGGACAAATTTAAAGGTTGGCCGTTGGGTATAAACTGATAAATATCATATTTTTATGCAGAATCGTATTACAACTTTGTGCCCAGGTATAAAGCAAATGTTCAATGATGGCAAACACAACCTGTTACCATTGTGGGGATGAGTGCGGAAATGGCGCGGTGTATTTTGATGATAAGGAGTTTTGTTGCAATGGCTGCAAGACCGTGTATGAGATTTTCACCTCCAACGGCCTCTCCGCCTATTACGAGATAGAGGCCAAGGCCGGGACCACGCCCAATGAGATCACCAAGAAATATGATTTTCTGGACAATCAGGAAATCGTGGGACAATTGGTGGAGTTCAACGAAGAAGGCGTGCAGGTGGTGAACCTGAGCATTCCCACCATTCACTGTAGCTCTTGCATCTGGGTACTGGAAAACCTGAACCGTTTGCACAAGTCCATCACGGCATCCCAAGTGGATTTTCCCAAAAAGACCATCCGTGTCACCTACAGGACAGCCGATTTTTCCCTGAAGACCTTGGTGCTCTTGTTGGGGAGCATAGGGTACGAGCCCTATATCTCTCTGGAAGAATACAACAAGAAAAGCCATAGGGTGGACCGCTCGCTCATCTACAAGTTGGGGGTCGCAGGTTTTGCCTTTGGCAATGTGATGCTGCTTTCCTTTCCGGAATATTTTGAGGTGGAGGAATTCTGGCTGGACCAATACAAACCGGTCTTCCGCTGGTTGATGTTCGCCTTTTCCCTGCCTGTGGTCTTCTATGCAGGGCAGGATTATTTTACGGCCGCTTATAAAGGACTGCGGACCAAACTGCTCAATATCGATGTGCCCATTGCCCTGGGTATTCTCGCACTTTTTATCCGGAGTACCGTCGATATCATCTTCGATTTGGGTTCTGGGTTTTTCGATAGCCTCACTGGTTTGGTGTTCTTTCTGCTGTTGGGGAAATTCTTTCAGCAGAAAACCTATGCCTACCTCTCTTTTGAGCGGGACTACAAATCCTATTTCCCCATGGCGGTGACCCGTTTGAAACAGGACGGCGAAGAAGAGAACGTACAGGTCTATAAAGTGGATGTGGGGGATCGGATCCTGATCCGGAGCCACGAGATCATTCCCGTGGATTGTGTGCTGATCAAGGGAACGGCCCAGATAGATTACAGTTTTGTGACCGGGGAATCCGATGCGGTCCACAAGCAATCTGGCGACAAGCTGTTCGCCGGGGGAAGGCAGATGGCCGGAATTTTGGAAGTAGAGGTGCTGAAATCCGTTTCGCAGAGCTACCTGACCCAATTGTGGGGCAACTCCGTTTTTTCCAAGGACAGGGCAAGCCAGTTCCAAACCTTGACGGACAGCATCGGGAAGCGTTTCACTGCCGCCGTTCTCACCATAGCCATCTTGGCCACTGTTTTTTGGCTGGTCTACAGGCCCGGTATGGCCCTTAATGTGTTCACGTCCGTTTTGATCATTGCCTGCCCCTGTGCCATTGCGTTGGCGGCACCTTTCACCTTGGGCAATATGCTCCGCATCTTTGGGAAGCACAAGTTCTACCTGAAAAATGCAAGTGTCATAGAACGCTTGGCCAAAATCGATATGGCCATTTTTGATAAAACAGGTACGTTGACCACCAATAAAAAGGATACCATTCTCTATGAAGGGGTGGAATTGACCCAAGAAGAGACCGCCTTATTGAAAACCACGCTCAGGGCATCCAACCATCCCTTGAGCCGGTCGCTGTACGATATCCTCAAGTCGAATGCCATCATGACCTTGGATGAATTCCAGGAACATACGGGCAAGGGTCTTGAGGGGAGGGTCAAGGAACATTCCATTAAAGTGGGTTCTGCCACCTATGTTGGGAAAGAACCGTCCACCCATGTGGCCGACACCTCGGTCTATGTGAGTGCGGACGAGGACATCAAAGGACGTTTTGTGTTCAAGAACACCTACAGGGATGGAATCGACCAAGTCTTTGAAACGCTTGGGCAGCATTTGGAACTGGGCATCCTTTCCGGTGACAATGATGGTGAACGACACCAACTGCAAAAACTGCTCCCGCAAAAGACCCAAATGTTGTTCAACCAAAAGCCCGAGGATAAACTGGAATACATCAAAGGATTGCAGGAGGGGCACAATGTGCTTATGGTGGGCGATGGGCTGAACGATGCCGGGGCCTTGGCGCAGAGCAATGTGGGCATTGCCATATCGGAGAACATCAATGTGTTCTCCCCGGCCTGCGATGGCATATTGGATGCTTCGCGGATGTCCCTGTTGCCCAAGTTCATCCACCTCTCACAAAAATCCATCCGGGTCATCAAAATGAGCTTTTTGCTCTCTCTGTGCTACAATGTGGTTGGGGTGTACTTTGCCGTAACGGGCCAGTTACAACCCGTCATTGCGGCTATTTTGATGCCCTTGAGCTCCATCAGTATTGTGGTCTTTACCACCTTGATGACCAATTTTTTGGGCAACGGATTAAAAAATCCTGAAAGCTGATATATGTCATTTTTTTCAACATACCATCACAGTAGTTTTACCCTCAAATTAAGGCAGGTATGAGTGTTATTTATGTGTTGTTGGCCATCAGTATCTCAGTGGCAGTGGTCTTTTTTGCAGCATTTGTCCTATCGGTCAGAAAAGGACAATATGATGACACCTATACCCCTTCGGTACGCATGCTCTTTGAGGATGAGGTAGTGGGGGAGGCCAACGGACCCGATCAGATCAAACGGAAAAATCAAACAGAAAATAGTACAAACCAATAAATATGGAAATACAACAGTTCCGCTACGATAACAAAATCGTGCAAAAGTTCTTGTACGCCACCATGCTCTGGGGCGTGGTAGGTATGGCCGTGGGGCTTTTACTGGCCTTCATGTTCTTGTTCCCGAATGTCACGGAGGGCATCCCGTGGTTGAGTTTTGGGCGTTTGCGCCCCCTGCACACCAATGCGGTGATCTTTGCATTCGTGGGCAACGCCATCTTCGCCGGGGTCTATTACTCCACCCAACGCCTGCTCAAGGCCCGGATGTTCAGTGATTTTCTGAGCAATTTCAATTTCTGGGGCTGGCAGTTGATCATTGTGGCCGCGGCCATTACGTTGCCCTTGGGGTACACCACTTCCAAGGAGTATGCCGAGCTGGAGTGGCCCATAGATTTGGCCATCGCCGTGGTCTGGGTCGTTTTTGGATGGAACCTTATCGGCACCATCCTCAAAAGAAGGCAAAGGCACCTTTATGTGGCCATTTGGTTCTATCTGGCCACCTTTGTTACCGTTGCGGTACTCCATATTTTCAACAGCCTGGAGCTTCCCGTAACGGCCCTAAAAAGCTATTCGGTCTATGCCGGGGTACAGGATGCACTGGTACAATGGTGGTACGGACACAATGCGGTTGCCTTTTTCTTGACCACACCTTTCTTGGGGTTGATGTACTACTTCGTGCCCAAAGCGGCGAACAGGCCCATTTACTCCTATAGATTGTCCATCGTCCACTTTTGGTCCTTGATATTCATTTATATCTGGGCGGGACCACACCACCTTCTCTATTCTTCCCTGCCCGATTGGGCACAGAACTTGGGGGTTGTGTTCTCCGTAATGTTGATCGCTCCTTCATGGGGTGGTATGATCAATGGATTGTTGACCCTTCGCGGGGTATGGGACAAGGTACGTACCGATGCCACCTTAAAATTCATGGTGGTCGCCATCACAGGATATGGTATGGCCACTTTTGAAGGGCCTATGCTCTCTTTGAAAAACGTGAATGCCATTGCCCACTTCAGTGACTGGATCATCGCGCACGTACACGTAGGCGCCTTGGCCTGGAACGGCTTCCTCACCTTTGGTATGATCTATTGGTTGGTGCCCAGAATGTTCAAGACCAATTTGCACTCCAAAGGGCTGGCCAATTTCCATTTCTGGATAGGTACCTTGGGTATCGTGCTCTATGCACTGCCCATGTATGTGGCCGGGTTTACCCAAGCCTTGATGTGGGAAGACTTCAATCCGGATGGAACCTTGGTATATGGTAACTTTTTGGAAACCGTATCCCAGATCATCCCGATGTACTGGATGAGGGCCATTGGGGGCAGTCTCTATATTGTTGGGGTGTTTGTGATGCTCTACAATGTGGTCAGGACCATCAAATCCGGCAGCAAAGTGGAAGACGAATTGGTGGAGGCGGCAGCATTGGCCCGCGTTTCCAAAAGAAGGGTGGCCGGGGAAACTTTCCACAACTGGTTGGAAAGAAAACCGGTGCAGTTGACCATTTTGGCCACTATTGCCATCTTGATAGGGGGAATCGTGCAGATTGTTCCCACCATATTGGTAAAGTCCAATATTCCCACCATCTCCAGTGTGAAACCCTATACCCCGCTGGAATTGGAAGGGCGGGATCTCTATATCCGAGAGGGCTGTGTGGGATGCCACTCCCAAATGATCAGACCTTTTAGGGGTGAAGTGGAACGCTACGGGGAATATGCCAAAGCAGGTGAGTTTGTCTATGACCACCCCTTCCTTTGGGGAAGTAAGCGTACAGGTCCAGATTTGCTCAGGGTGGGCGGTAAGTACTCCGATAACTGGCACCTGAACCATATGTACGATCCGCAGAGTACATCCGCAGGCTCCATCATGCCTTCCTACGAATGGCTGGTGAGAGACGAACACGACAGGACCAATGTGCAGGCCAAGATGGAAGCCATGGTGAAACTGGGTGTTCCCTATACCGAAGAGGATATTGCCAATGCACCCCAGACCATGGCGGAGCAAGCGGAACAAATAGAGAAAAACCTATATGCGGATCCAGAGTTTGTCAAGACCTATGAAGCGGACAAAAAATATGCCGAGGAAAACGGGTTGGACTTTGTGCAGATGCGCGACCGTGAGATTGTTGCCCTTATTGCCTACCTACAACGGTTGGGCACGGACATCAAGATAAAGGAGACAGGGGAACTGTTATCAGAAAATAAAGATTAAAAAGAACCATGAACCAAGATATAAGAACCGGGACGCACAAAAGGCATTTCAAGTATTATGTCTTGATTCTTGTTTCCAAAATACAATAAAGCCATGTTGAAATTTGTAAAGAACCATATGGAGACCATCGACGGGGTAGCAAATTACCCCATGATCTCCCTGCTGATATTCTTTGTTTTCTTCGTTCTGCTGTTCTGGTGGGTCTTCACCGCAACAAAGGAGCACATAAGGGAAATGGAAGAATTGCCATTGGATAACAACGACCAACAACATAAACCATAATATTATGAGCACAAGAACACCTTGGTGGATACGCATACCCGTACTCTTCTTTTTGATCTTCGGATTGATGGAATACTTTATCGACTCCGGCGACCAACCGGCCATCATTGCATACCCGATCACACAGCTGTTCATGCTGTTGATTTTGATGATACTCATTGCCATAGAGCTTATTTTGAGTTCCATTGAAAACGTCATGTTCCAAACACTCACCGAAGAGGGCAAGCAGCGCTATTTGGCCAAGAAGAGCAAAAAAGTGGAGTGGACATGGGCAAAGAACCTCATGAAGAACCTTACCAAGAGTAGGTCTGTGGATCGTGAGGAAGAGATCATTCTGGACCACAACTACGATGGCATCCGAGAGCTGGACAATGTATTGCCGCCATGGTGGGTGTACCTTTTTTATGGGACCATCATTTTTAGTGTCATCTATCTGGTGAGGTTCCATATCATAGGCGACTATACCCAAAAGGAGGAATTTGAGCAGGAAATGGCAGAAGCAAAGATTGCCGTGGAAGAATACAAGAAAACAGCGAAGGACTTGGTGGATGCCAGTACAGTGGAGTTTTTGTCCGAAGCTTCCGACCTGAGTGCAGGTGAAAAGATATTTACCTCAAATTGTGTGGCCTGTCACATGGCCGATGGTGGAGGGGGGATAGGTCCCAACCTGACCGACCAATATTGGATTTTGGGAGGGGGCATCAAGAACGTGTTCAACACCATTTCCGAAGGTGGCCGCGATGGTAAGGGTATGATCGCCTGGAAACAGAACCTGAAACCTGCGGAAATAGCCCAGGTGGCCAGTTATGTGCTCACATTGGGCGGCACAACTCCGGCAAATCCTAAGGCACCCGAAGGTGATATTTGGGTAGATCCCGATGCGCCACAATCCTCCGAACCCTCGCCTGGACAGCAAGTGTCGGACTCTACGGAAGTTGCCGTGGAGTAATCCTTGAAGAAGGAAAACAGTCCGGAAATCTATAGAAAAATGCAATGGAAGAGAATTTTAGGGATTCCATAGGAACCATCACAAAAGAAGGCAAAAGGGCTTGGATATTCCCCAAAAAACCCAGCGGTAGGTTTTATGACTATCGAAAGTATGTCAGTTACACCCTGCTCATCTTTTTGGTGGTGGCTCCCTTCGTGAAGATCAATGGACACCAATTTCTGATGTTCAATGTGCTGGAACGCCGTTTCAACATATTCGGACTTCCGTTTTGGCCCCAGGATTTTCACTTGGTGGTCGTGTCCATGATCATTGGGGTCGTTTTCATTGCATTGTTCACTGTGGCCTACGGACGTATTTTCTGCGGCTGGATGTGCCCCCAGACCATCTTTTTGGAAATGGTCTTCCGCCGTATCGAATATTGGATCGATGGGGACCGGGGTGCCCAAATGCGATTGGCCAAAGCCCCTTGGAATAGGGAAAAGATCATGAAAAGGGCACTGAAATGGACCGTGTTTTTCATCATTTCCTTTGTGATTGCCAATATTTTTCTGGCCTACTTGATAGGTAGTGACAAACTGATCCGGTACATTACCGATGGTCCCATGGCCCATATGGGCACCATGGTTCCCTTATTGATCTTTACCGGGGTATTCTACTTCATCTTTGCATGGTTCCGGGAGCAGGTCTGTATCATAGCCTGTCCCTACGGAAGACTTCAAGGCGTGCTGCTGGACAACAAATCCATTGTCGTGGCCTATGACCACAAGAGAGGTGAGGCCGAAAACGGTCGCAAGAAGTTCAGAAAGAACGAGGACCGAGAGGCCCTTGGTTTTGGGGATTGCATCGATTGCTTCCAATGCGTCAACGTTTGTCCCACAGGAATAGACATCCGCAATGGAACACAGTTGGAGTGCGTGAACTGTACCGCCTGTATCGACGAATGCGACCATATCATGGACAGCATCGATAAACCTAGGGGGCTGATCCGCTATGCGAGTGAGGACGAGATTACCAAAAAGGCTAAATTTAAGTTCACGCCCCGCATGAAGGGATATACAGCAGTCCTTACGATCTTGATCGGTATTTTGATCGGGATGCTGTTTTTGAGGAATGAATTGGAGGCCAATGTATTGCGGTTGCCCGGACAGCTCTATGAACGAAAGGAGAACAATATCATCAGCAATGTATATACCTATAAATTGATGAACAAGACCACCAAGGATATCGAGGAGGTATCCTTTAAGTTGATGTCGCACAAAGGCGAGATCAAAATGGTGTCCCAGGACCGGTTCACCGTTCCGGCAGAACAGCTCATCGGAGGAACCCTTTTCATAGAGATCAACAGCTCGGCACTGACCGGCGACAAGGATAAATTGAAGATAGGGATATACAGTGGGGACGAGCTCATCGAAACCACGGTGACCCAGTTTTTGGCACCACGGAGTTACAACTAAAAAATTATTGAAATGAAAATAAATTGGGGAACAGGAATCGTATTGGCATTTATTGGCTTCATTGCCTTCATACTCTATTTTGTGTTCAGGATGACCTTGGAGGACAGGGCCAACCATGACTTGGTCACCGAGGAATACTATAAAAAGGAGTTGACCTACCAACAGGACATGGATGCTTCGAGGGCGGCCGCCGAAATGGATGCCCATCTCAAAGTGGTGAAGACCGATGAGGGCCTGATGGTCTATTTCCCCGAACGTTTTGATCCCAAGGAAATTACGGGCACAGTGTCCCTGTACAGACCGTCCAACAAGCATTTGGATACAGACTTTCCCATAAGTTTGACCAAAACACATTTGCTCATACCTGACAATCGTTTGGTGGGCGGTCGTTGGGACATTACCGTCAAGTGGCAGTACGGTGGACAAGACTTTTTCCATAAACAGAAACTGACCTACTGACCATGTTGACATCGGCCTTGGTTCTGGGAATTTTGGGAAGCGTGCACTGCTTGGGCATGTGCGGCCCCATTGCTTTTATGCTGCCCTTGGACCAGACGAACAACATCAAAAAAACAGTACAACTTTCCATATACCATACCGGAAGGTTGCTGGCCTACGGGACCATAGGGCTGATTTTCGGATTTTTGGGAAAAGGACTTTCCCTGTTCGGCATACAGCAAAAACTGTCCATAGGAATAGGGGTTCTTATGATCATATTGGTTTTGGTGCCGGGCAACTTTTTGAACGGACATCGGATTTTCCGTCCTATCTATTCCCTTTTGGGAAAAGTCAAGTCCAAACTCGGGGCAGAGCTCAAGAAAAAGACCCCGGATGCCTTTCTGACCATCGGGTTTCTGAATGGCTTTCTACCTTGTGGATTGGTCTATATGGCCCTTTTGGGAGCGACGGCCTTGGCCACCCCGCTGCAAGGAGGGCTCTATATGGTGCTCTTCGGGCTGGGAACCGTTCCCTTGATGTCCGCAGTGGTCTATTCCAAGGGACTGTTCCGAAATTCGATACGGGCAAAAATGCAAAAATTGGTCCCTGTATTTGTGGTGATCATCGGTGTTTTGTTTATTGTACGTGGATTGGGACTGGGGATTCCCTATGTGTCCCCCAAACCGGCACCGGCCCATTCGGTGACAGCAGGCATCGAATGCCATCAACCTTAAAAATCATCAAAAGTGAAAATAACAACAGCTGAAGAAGCGGTACGCATTGTAAAATCTGGGGATAGGGTGTTTTTCCAAGGAGCGGCCATGACCCCGAACATCATCATTGATGCCCTTTGCGATAGGCACCAAGAGCTCGAGAATGTAGAGATCGTGTCCATACACACCGAAGGAGAGGCCAGATATGCCAACGCTCCGTGCAATACCAGTTTTAAATTGAACAGTTTGTTCGTGGGTGGCAATGTCCGCAAGTTCGTGAATGAGTTCAGGGGCGATTATGTGCCCATTTTTTTGAGTGAGATCCATTTGCTCTTCCGCAGGAAGATCCTTCCCTTGGATGTTGCATTCATTCAGGTTTCGCCGCCCGATAAGCATGGATTTTGCTCTTTGGGGGTGTCGGTGGATGTGACCCTGCCCGCCATTGAAATGGCAAAGACCGTTGTGGCGCAGATCAATCCACAGGTGCCGAGGAGCCATGGAGATGGAATTATCCACATCGACAGGATACATTTTGCCGTTGAGGTGGACCAGCCCATCCATGAGCACGAACCCACAGAAATTTCTGAAGTGGAACAACAGATCGGGGGCCATGTGGCCTCTTTGATCGAAGATGGGGCCACCCTCCAAATGGGTATCGGCAACATTCCCAATGCCGTATTGTCCAATCTGGGCAACCATAAAAGGTTGGGCATACACACCGAAATGTTCTCCGATGGGGTATTGCCGCTCATCCAGCAGGGAGTCATCACCGGAGAGGAGAAAAGGGTGAAACAGGGCAAGGTGGTGAGCTGCTTCGCTGTGGGCTCCCGGGCACTTTATGATTTTATCGACGACAATCCCCTTTGTGACTTTAAAGAAGCGGCCTACACGAACGATACGGCGGTAATCCGGAAAAATCCGAAGGTAACGGCCATCAATAGTGCCATTGAGATAGACATTACCGGACAGGTCTGTGCCGATACCATTGGGAGCCGACAATTTTCGGGTGTTGGCGGACAAATGGACTTTATCAGGGGAGCTTCCCTTTCCGAAGGGGGCAAACCCATATTCGCCATGCCCTCGGTGACCAATAAGGGCATTTCAAAAATTGTTCCCTACCTGAAGCAAGGGGCGGGCGTTACCACCACCAGGGCCCACGTGCACTATGTGGCCACGGAATATGGTGTGGTTGACCTTTATGGAAAAAACCTCCAGCAACGGGCCAATGCCCTGATTTCCATTGCGCATCCAGATCATAGGGAAGCTCTACAAAAAATGGCCTATGAAAGGTTCAATGGATAGGGCAAGAAAAGCAAAAATGAAAAAGGGGCAACTTTAGTTGCCCCTTTTTTGTCCGCTTGCGTGGTACCAATCAATCGTGGAACCTTCAAATCTTAAAGGTTATCACTGGGGTTTTGGAATGATTGGCAATGTCTTCGCCTATGCTTCCCATGAAAAAATGGGAGAGCCCCCTTCTACCATGGGTCGGAATGCCGATAAGGTCGGCAGGTATTTTTTCGCTATAGTTGAGCACTCCTTTTTCCACGGTATAGTCGTTGTGGATATCGACCCCAAGTCCCAATTTCGCATCGTTCAGGAACTTGGAAATCTTGGCATAGGCGTCATCAGTGCTCAAAAATTCATCCCCAGGGGTATTGATGTACACCAAATGGAACTCTGAATTGAGAAGATCTGCCATTTCTTTGGCTTTTTTAAGGGTAGGAATGCTCTCTTCCTCGAAATCGCAGGCAAAAACGAAGTTTTTGGTCTTGAAATTCTCCACATCCCCTTTGATGACCAGTACGGGCACATCCGAAGTGCGGACCACACGCTCCGTGTTGGAGCCGATAAAGATCTCTTGTAGTCCATCGGCACCGTGCGACCCCATTACGATAAGGTCTGCTCCATGCTTTTGGGCCACTTCGTTCACTTCGCTGAATACTTTGTAGTGCTTGATCACAGGTGTGATCTTCAGGTTCTTCAAGTAAGGTTTCTCCAAGAATTCGGCAAACCTTTTTTCGCCGATCTTGATGAGGTGCACCACCTGTTCTTGGGAAATATATCCCGATTCAGCCATAATTGCAGGGGAAAGTTCCAACATGTGGAGCACCAATAGTTCGGCATTATGCTCTTTGGCCAGGGAAGCGGCCACCTTGAGGGCCTTTTCGGATTGGTCCGAAAAATCGACGGGTACGATTATACTTTTCATTTTTTTGCTTTTTTAGGTTAAACGGTCATGGAAAATATCCGGGTATCTGGTTGTTTTCGTTGTAATTTCAAGTCGAATGCCATGCTGATGTTCCTGATAAAGGGTTTCCCCTTTTCGGTTACTTTGATGTGGTCCTGCCCCAGTTCCACTAAACCATCAGCCTTTAGTTCCGACAGGTTGTTGAGGATGGCATCAAAATCGACTGTTTCCTCTTCTTCGGTATTCCATTGGGTATTGAACTGGCACATGATGTTCAAAATGTGCTGCCTCAAGATTTGGTCTTCAGGGTTCAGGATATGTCCTTTAAAGATAGGGATAACCCCGTGCGAAACCAAATCGGCATATTCTTCAACACTTTTTACATTTTGGGCAAAACCATACCAACTGTCACTGATACTGGAAACCCCCAGACCGATCATCAGTTTGGTCTTGGAAGGGGTGTATCCCATGAAGTTTCTGTGCAGGGTGCCGTTTATATACGCCTTGTACAGATCATCGGTGGGGAGGGCGAAGTGGTCCATCCCTACATCCTTGTACTCAAATTGGGACAACATTCTCTTGCCCATTTCATATTGCGCCCTTTTTTCCACGGAGGAGGGCAGGTCGGATTCCTGATAGCCCCGCTGTCCATTTCCCTTGATCCAAGGAACATGGGCATAACTGTAGTAGGCGATCCTATCGGGCTTGAGGGCATTGGTCTTCATGATGGTTTCCTCCACATTGGCACAATCTTGAAAGGGGAGTCCATAAATGATATCGTGCCCTACCGAGGTATAACCGATCTGTCTGGCCCATTCGGTCACATTTTTTACATTTTCAAAAGGCTGTATCCGGTTTATGGCCCGTTGCACGGTCAGGTTGTAGTCCTGCACACCGAAGCAGACCCTTCTGAACCCTACATCATAAAGGGCCTGTAGGTGCGCTTTGGTCGTATTGTTGGGATGCCCCTCAAAACTGAACTCGATATCCTCGGCTTTCTTGCCCACTCTTAGGATGCCCTCCACCAATATCTTCAAATGCCCTGGGGAGAAAAACGTTGGGGTGCCACCTCCCAAATGCAATTCTTTTATCATGGGTCTGGTGCCCAAGATGTTGCAGTACAGTTCCCATTCCTTCAATACATTTTGGATGTAGGGAAGTTCCAGCTCGTGCCTTTTGGTGATGCGCTTGTGGCAACCACAGAAGGTGCAAAGGCTCTCACAAAAAGGAAGGTGTATGTAAATGCTGATCCCTTCATCGGAACTTTCTTGGAAAGCCCTAAGGATACTGGACCTCCATTGTTTTTCCGAAAAGCTGTCCAAGTCCCAGTAAGGTACTGTGGGGTAACTGGTGTACCTGGGGCCGGGAACATTGTATTTTTGAACTAGATGGCACATAGCTGCATTGCATTAGGTTGAGGGGTCAAAAGTAGTTTTGGGGAACAGCATAAAATATGATAATTGTCATGAACCGCCCCGAGCCTTTCCTTGAAGTGGGTTCCCAACTTGTCCAAATTACCCATTTCATCATTCCTGCATGATAAAATTGATAGGGATGCTATACCTTACACTGACGGACCTGCCGCGCTGTTGCCCTGGTTTCACTTGGGGCAAAAGGGACATAATGCGAACAGCCTCTTTTTCCAATAACCTGTCGGGTCCCCTTTTCTCAATGTTGCTGATCCTTCCTTGGGAATCGATGACAAATTGTACATAGACCCTTCCGGTGATATGCATTTCGAGGGCATCGGGAGGGTATTGGAAATTGTCCCTGATGTGTTCCTGCACTTTTTGGTTGAAACAATTCTTCCGATCTGCTTGGGTTTCATAGATTTCACAGCCAGGGAACACAGGCACATTTTCAATGATGGCAAAGGGAACCACGACTTCCTCCTCCACTTCTTCCACTTCCACATCCTCTATCTTGACCATGGCATCCTCAATATAGGTGTCCTGGCTACTTTCTGTACTCTCGATGATGGTCTCTTCCACATCTTCCACATCTTCCACGATCTCGATCACGTCAGGTGCGGCCGGTGGAGGAGGGGGAGGTGTAGTGCGGATGGCCTCCGTCATGGGGACATCTTCCTTGAGTTCGTCCACCAATTGGACCACCTCAATGGCTTTGGACTCTTGTTCGTAGAATTTTACTTCAAGGGATTGCCACGTCACAAACAATACCGAAGTAAGGCCTATCATAAAATAAAGACTGCTGTTGCGTCCTATTTCGGCACTTGGGTTCTTTTTTGGTTTCATGACTTTTGCGATTTGACTATGTTAAAGATAGCCTCGTCACAAACCAAAAAGTATGATAAATATCAGGTTTACAATCGGTTGTTCCAGGTTATTGGCCTAGGTCGCTCCTGTGGTTTTCCCAGATCAACGCTGCGGCCCCGCAAATGGCGGCCGTTTTGTCCTCCATGCTGGAAAGGAGCAGTTTCACCTTGCCCTTGTACACATCCAACAAAAATCCATTGAAATATTTCTCCAAGGGCGTCATGATCCATTTGCCGCTATTGGTGAGTCCGCCCATCAGGATAAACGCTTCGGGTTGCGTAAAGGCGGTAAAATTGGCCAGTGCCTGGGCCATGATCCGTGCAGTATAGTCAAAGGATTTTAGGGCGATTTCGTCGCCCTCCTCGGCAGCCCTGGTAATGTCCTCCCCATGCAGGTCGTTGTAGGCCACATCCCTGAATCGGCTGTCCACCATGTACTTGCTCTGCATAAAGGTAACGGTACGCTTCAGTCCGGTGGCGGAGACATAGGCTTCCAATCCACCCCTGACGCCGAGGCCTGTCAGCCGGCCATCGCCCATGGTCATGTCCACGTGCCCCAACTCGCCCGCAAAACCGTCATAACCGTCGATGAGGCGACCGTTGGCCACAATGCCTGCACCAAAACCGGTGCCCAGCGTGATGACAATGAAGTCGGTCATGTTCTTGGCACCGCCAAAGAGCATCTCCCCCAATGCCGCCGCACTGGCATCGTTCATGATGCGGATGGGCATGTCCATCCGTTGTTTCAATTTTTCCACCAAGGGCACACTGCCCTTCCAGATGAGGTTGCTGGCATTCTCAATGGTGCCGTTCTTGCTCGATGCATTTGGGGCCCCGATACCACACCCGAGGACATTGACGGGCTTTCCAAAATTGCTGATGATCTCCTCCGAAGTGGTCTTTATCTTGTTGAGGTATTCTTCCAGATTGGGAAAATCCTGGGTCCTGAAAAAGGTTTTTTCGTGGCATACGCCGTTTTCGTCCACCAGTCCGATCTTTGTCTTGGTCCCGCCTATGTCCACTCCGATCACTATGTCCATGATGTATTGGTCTTGTTGTTTTATAAGGGTCTTAAATATAAACATTATGGAACCAAAAAATGGCTTTCCAGATTTTTAAAAGGGGAGAATTTTTACTAATATCACAGAAAGATTGGAAACCTGACCGCTGTCATGTTTTAGGTCATGGTGGGAATCTACTTTTGAAAAGAATCTTTCAAATACATTAAATATATCAGCTATGGGCGGTTTAGATAAAATATTGGTCCCTTTTGATTTTTCAGAAGCATCATTGAATGCCTTGGAGTATGTGGCCAACTTTGTGGGAACGGAGCGTTCGGTGGAAATTTTGGCGCTCTATGTGAGCACCATGCAAATTGAAGAGGTCGATGAACGGAAACTGGAAAAGGATTTTGAAAAGGTGCTGGAATCCCTGAGTGTCAGGCTGAAGAAGGTCCCAAAATTCAAGACGCTGACAGGTAATGTCACCGGTACCATTCTGTCCACACAACAAAACAGCGGTGCGGATCTGATTATGATGGGGACCATGGGCGATAAGGTGACGGATGAAGCCATCACCAACACCTCCAAATTGGTCCTGGACGCCAATTGTCCCGTAATCTCCATTCCCTACGGATGTCCCATCAAGGAACCCAAGAACATTGCCCTGGTCATGGGTGGGGAGATCATCGAGGACAAGGAAGTCTTGAACACACTCTTAGAAATTGCAAGGACCTTCGATTCCAAAGTCCATGTGCTCACCATATATAAGGAATCCGTGTACGAAGAAGAAGTGGTCGGGGACAGCACGGACAACCTCTTGGAATACTATTTGGAGCATTTCTATGCGGAGCACAACTTTAGCAAGAACCAAGATGTGGAAGAAGGTATTTTGGAGTACATACAGGAGAAAGACATAGATATGCTGACCATTTTGCCCAGGAACCATGCGGAGCGAAGCACCGCATCCGAGGGACGGTTGACAAAACTCCTGACCCTGCATTCCGAAATTCCGGTATTGGCCTTGGATTGATGACACGGACGGAACATTTGTAATCGACAACCATTGTGAACGATAAGGAAAAGTTCAAAATAGAAAACCTCGGCGAACCGAGGTTCAAATCCCCATTGCAACTTAGCACGGTGAAGGGTGACCGTATTTTCAATTTCATCGGGGAATCGGAAAGACTGGTTTTTGACCCTTCCCTGGAACACTACAGCCATTGCCTCACCACTGGGGACAGTCCCCTTTGCATGGAAAAGGCGGGGCCAAGGCAGGATATTTTTTTCGACCCAAAAAAAGTCACCGCGGCCATCGTGACCTGTGGGGGTCTCTGCCCGGGCATCAACAATGTGATCAGGGGCCTGGTCATGGCGCTCCATTATTTCTATGGGGTGAAAAAAATCATCGGCATACCCTATGGGTATGAAGGACTCAATCCCGATGCAGGGCATGGATTTATGGAACTTACCCCCGATAAGGTGAAGGACATCCATCAGTTTGGGGGAACGTTTCTCGGCTCCTCGCGAGGTGCCCAAGAAGTATCGTTGATGGTGGACACTTTGGAGGAAAACCATGTTGACATGCTCTTTGCCATAGGAGGTGATGGAACACTCAAGGGCGTGAATGCCATTGGCGGGGAAATTGCCAAGAGAAATGCCAAGATCAGTGTGGTGGGCATTCCCAAGACCATCGATAACGATATTGATGTGATTGATGAATCATTCGGTTATGGGACCGCGTTTGATGTGGCCAGCTCCATTTTGAAGGATGCACACAACGAGGCCACTGGGGCCTACAACGGGATTTCCATAATAAAGTTGATGGGCCGCGACAGTGGTTTCATAGCGGCTTCCGCAACCTTGGCCATGCCCGTGGTGAACTTTGTGCTGGTGCCCGAAATGGATTTTGAACTGGAAGGGGAAAATGGTTTCCTCGCAGCACTGGAACAACGCCTCCAACAGAAAAAACATGCCGTGATCGTTGTGGCCGAAGGGGCAGGACAGCATTTGTTCGAGAACAAGAAAGGCATCAAGGATGCTTCGGGCAATGTGAAGCATGAGGATATCGGGGTTTTCCTAAAGGAAAGAATCGCGGCGCATTTCAAGAATGCCCCGATTTCCATAAAGTATATCGACCCCAGCTATATTATTCGGTGTGCACCTGCCAATTCCAGCGACAGTGTCTATTGCAGTAGGCTGGCCTATCATGCGGTACATGCCGCCATGGCCGGAAAGACCAGATTGGTGTCTTGTAAGGTGAACAACACCTATGTCTATATCCCTATATCGGAAGTGACCAAACAAAGAAAGAAAATAGATCTGGAAGGGGAATTTTGGTTCTCTGTCCTGCAAAGCACGGGCCAGCCTTTTTTCATGTGACAAGTAAACAATCAAGAACTGATGGTTGTCATATGATGTTGCCCTTTTAGGCCATAGTTTTGAAACAAATCAAATACAATTACCATGGAAATACATGTTCAATATCAGAAAATGAAGACCAGTGAATCGTTGACAGAACTGTTGAACAAAAAACTGGAAGGACTGGGGAAAAAATACAGTTGGTTGATCAAGGCCAATGTGCTCTTCAAAATAGAGAATGATAAGGCCGGGGAAGGAAAGGTATGCGAAATTGAACTCAGTGCCCCAGGCCCCAGGATATTTGCCAAGTCCAGCACGGACGATTTTGAAAAATCCATGGCCGAGACCGTGGAAGAACTCCGAAGGCAACTTGAAAAAAGACAGGCTACCTTTGCTTCCCATTAAGGGAGAATAAGATTTTTACTGCGCACGACCATTAAACCTATACCAATGAAACCAAAATTTCTGGCCTTAAGTCTATTGTTGCTCACCGGGTGTTCCACCACAAAACTGGTAGGGACATGGAAAAACCCCGACATCGTTCTTTTCGACGCCAGTCAAGTGCTTGTGGTGGGGATGGCCCAAGACAACAACGTACGGATGGAATTTGAGACCCGTTTCGTGGAAGAATTGAAAAAACAGGGCGTGGATGGCGTGCGCAGCATCGATGTTTTTGATGTGGAATTCACATCTTCGGAAAGATCGGAGGAGGAACTGGCCAAAGTGGAAGAGCAATTGCTGGACAAGGATTTTGATGCCATTTTGTTCACCAAGGTAGTGGGTACGGAGAACAGAAAGACCTTGAAGGACCGGATGAACAATATCGACAAGATGTTCGTTCGTTTCAGCAACGACTATTTGGAGCACCAAGAAATCTATTATGATGCTTCATACTATGACAGTTTCAACATATACCATCTGGAAACCTCACTGTATTGCATCTGTATCGGCAAGGAAAGGGAACTCATTTGGAGGGGGAATGTGGATGTCACTGAGCCTGTCAACATCGAAAAGACCATGGACACTTACATCAAATTGATCACCAAGGCCATGGGCGAGCAAGAGGTGATTTTCTAGGAAAGACCAATGGCGTCCATCACCCCAAGGAAGTCCAGTAGGATACAAACGGGGATTGCGATCAGGATAACGATCAATATAAAAACCATGATCCGAAGGAAACCGACCATGAGCCTATTTCCAAAAGAGATATCTTCAGCCATAATAGTGTAATTTCATTCAATATACGGAATTATCCGTTCGGTGGCCATAACATCCTGTCCCATATTCGATTAACGGATGGTTTCAGGCTATATCGTGCAGAAGTGCTATTTTTTTGACTTTTTGCCGCTCAACAATTTACCCAGTTCTTCCAAGCTGATTCCTTTGGTCTCCGGCATCATGAAGGCGACCCAGAGCAGTTGCAGTACCATCATGAAGGCAAAAAAGATGAAAATGGGCCATGGGTTGTCCTTGAAAATCCCGATTTCCGCATCCAAAAAGGTAGGGGTGAGCAGGGTGATCAGCGCAGCGAACACCCAGTGGGTGCCCGTCCCCCACGATTGTCCGTAGGAGCGCACCTTGTTGGGAAAAATCTCTGAAATGAACACCCAGATGACCGCTCCCTGCCCAATGGCGTGGGAAGCGATGAAAACCAGGATGAAGATCAAGAGCAGCAGGGAACTTGCATTGGAATAGAAGCACCAGCCCACCATGGCCAAACTCAAAATGTAGCCGATGGAACCAATGTACATCAATTGCTTTCGGCCCAATTTGTCAATAAGCGCAATGCCCACAAAGGTGAAGATCAAGTTGATCACCCCAATGGAAATGGAACTGAAAAGGGATTCGCCCGAGGCCAGTCCGGCCCGTTCCAAGATCTCAGGAGCGTAGTAGAGCACAAAATTGATCCCGGAAAGCTGGTTGAAAAAAGCAATCAGAAAGGCAAGGGCCAAGGGTTTGTTGTATTTGCCCGAGAACAGGTTTTCCTTGTGTTTTTCGGCGGTTTCGTAAAGTGAGACTTTGATTTCCGAAAGGTGCAGTGAGGCTTTTTCCTTTTCGATGCCGAGAAGCGTTATGGATTGGATCACCACGGCATCGTCCCGATCTTTCAAAAGCAGCCATCGAGGGCTGTTCGGTATTTTAAGGACCATAAAGGTATAGATCAAAGCGGGAAGGCCCTCAATGCCCAGCATCCATCGCCATGCCACCCCTTCCTCAAAAAACATCCCGATGAGGTAGTTGGAAATGAAGGCGACCAGAATCCCAAAAACAATGTTGAACTGGTACATGGCCGTCAACCGGCCCCGGGTATTGGCAGTCGATATTTCGGAAATATAGACCGGTGCTGCCACAGAGGATGCCCCTACACCGATTCCTCCAATGAACCTGAAAAAGGAAAAACTATAGGCTTCAGGGGCGAGCGCGGAACCCAATGCCGAGATAAAATACAGCACCCCGATCCAAAACAAGGTCTTTTTGCGCCCCAATCGGTCGGTAGGGATACCCCCAAAAAGGGATCCCAACACAGTGCCCCAAAGGGCCATGGACATGATGAAGATGCCGTGGAAGGTGAAAATGGAATCGCCCAAGAACCAATTGGTGCCCCACAGTTCCTTGATGGGTTGGTTGGCCCCTGAAATGACCACCGTATCAAACCCGAACAAAAAGCCCGCGAGGGCCGCTGTCAATGAAATCCTGAAAATACGTTTGTCCATGTATGTGAATTTGGTTAAAGCTAACCAAATTTCACCAATGATAGGTGATTCAAGATCAAATCGGTGGCCCCGACATTGGCATTGATGTATTCAGAATTGATCCTGCCCGTTTTTTCCAAGGAGGTGGGGTCGGTCAAAAAAGTGTCCATCAAAGTGTCAAAACCTATTTGGTCCGAAATGGGGAGCACCCCGCCTTTCTCCACAAGGTCCTTAGCTTCCTTGAACTTCTTATAGTCAGGTCCGATGATGACGGGAATACCATAGACCGCAGGTTCCAATGTATTGTGCAGTCCCGTGGCAAAACCACCGCCCACATAAGCCACGTCGGCATAGCTATAGACCTTGGTCAAAAGACCGATGGTGTCCACAATGAGTACATTGTAATCTGAAAGATTTTTTCCCTCCATTTGGCTGAACCGCACCGTTTTTCTGTGCAACCCCTCCTCGATTTTCTGGACATGGGCAGGTTTGATCTCATGCGGGGCAAAAACAAACTTTGTTTCCCCATCGGCAGAACGGTTGATATACGGTATCAAAATTTCCTCGTCCTCGGGCCAGGTACTGCCCGCTACGAGACAAAATCGACCATCTTTGAAGCGCTCCATGAAATTCAATTGGTTGTCCTGCGTCAGAATTTTGGAAACCCTATCAAAACGGGTGTCGCCGCTGATGGTCACATTGGAAAAACCGATGGATTCCAACAATTCCTTCGAATTTCTGTCCTGGACAAAAAAGTGGGCAAACGTTTTTAGGCTTTTCCGCATAAACCCACCAAAAGATTTGAAATAGACCTGTCTTTTTGAGAATAGGGCCGATACCAAGAAGGTAGGGACGTTTCGTTTTTTCAGCTCCGAAAGAAAGTTGGGCCAGATTTCATATTTCACGAAAATGGCAAGTTCAGGTTTGGCCTTTTCCAGAAAACGCTTGGCATTGGACAGGGTGTCCATGGGCAGATAGACCACCACATCGGCTGCCGTCGTGTTCTTTTTCACCTCATATCCCGAAGGGGAAAAGAAGGTGAGCAAAATCTGGTGCTCGGGATAGTTCTGCCTCAATCCCTCCAAAATGGGGAGCCCCTGTTCATATTCCCCCAATGAGGCCACGTGCATCCAGATGGTTTTTTTGCTCCGTGAAAGCTTTTCTTCAAGCAGGGGGAAAGTATTTTTTCTTCCAGAGACAAATAAATCGATCTTGGGCCGGAACAGAGCGATCACTTTTAGGGCAAACCAGACCAAGGATATCAGAATGTTATAGAAAAAACGCAAGGGCATCATTTTTTGCTAAAATACATTCTTTCGGGAAGAGGGCATTATGGCATCTTAATTTCTTAATTTTGGGACATAATCTATTTGGATGAAAAAGATACAGATGGTTGACCTCAAAGGTCAATATGAGGACATCAAAAAGGAAGTGAATGATTCCATCGCCGAAATCTTGGATTCTTCGGCTTTCATCAACGGACCTCAGGTGCATGCCTTCCAGAAGGAACTGGAAGCATATCTCGGCGTAAAGCATGTGATTCCCTGTGCCAATGGGACCGATGCCCTTCAAATTTGCATGATGGGTCTGGGCTTGCAGCCCGGCGATGAGGTGATCACTGCGGATTTTACCTTCGCGGCCACCGTGGAAGTGATCGCACTCCTGAACTTGGTGCCTGTTCTGGTGGATGTGGAACCGGATACCTTCAACATAGACATTAAGGCCATTGAAAAAGCGATAACGCCTAAGACGAAGGCCATTGTACCCGTGCACCTGTTCGGGCAGTGCGCCAATATGGATGTGATCATGGAGTTGGCGGAAAAGCATAATTTATACGTTATCGAGGACAATGCGCAGGCCATTGGGGCCACCTATTCGTCCAAGAACGGTAAAAAACAACAGGCGGGGACCATGGGGCATGTGGCATCCACATCCTTCTTCCCTTCCAAAAACTTGGGATGCTACGGGGATGGCGGAGCCATTTTCACCAACGATGATGATTTGGCGCATATCATTCGCGGGATGGTCAACCATGGTATGTACAAAAGATACTATCACGATGTGGTCGGGGTAAATTCCCGTTTGGACTCCATTCAGGCTGCGGTACTCCGTGCGAAACTTCCCCACTTGGATACCTATAACCAGAAACGTGCCGAATCGGCGGCCAAATACTCCAAGGCCTTAGAAGGGCAGGAGCATATCGTCGTCCCGAAAATTGCCGGGGACAGCCATGTGTTCCATCAATATACCTTGAAAATAACAAATGGCAAGAGGGATGCGTTGGTGCAGCACTTGAACGATAACGGTGTGCCCTGTGGAGTGTATTATCCAGTGCCGTTGCACAGACAAAAGGCCTATCTGGACAGTAGGTACAATGAGGCCGATTTCCCGGTCACCAATCAATTGGTGGAAGAAGTGATCTCGTTGCCCATGCATACCGAACTCGACGATGAACAGATCCAGTTCATCACAAAATTGGTCATTGATTTCGTAAACAAATAAATATGAAAATATTGGTAACAGGGGGACTGGGCTACATTGGTTCCCATACGGTGGTGGAATTGCAAAATGAGGGTTTTGAGGTTGTCATCATCGATAACCTGTCCAATTCCTCCATTGCTGTTTTGGATGGGATTGTGGGAATAACCGGAAAGCGTCCCATTTTTGAGGAATTCGACCTTAGGGACAAGACCAAGGTCCAAGATTTCTTTGCCAGACATTCGGATGTTGGTGGCGTTATCCACTTTGCGGCTTCAAAAGCCGTAGGGGAGAGCGTGGAAAAACCGTTGCTGTATTACGAGAACAATTTGGGAGTGTTGGTCTATCTCCTTCAGGAATTGGAGAAAAAGAAAGGAGCCAGCTTCATATTCAGTTCATCCTGCACGGTGTATGGTCAGGCCGATGAGTTGCCCATTACCGAGGATGCCCCTGTGAAACCGGCAGAATCGCCTTATGGAAATACCAAACAAGTGGGCGAAGAGATCATTCGGGATACCTGTAAAGTGACACCAGACCTGAAGGCCATAGCCCTGAGATACTTTAACCCGATTGGGGCCCATCCATCGGTCAAAATAGGGGAACTGCCGCTTGGTGTGCCACAAAACTTGGTGCCTTTCATCACCCAAACAGGCATTGGAAAAAGGGAACAGTTATCGGTGTTCGGGGACGATTACCCTACCGAGGACGGCACCTGCATCAGGGACTACATCCATGTGGTGGACCTGGCAAAGGCACACGTAAAGGCATTGCAGCGTCTCCTCCAAAATGAGAACAGCAATAATTATGAAGTGTTCAATCTGGGTACGGGCAAAGGAAGTTCCGTTCTGGAGGTGATACACAGCTTTGAAAGGGTTTCAGGGAAAAAGCTCAACTATAAAATAGTCGATAGAAGGGAGGGCGATGTAATACAGGCCTATGCGGACACCAAAAAAGCCAACGAGATACTTGGCTGGAAGTCCAAATCCACCTTGGATGAATCCTTGAAATCAGCTTGGGACTGGGAACAAAAGGTAGAAAGTTCCCAAACGGCCAAGTCCTAAAATGATGTTTGGACGTACATAAGATATGCTGTCCAATTTTAACAATAGCCTGGAACTGCTGGAAGTGATCCAAAAAGAGCAACTTTACAACCAGTTGCTCACTCAATTGAAAAAGGATTTTAAACTGGCCAATGTCCCGATCAAACTTCCCATGGATGTGACCCCTTCGGAACTGAAGAGTCTGCTCCATGAAAAAATTTATTTCCTGATCGTGGAACGGTTCCAGGATTATCTCAATCTCCTGTATGTTGTGGACATTTCCGAACAGGAGGTGAAAAAAATAGCCCCTTCCGATGTCGTGGACATTTCCGCAGAAGTATCCTTTTTATTGTTGAAAAGGGAATGGCAAAAGGTATGGTACAAGTCCAAATACAGCACCTGACCTTTGGTCAGACCTTGACATAGATTTTCTTTTTGTCCATAAAATAGCCCACTACCCAACAGGTGAGCATGACCCAAAGAGCGAACAACAACGAGCCCATATACCCCCCAGACCACGAAATGAAAACATGGTCCGCGATCCAACTATAAAGCGTGGAGCTGTTCATGTCTATGGAAAACAGACTGATGATGAACAGTTCCGATAAAAGGTAAATGAACAGCGTATTCTTGCCGAAAACCTCAAAAAAGTAGCTCCAGCCCTTCATCTTTTTCATATCGAGGATATAGATGAGGATGGCGATGGCAAACAGGTCGATGCCGCACGTAAGGAGCACAAAGGAACTTGTCCACAGTTTTTTGTTGATGGGTAGCAAAAGGTCCCAGGCCAAACCGGCAAACACAAGAACGAAACCAACCATCATCAACTTGGAGATGGTCTCAAAATTTTGACCGTTCTTTTGGATGAACTTCCCGGCAAGGAAACCGATGATCACGTTCACAATGGCCGGCAAAGTGCTGAGCAATCCTTCAGGATCAAAGGCGATGCCCTCCCCGTGGTACATATGCTTTGGCCCGATCAGCCATTCATCCAATTTGAGGACCGCATTTCCGGTAAGGGTAAGGTCGCCAAAACCGATTAAGATCAGATGATAGGCCACCAAAAAGGCCAAACTCAGCCAAATGGCCGTTCGGGTCTTCACAAAGTGAAGGATGATGGACGCAAACATATAGCACAGGGCAATGCGCTGCAAAACCCCAAAAACACGGGTCTCGGAAAGGGGCTTCAACTGGCCGTCATCAAAAAACGGGAACCAATACATCAAAAAGCCCAGCAGAAAGATCAAGGCGGTGCGTTTTAGAATTTTTTTGAAAAAAGCCGCATTTCCCATGGCCTCATATTTTTTCATGCTGAAACTCATCGAATTTCCCACCACAAAAAGAAAGGTTGGAAAAACAAGATCGGTCAGCGTAAACCCGTTCCAATCGGCATGGAGCAAGGGTGAAAAAGTAGTGGAGCCGTTCCCGGGGGAGTTGACGATGATCATCAGTGCTACATCGAGTCCCCGGAACACATCCAAGGAGAGGTATCGGTTTTTCAGTTCGGTCATGGTCGGGTGGTTTTTTAGAAGCATCCAAGTTAAATTTTTTTTAATTGGACGGTCACATTTTGGGTAAAAATTTCATTATTGTTGCTTTCCTATGGGTTATGGGACAGAGTTGTGATTTTTGGGGAATTATTTGGTTAAAACCCATTTATATGAACCGTAAAACCCGTATTTTTGACAAAATTTTCCATAAAGTTTTGGAGAAATAGGAAGAATGGACAAATATTCATTTTTAAACGCAGCGCACACCTCTTTTTTTGCAGAGCTGTACGATAAATACCTAACAAGCCCCGATAGCATTGAGCCCAGTTGGAGGGCTTTTTTTCAAGGTTTTGACTTTGGATTGGAAAGCTCGTTGGAAGATTTGGGGTTGGAGCCCGAAAAAAATGGGATGGTCGTCCTTGCCAATGGCAAACAGGTGGAAATGCCCGAGACCCTTCAGAAGGAGTTTCAGGTCATCCGTCTGATAGATGGTTACCGATCGAGGGGGCACCTGTTCACAAAGACCAATCCGGTCCGGGACAGGAGAAAATACGAACCCACCTTGGACATTGCCAATTTTGGGCTATCGCAAGACGATTTGGAAACAGTTTTCGATGCCGGGAAAATATTGGGCATCGGGCCGGCTTCCCTCAAAGAGATCGTGCGCCATTTGGAGAGCATTTATTGCGATTCCATCGGGGTGGAATACATGTATATCCGAACCCCCGAACGCATCCAATGGATCCAGGATTGGCTCAACGTCAATGACAACCACCCCAATTTTACACCGGACGAGAAAAAGAACATTCTCCGAAAACTGAACGAGGCCGTGTCCTTCGAAAGCTTTTTGCATACCAAATATGTGGGGCAGAAACGCTTTTCGTTGGAAGGGAACGAATCTTTGATCCCAGCGTTGGACGTCATCATCGAAAAGGCCGCCGATAAGGGTGTCAAACAATTTGTGATGGGGATGGCCCACAGGGGACGATTGAACGTGTTGACCAACATTTTTGGAAAATCGCCTAAGGATATTTTCAGCGAGTTCGATGGAAAGGATTATGAAGAGACCATTTTTGATGGGGACGTAAAATATCACTTGGGATGGACCTCCATGCGCGAGACCGATTCGGGAAAGATGGTCAATATGAACATCGCCCCGAACCCTTCGCACTTGGAGACCGTGAATTCCATCGTGGAGGGAATTGCCCGTGCAAAGCAAGACCATGACCATAGCGACAACATCTCCGAAGTGCTCCCCATATTGGTGCACGGCGATGCGGCATTTGCAGCACAGGGTATCGTATATGAAGTCATACAGATGGCCCGTTTGGACGGATACACCACTGGAGGTACCATCCATATTGTGGTGAACAACCAAATTGGGTTTACCACCAACTATTTGGACGCAAGATCGTCCACGTATTGTACCGATGTGGGCAAGGTAACCCTTTCCCCGGTACTCCATGTCAATGCGGACGATGCCGAGGCTGTGGTACACGCAGCCACTTTTGCGCTGGAGTATCGGATGCGGTACCAGCGGGACATTTTCCTCGATCTGTTGGGGTACCGAAAATACGGACACAACGAAGGTGACGAGCCCAAGTTTACCCAGCCCTTGCTCTACAAGGCCATATCCAAGCACGATAACCCAAGGGACATCTATGCTGCGAAGTTGTTGGCCGAAGGCATCATCGACAAGGACTATGTAAGTAAACTTGAGGAGGAATACAAGAACAATCTGGAGGAAAACCTGATGGATTCCCGAAAGATAGAAAAGACCAGGATCACCCCGTTCATGCAGGACGAGTGGGAAGGTTTTGAGCAAGTGACCGAAGAGGTGATGCTTTCTCCCATGGACACCACTTACGACCTCAAGAAGTTGGATGCGATTGCAAAGAGCATCACGGAACTTCCAAAAGGAAAAAAATTCCTCAGGAAATTGGAACGGTTGGTGGAAGCCCGCCAAACCATGTATTTTGAGGACAACAAGCTCGATTGGGCCATGGGCGAACTTTTGGCCTACGGTTCATTGATCGAGGAAGGATACGATGTGCGGATGACCGGACAGGATGTGGAACGCGGTACCTTCTCGCACAGGCATGCCGTCATCAAAACGGAGATGCACGAAGAGGAAGTGGTGTTGCTCAACGAGTTGGGGGAAAACCAAAATGGCAAGTTCCATATCTATAACTCCCTACTTTCGGAATATGCCGTAATGGGCTTTGACTATGGTTATGCCATGGCAAGTCCCAAAACGCTGACCATTTGGGAGGCCCAGTTCGGGGATTTCAGTAATGGAGCGCAGATCATCATCGACCAATACCTTTCATCTGCAGAGGACAAATGGAAGCTACAGAACGGATTGGTGCTGTTGTTGCCCCACGGATACGAAGGTCAGGGTGCGGAGCACTCATCTGCCCGCATGGAACGTTATCTTCAGCTTTGTGCCAAGGACAATATGTATATGGCCGATGTGACCACTCCGGCCAACCTGTTCCATTTGCTCAGAAGACAAATGAAGGCAAATTACAGAAAACCGTTGGTGGTCTTCACGCCAAAGAGTTTGTTGAGACATCCAAAAGTGGTGTCCACCAAAGAAGAAATGGCGCAGGGAAGTTTCCAAATGGTGATAGATGATGCCGAGGCAAAAGTTGCAAAAGTCAAGACCTTGGTGTTCTGTACCGGGAAGTTCTACTATGACCTTTTGGAAAAAAGGGAGGAACTTGAGCGGGATGATATAGCTTTGGTGAGAGTGGAACAATTGTTCCCGTTGCCGGCCAATGAGATGCGGGACATCATCAAGAAGTACAAAAATGCGGATGATATTGTTTGGGCGCAGGAAGAGCCAAGGAACATGGGGGCATGGAGCCACATGTTGATGCATTTTGACGAGGCCAAACAATTCAGGGTGGCATCCCGAAGATTTTATGGTGCCCCCGCCGCGGGTAGTGCAGTGCGTTCCAAGAGACGTCACGCCCAAGTGTTGGAGTATGTCTTCGACAAGAGTAAGGACAATATGTTAATTCGATAAAACAAGTATAAACTACAATAGGAATGGTTTTAGAAATGAAAGTTCCCTCGCCTGGGGAATCCATTACAGAGGTTGAAATCGCCGAATGGTTGGTTGCCGATGGTGACTATGTGGAGAAGGATCAGGCCATAGCCGAGGTGGACTCGGACAAGGCAACATTGGAGCTTCCTGCAGAGGAAAGCGGAATCATCACCCTTAAGGCAGAGGTAGGGGACGCCGTAGCCGTTGGCGAAGTGGTATGTCTCATCGACACCAGTGCCAAAAAACCAGAAGGCGATGCTCCAAAGGCCGAGAAAAAAGAGGAGCCCAAAAAGGAAGAACCCAAAGAGGAACCCAAGAAAGATGAGCCTAAAAAAGAGACGTATGCATCTGGCACACCCTCTCCGGCCGCCAAAAAAATATTGGATGAAAAAGGCATAGAGCCCTCATCCGTTTCCGGATCTGGAAGGGATGGCCGCATCACCAAGGAGGATGCCGCAAAGGCTGTGCCTTCCATGGGCACGCCAACTGGCGGTAACCGTGGTGAGACCCGTTCCAAACTGTCCATGCTCCGCAGAAAAGTGGCTGAGCGTTTGGTATCGGCCAAGAACGAGACCGCCATGCTGACCACGTTCAACGAAGTGGATATGTCGTCCATTTTTAAATTGCGTGATCAGTACAAGGAGGAGTTCAAAGACAAACATGGCGTAGGACTGGGATTTATGTCCTTCTTCACCAAGGCCGTGATCAGGGCATTGCAGATGTACCCTGCCGTAAATTCCATGATCGATGGCAAGGAAATGATCTCCTATGATTTCTGCGACATCAGTATTGCCGTATCAGGTCCCAAAGGCTTGATGGTCCCCGTGATCCGAAATGCGGAAAACTTGACCTTCCGTGGTATTGAGGCCGAAGTAAAACGATTGGCCCTTCGTGCCAGGGACGGACAGATCACCGTGGATGAAATGACAGGCGGTACCTTTACCATTTCCAATGGAGGGGTCTTTGGTTCCATGTTGAGCACACCCATCATCAACCCGCCACAAAGTGGTATCTTGGGCATGCACAACATCGTGGAGCGTGCCATCGTAAGGGATGGGGCCATAGCCATTGCCCCTGTGATGTACGTAGCACTTTCATACGATCACCGAATCATTGACGGAAAGGAATCCGTTGGTTTCTTGGTGGCTGTGAAGGAAGCTTTGGAAAGTCCAGAGGAATTGTTGATGGACGGAAACGTGAAAAAAGCGTTGGAGCTATAATATAAAGAGTAGTTGCTGGTACCCTGAGCGTAGTCGAAGGGTAGTTCAATGCTCGAACTGACAAGTGCCTTTACTTTTTTAAGTAGAGGCATTTTTTATTGTAGTCGATCACGGCCTTGCCTTTTTTCAGCACATCGGCCCCGATGATGCCATCCACGGGAAGGGCCTTGTGGGAGACCAGTGCTTGGTTCACATGGACGAGGTCGAAAAGCACAATTTTGAGTTTCCTTTTTTTCCAGTCCCCGATTTGGATTGTGTTCCGGGAAGAGATCAAGGTGTCCATTTCCGTGGCGCCAGCGCCTGCTGCCTTAATGTCCGAGACCTCAGAGGCCATTTCAAAGAAATCGATTTTGTCCATCCCTACGCAGGTGTTGGAAGCGCCCGTGTCCAAAATAAACTTGCCCGATACCCCATTGATCTTGGCCACGATTTCAAAATGGTTGGTCTCCGTGAACACCAGCGGGATGCGGATATACGCTTTGGACTTGAGGAATTTTTTGAGTGATGCCATATGTGAACTGTCCCCTTGAGGGGACTTTAGGGGTGTATAATCGAAAACAAAATTTTGGGACAACTAAGATAAACCTATTTTTGTCGTGTCTAACCTTTAACTGTCAAACTATGAAAAAAGCAATTTGGGTTATCCTGTTTTTCTTTTCAGCAAGTTTAAGTATTGCTCAAAAAAAGGATAATGTAGATATAAGAATGAAAACGGAATATTCGACAGAAAATAAAGAGTTGTCAGATTTGATGAGATTCGAAAATATTGATTTTTATCAAGTTCAATTTATTGGAGACAAGATAAACTCAAAGGACTATCAACTGATTTGTAAGGAGATTTGGGATGGGAATGTAAAATCGATTGATACATTGTTAAACACTAAAGATTTTCAGGGATTTCCAAAAACTGAAACAGATACCTTGTCAGTGAAGGTGTATGCGAAGAAAACTGATGAGCCAAAATTGAAACTTTGGTTCAGATTCCCACAATTTGGTATTAATAGGAAATTTGACGCCATCCAATCTGATGATTATAGCTTAAGAGATGTGGGAATCTCTGAAAATATTATATATGGCAGGAATTTTTATGCTTTTGCCTATATTCTTCCTTATGAAAAAGATGGAATGAAATTTTGGTGTGCAGTGGATAGTAGTGGTAAGGACGTTGAAAGTTGGGGGCGTGAATTCGGCATCAAACATTATTTGGTCTTTGAAATGTTATTCGAATAAAAATTTAAATTTTAAATGACCATCACCGACACCCATACCCATTTATATAGTGAAGCATTTGTCGAGGACCGTGACGAAATGATGCAACGTGCCCTGGACGCAGGGGTGGAGCGCTTTTTTATCCCTGCCATCGATTCCACTTACACCCAAGCTATGTTGGATTTGGAGGCCAAGTATCCGGACAATGTCTTTTTGATGATGGGCCTGCATCCCACACATGTGAAGGAAAACTATAAGGAGGAAGTCGCCTTGGTGGAAGAATGGCTGTCCAAGCGGAAGTTCTATGCGGTGGGGGAAATAGGCATCGACCTATATTGGGACAAGACATTTTTGAAAGAGCAACAAGAGGCTTTTGTGTACCAGATCCGTCTGGCGAAAAAGCACCAACTGCCCATAGTGATCCATGGACGGGATTCGTTCGATGAGATCTTTGAAATCCTGGAGCAGGAAAAGGGGTACGGTCTTTTCGGTATCTTCCATTGTTTTACGGGCACTATGGAACAGGCCCAAAAGGCCATATCCTACAACATGAAATTGGGCATCGGGGGAGTGGCCACGTTCAAAAATGGCAAGATTGATCAGTTTTTGGACCAAATCGACCTGAAGCACATTGTCCTGGAGACCGATTCGCCCTATCTGGCCCCGGCCCCCTTTCGAGGAAAACGCAATGAGAGCTCCTATATAATAAAGATATTGGAGAAGCTTTCATCCATATATGGTATGCCGGAAGAAGAGATCGCGGCAATCACCACAGCAAATTCCAAAGACATATTTGGCATCTGACCTATGCAAAAGAAGACCAACATACTGCTAATCTACACCGGGGGCACCATCGGGATGGTAAAGGATTACACGACCGGGGCACTGAAGGCCTTCAACTTTGAGGAACTCATCAAGAACATCCCAGAGTTGGACCAATTGGACTGCACCCTAAAGGGTGTCTCCTTTGAAAAACCCATCGATTCTTCCAATATGAATCCTGGCTATTGGGCGCAGATCGCTTCCATTATTGAGGAACATTATGCGGAGAACGACGGTTTTGTGGTGCTGCATGGGAGTGATACCATGAGCTATTCGGCATCGGCACTCAGTTTTATGCTGGAACACCTGGACAAACCGGTCATTTTCACGGGATCCCAATTGCCCATCGGGGACTTGCGGACGGATGCAAAGGAAAACCTGATCACCTCCATAGAGATCGCTGCGCTTCAGGAAAAGGGAAAACCAGTGGTGCAGGAGGTGGGGCTCTATTTTGAGTACAAGCTCTATCGGGGCAACCGCACCACCAAGATCAATGCGGAACATTTTGAAGCCTTTGCATCGCTCAACCATCCGCCTTTGGTGGAATCGGGGGTGCATTTGAAGGTACACCATACCCATTTGGTCAAACGGCCGATCAAGAACAAGACATTGACGGTCCACAAAGAGATGGATAACCGGGTGGCCATCCTTAAATTATTTCCGGGACTGAACCAAAATACGCTCCACGCCATCTTGAACATTCCCGACCTGAAGGCCCTGGTCATGGAAACCTATGGTGCAGGAAATGCCCCAATGGACGATTGGTTTTTGGAGGAACTGAAAAGAGCTGTTAAAAATGGATTACATATAATTAACGTTACCCAGTGCTCCGGAGGCAGTGTCTCCATGGGGCACTATGAGACCAGCGAAAGACTGAAGGAAATGCAACTGATTAATGGAAAGGACATTACAACGGAAGCGGCGGTGGCAAAGGCCATGTACCTTTTGGGCACAGGGGTTCCCGACAAGTTGTTCAAGACCATTTTCGAGACACCGCTCCGTGGTGAAATGGTGTAAAATTAACGCGTCAAATTTCTATAACTGATTATTTTTTCGTTTATTGGTCGGCCTAAATGAAGGAATAGAGAGGTGGCCGAGTGGTCGAAGGCGCACGCCTGGAAAGTGTGTATGCACCAAAAGTGCATCGAGGGTTCGAATCCCTTCCTCTCTGCAAGGTATTTTAGTTTTCAATTATAAAAATTTTATATCTTTAACATTATTAACTAACTAAATTTAAGTTTAAGTAAAATGAAAAAAATATCCTTTACTCTGGCTGCTGCCGGAATGTTTGTGATGGGAACTACAACTGCATCTGCAGCAATGTTGCAAGAAGAAGCCACGGCTGAAGCCAGCAAAGGTTTCACCCAGGTATTGAAAGAACAGTTCATCCAAGGGGGTCCTGCCTTCATGGGAATCGTACTTCTTTGTTTGATCTTGGGATTGGCAGTTGCCATCGAAAGAATCATTTATTTGAACCTGGCCACTACAAATACGGCTAAATTGAAGCAAAAAGTAGAGGATGCCTTGGCTTCCGGTGGGGTTGAAGCTGCAAAAGAAGTTTGCAGGAACACCAAAGGACCTGTTGCTTCCATCTTCTACCAAGGATTGGATAGGTCAAGCGAAGGATTGGAGTCTGCTGAAAAAGCAGTTGTTGCTTACGGAGGTGTACAAATGGGCCAGTTGGAGAAAAACGTTTCTTGGTTGTCCTTGTTCATTGCTGTGGCCCCGATGCTTGGGTTCATGGGTACGGTAATCGGTATGATCCAGGCCTTCCAGAAAATCGCCGCAGTAGGTAACTTGAGTGCCTCTTTGATCGCTGGTGATATCCAGGTGGCGTTGTTGACAACGGTATTTGGTCTTATCGTTGCGATCATCCTTCAGATTTTCTATAACTATATCATTGCAAAAATCGATAGTATCGTAAACGATATGGAAGACGCATCCATCGCCTTGATTGATATGTTGGCTGCGCACAAGAAATAATTACGAATCAAAATCTATCGGGAATCATGAATAAAATTATAAAAATAGCACTCATTGCCATCGGATTGATAGCGGCCGTTCTTTGGTTCTCCCTTCCGTCTGGTGATGATCCAAATGCCATCAACAGTGGGGCGATGAACTTTATGTTCATCATCATGTACGTTTTGTTGGCAATAGCAGTAGTGGCATCAGTGTTCTTTGGCTTGACAAAGTTGCTTTCCACACCGGGAAGCCTTAAAAAGGCCCTGTTCGCCATTGGAGGATTGGCCATTGTGGTTGCAGTTTCCTATGGACTTTCTTCCGACAACGCACCAGTTGTTGAGGAAATGGCCAAAAGGGGCATCGAGACCACTGAAGGCACCGTGAAAAACATCGGAATGGGATTGAACGTATTCTTTATCCTAACTGTTGTTGCGGTAGTCCTGATGGTTTTTCCAGGGTTGAAAAAAATGTTTGTAAAGTAAAAGTTTGAACTATGCCTAGAAGAAAAGGAGCACCGGAAGTGAATGCCGGTTCCATGGCGGATATCGCGTTCCTCTTGCTTATCTTTTTCTTGGTGACCACCACCATAGAAACAGATGCAGGATTGGACCGTATGTTGCCGCCCATTGAACCGCCAGAAAATCCACCCATCATTAGACAGAAGAACATTTTTACGGTGAACATCAATAAAAATGGTCAGCTCTTGGTAGAGGATGAACTGATGAACTTGAAAAACCTGAGAGAAGCTGCCACGGCTTTCCTTGAGAACAACGCAGATGGAACCTGTGACTATTGCAAGGGAAGAAAAGATCCAGCGTCCTCGGATAATCCAGATAAAGCCATCATTTCCCTAAAGAATGACAGGGAGACCAAGTATAGCACGTACATCACCGTTCAAAACGAGTTGGTAGGAGCATACAACGACCTGCGTAACCGAGAGGCACAAAGGTTGTATGGTAAGGATTTTACCGACATGGAAGCCGAATACCTGAACCCTGAGACACCATCCAGCGTGAGGGACGAACTCAAGGACAAGGTGAAACGTATTCAGGATATGTTTCCTCAGAAGCTGTCTGAGGCAGAAACATCAACCAATTAAAACTTAGAGATCGACATGGCAAAATTTACAAAAAAGAAAGAAGGTGATCTGCCAGCGGTATCTACTGCTTCATTGCCCGATATCGTCTTCATGTTGCTGTTCTTTTTCATGACGGTGACCACCATGAAGGACAGTTCGCTATTGGTTGAGAACACCCTTCCCAATGCAACGGAGATAAAAAAGCTGGAAAAGAAGGATAGGGTCATCTACATTTATGTAGGGAAGCCCACACAGGAATACCAAAAAGTTTTTGGGACCGAGCCAAAAATCCAATTGAACGACAAGTTCGCCAATGTGGACGAGGTAGGTTCATTTATCTTGGAAGAGCGTGCAAAAAAGCCCCAAGAACTTCAAAACGTATTGACTACTGCATTGAAAGTTGATAAGAATGCCAATATGGGTCTTATCACCGATATCAAACAAGAATTGAGAAAAGTAAATGCCTTAAAAGTGAATTATACCACTTATGAGGGAGATGCTTTTAACAATCTACAGTAGGCAATAGCTTAGATTTAGTGGGAAACGCTCCAAGTTATATAATTTGGAGCGTTTTTTGTTTCAAGATGTAGCTATGATAAAAAAAAGGACAGTACAAATAATAGGAATGCTATTTTTGATAGGTGTGACTTATGTCCATGCCCAATTGGAATCGGTGGGCAATCAAGAAGAGCAATCAAGATATCTTGAAGACCAGTTCTATATTGGTCTGGGGTATAATGTCTTGTTGGGCAAACCATCAGGAGTGGCCCAACGCAACCTGTCCTATAATCTCCAAGCAGGGTTCATCAAGGATATTCCTCTCAATCCCAGAAGAAATTTTGGCGTAGGGCTTGGTGTGGGCTATGCGGTCAACTCCTACTACACCAATGTGGTGGCTACGGAACAAGCCAATACGGTACTTTACGATGTGATGAACGAATCCGATTTCAAGCGAAGCAAATTGGAAACCCACGCCATAGAGGTGCCATTTGAACTGAGATGGCGTACCTCCACCGTCGAGGAATACAAATTCTGGCGCATCTATGCAGGGGCGAAGTTGGGTTATGTGTTTTCGGGCAGGTCGCGGTTGGTTACGGAAGATGGTAGAGACGGCTTTGCCAATAAGGATATCGAACAGCTCCAATATGGGCTGATCCTTAATTTTGGGTACAATACCTGGAATGTCCATGCCTACTATGGCCTCAACCCGCTGTTGAAAAATGGGACCAATCTCCAAACAGGCGAATCCATCGATTTCAAGGTACTGCGGATAGGGATAATCTTCTATATCCTATAGCCAATATTTCAAAATGATCAATTGGGAGCAACACCCGACAAGGAAACCTATCAGCAGTTCGTTCCGCGTATGTGATTTAAGGTAGAGCCTTGAGGTGGCCACGAGTCCGGTAAGTAGTGTGAACAGGCTAATGGCCAGCGTAATGTTGGTCTCAAAATGGATGCTCAGCCCGATCATGAACATAAGGATACTTCCCATGCCCAAAAGGTGCAGGCTGGTCTTGAACTTGATGAAAAGCAAGAGGAGGGCCGTAGCGGTGGCAGTCAAAAGCCCCGTGAAAAAGTAAAAGAGCTCGTGTACGTAGTTATTGGGAATCACCTTGTACAAGATCATCAAAAAAATAATACAGCTGATATAGAGCGGGTATTTGCGTTCTTGGATGGTAGGCAGAAAAATGGAACTGATCACCCCTAAATTTTTCAGGATCAGAAAAAAGATGATGGGGATAATGACCGTAAGGATAAAAATGGGGACAATGTTCCCGCTTTGCATCTCCAAAGTGCTGTAGGGAGCAACAAAAAAATAAAGAATGGTGCCCCCAATGGGAATGAACAGCGGGTGAAAAATGTACGAGATGATGTTGTAGAAATGGCGCATCAGATCTGCTTTCTTAGCCTGGCTACCGGAATGCCCAATTGCTCCCGGTATTTGGCCACTGTACGCCTTGCAATGGGATAGCCCCTTTCCTTTAGGATCTTGGCCAATTTATCATCCGTCAACGGCTTCTTTTTCTGTTCGTCACCGATCACGGTCTCCAATATCTTTTTGATCTCTTTAGTGGATACATCCTCTCCTTGTTCATTTTTCATGGCTTCGGAGAAAAAGTCCTTGATGAGCTTGGTGCCATAAGGGGTGTCCACATATTTGCTGTTGGCCACACGCGACACTGTTGACACATCCATATCGATTTTGTCCGCAATATCCTTCAGGATCATGGGGCGCAGTTTTCGCTCGTCACCAGTGAGGAAATACTCCTCTTGGTAGTCCATGATGGTGCTCATGGTCACGTACAGCGTTTGTTGCCGTTGTTTGATGGCATCGATGAACCATTTGGCCGCATCCAGTTTCTGTTTGATGAAGAGCACCGTGTCCTTTTGCGACTTGCTCTTTTCTTTGGCATTCTTATAGCCTTCGAGCATATTGCTGTACTCTTTGGAAACATGAAGTTCCGGAGCGTTCCGGCCATTGAGCGTAAGTTCCAGTTCCCCGTCCACGATCCTGATGGAAAAATCGGGGACAATGTGTTCAATGATCCGGGTACTGCCCGAATACGAACCGCCCGGTTTGGGGTTCAGTTTCTCTATCTCGGCGATGGCATCCTTGAGTTGTTCCTCGCTGATGTGGTGCTTTTGGGCCAGTTTGGCGTAGTGTTTCTTGGTGAACTGGTCAAACGACTTTTCCAGTATGTTGATGGCCAGTTCCACAGAAGGTTTCCGTTCTTTTCGTTTCAACTGGAGGATAAGACATTCGTCCAAAGATCGTGCGCCGACACCCGGGGGGTCCAAGTCCTGCACAATTTTAAGGACGGACTCTATCTTGTTTTCATCGACATAGATGTTCTGCGTGAAGGCAAGATCGTCCATGATATCCGGAAGGGGCCTTCGAATGTAGCCGCTTTCATCCACACTGCCCACCAAGAACTCGGCAATGGCCCACTCCTCATCATCCAGATAGAAAGTGTTCAGCTGGTTGATCAAATATTGGTTGAAGGAAATTCCTGCGGCATAGGGCACGCTTTTCTCCTCATCGTCCGCACTGTAATTGTTGGCCTGTGTCCTATAATCTGGAATCTCGTCATCGCTCAGATAGTCATCGATATTGATCTCTTCGGTATCGATGGTCTCACTGTCCGAACTGTCGTCATATGTATCCTCATAAACATCGTCCACAATGTCACTCTCCTCTTTCCCACTTTCGAGGGCAGGATTCTCCTCCAGCTCTTGTTTCAGCCGTTGCTCAAATGCCTGTGTGGGCAATTGGATGAGCTTCATGAGCTGAATCTGCTGTGGAGACAGTTTCTGGGAAAGCTTAAACTGTAGGTGTTGTTTCAGCATAGGATGGGTTTACAATCGTCCTTCCTTATAAAGTTATGAATTCAATTTAAAACTCCGCGTTCTGGGGCGTTCTAGGGTAGGGGATCACGTCCCTGATGTTGCCCATTCCGGTAACAAACTGTACCATGCGCTCAAAGCCAAGGCCAAAACCGCTATGTACCGCCGTCCCGAAGCGTCGAAGGTCCAAATACCACCAAAGTTCCTTTTCATCAATGTCGAGGGCCTTGATCTTCTGTTGGAGCACGTCCAAACGCTCTTCCCTTTGGGAACCTCCCACGATTTCGCCGATACCAGGGAAAAGCACGTCCATGGCACGCACGGTCTTGCCGTCCTCGTTCAAACGCATGTAGAATGCCTTGATGTTGGCCGGGTAATCGAATAGGATCACAGGGCACTTAAAGTGTTTTTCCACCAAGTAGCGCTCGTGTTCGCTTTGAAGGTCGGCACCCCACTCCTCAATGAGGTATTGGAATTTTTTCTTCTTGTTGGGATTGCTGTTCCTTAAAATATCGATGGCCTCGGTATAGGAAACCCGTTTGAAGTTGTTCTCCACCACGAATTTTAGCTTTTCCAACAAGGTCATTTCCGAACGCTCGTTCTGTGGTTTGGTCTTTTCCTCATCGGAAAGTCGGCCTTCCAGAAACTCGAGGTCATCCTTGCAGTAGTCCAACACATATTGGATGATCCATTTGATGAAATCTTCGGCCAAATCCATGTTGGCATCCAAATCGTTGAAGGCCACCTCGGGCTCTATCATCCAAAACTCGGCCAAGTGCCTTGATGTGTTGGAGTTTTCTGCCCTGAAGGTGGGCCCGAATGTATAGACTTTCCCCAATGCCATGGCATAGGTCTCGGCCTCCAATTGCCCGGACACGGTCAGGTTGGTCTCTTTTCCGAAGAAGTCCTCGGTAAAATCCACTTCTCCGTTTTCATCCATGGGTGGTTTTTTGGCATCCAAAGTGGAGACCCGGAACATTTCCCCGGCACCTTCGGCATCAGATCCGGTGATGATGGGGGCATGCATATAATAAAAGCCATTCTGTTGGAAATAGCTGTGTATGGCAAACGATAGGGCGGAACGTACCCGCATCACGGCCGAAAAGGTATTGGTGCGCACTCTCAGGTGAGCCTTCTCCCGCAAAAATTCCAAAGAGTGCTTCTTGGGCTGTATGGGATAGGTCTCTGGGTCTGCGGTGCCATGTACAAAAATGTCAGTGGCCTGGATCTCCACGGTCTGTCCCTTTCCTTGGCTTTCCACCAAAGTGCCTGAAATTTTTAGGGCGGCCCCTGTGGTTACTTGCTTGAGCAATGTTTCGTCGGCTTTTTCAAAATCCACAACGCACTGCAGGTTGTGTATGGTAGAGCCATCGTTCAAGGCAATAAATCGGTTGCTCCTAAATGTTTTTACCCATCCATTTACTTCAACGGAATCTCCTACGGGTTGCTTTGTCAGCAATTCTTTTATGGAATAAGACTTCATTATAAGGCTATCGTAATTTAATCGGTAAAGATAGGTTTTTGATGAAAAAATGAGGGCATCAAGTGGCTTAATTTATGGCCGTTTTTGATACTAATTGTCCTTGGCGTTGTCCTCGTCCTGCGGCAAAATATCGATATGTGGCTTTTTGAGTACCTGTTTGTTGGCGATGCTTCTTTCCAAGGAAAGGAGCAGGGAGGGAAGCAGGATCAAATTGGACAGCATGGCAAACAGCAGCGTGGCCGATACCAATCCCCCCAAGGCCTTGGTGCCCCCAAAACTGGAAATGATAAAGACCGAAAACCCGAAAAAGAGGACGATGGAAGTGTAGAACATGCTCACCCCGGTTTCCCGTAGGGCAGCATACACGGATTTTTTTATATGCCAACGGTTCGCGGCCAGTTCCTGACGGTATTTTGCCAGAAAATGGATGGTGTCGTCCACGGAAATACCAAAGGCGATGCTGAACACCAAGATGGTGGATGGTTTTATGGGGACGCCCAAATACCCCATGAGGCCGGCGGTGATGACCAACGGCAAAAGATTGGGAACCAGTGATATGACGACCATCCGGAACGAACGGAACAAATAGGCCATAAAAAGGGAGATCAGGCCAATGGCGAGTGCCAATGACAGCAACAGGTTCTTGACCAGGTACTTGGTTCCTTTTAGGAACAACAATGCCTTTCCGGTCATGAACACATTATACCGATCATCAGGAAAGAACTTTGTGATGGATTGCTGTATTGTTTTTTCAATCTCCTCCATGCGGTCTATCTTGACGTCCTGCATATAGGTGGTCAAGCGTGCGGTTTGCCCTGTACTGTCCACGAAGCTTTTCAGAAGATTGCCATCCGAAGACGATTTTCGTGCCACATCCATGATGAAGGTGTTCTCCTGACTGGTGGGCAGTTGGTAATATTTTGGGATGCCATTGTAAAAGGCTTGCTTGGAATATTTGATCAGGTCCACCACTGAAATAGGCCGGGACAGTTCGGGAATCTCATTGATGACCGAGCCCAAATTGTCCATCCGTTTGAGGGTAGCTGGCTTGAGGACCCCATTTTTCCGCTCAGTATCCACCACAATTTCCATGGGCATGATCCCATCAAACTCCTGTTCAAAAAATTGGATGTCGTTATAAAAATGGGTGTCCTTGGGAAGGTCCTCTATCCGGCTCCCGGTGATCCTCATCTGATAGATCCCAATGATGCTCAGCACCAATATGGCCACTGTGGTTATGTACACGGCAATCCTATGGTCCCGGACCATCCGCTCCATCCAGTTCACGAACAAGTCCATCCACTTCTTGTTCAGGTGCTTCAAGTGTTTGGTCTTTGGAAGCGGCATAAAGCTGTATATGATGGGAATGATCAACAGGGAAAGGATAAAAATCCCCACAATGTTGATGGAGGCCACAATACCAAACTCCCTAAGAAGGTCGCTGTCCAAAATGATAAAAGTGGCAAAACCCGATGCCGTGGTAATGTTCGTCATCAACGTGGCGTTCCCTATCTTGGAGATGACCCGTTGCAGGGACAGGGCCTGGTTGCCGTGTTTATTTACCTCTTGTTGGTATTTGTTGATGAGGAAAATACAGTTGGGGATGCCTATCACAATGATCAGAGGAGGGATCAAGGCGGTGAGGATGGTCATCTCATACTTTAGCAGTCCAAGAATGCCAAAGGCCCACATGACCCCGATGATGACCACGAACATGGATATGAAAGTGGCCCTAAAACTTCTGAAGAAGAAGAAAAAAATAAGGGAAGTGACCAAGAGGGCGGCCACAATGAAAATCCCGATTTCGTCCACAATGGACTTGGTGTTCCAGGTTCGGATGTAGGGCATTCCTGAAACGCGGACGTCCATCTGGGTCTCCTCCTCAAAACTTTTCACGAGATCGTCCAGGTCGTTCAGGATAAATTCGTTCCTGACTGGGGTGTCCATAATGTCCTTGTCCAGATAGGCGATGGTCTGTATGGTGCCACTTTTGGGGTTATAGACCAGATTATCGTAGAAAGGCAGTTCGGTGAACAAATGGTTCTTCAGGGAATCGATCTCTGTCTTGCTGCTGGGCTTTCTCTTCAGGAAAGGTTCCATCACAAAGACCTGCTTGTCATTGTCCTTTACGAGCACCCGAAGGTTTTCCAGGGATACCACAAAATCTATCTCGGGAAATGCTTCCAATTGCTTGCTCAGCCTGTTCCACCGATTGAAGTTTTTGGGAGTGAATAGGGCAGTGTCCCTTATGGCCAAGACAATGGCATTGCCCTCTTCGCCGAATATTTTGGTAAAAGATCGGTACTGTATGGTGGCCGGATGGTCATCGGGAAGGATGTTGGATTCCGTGTTGGAAAACCGGATGTTCTTCCACTGCAGGGCCAAAAAAACGGTAAAGCCTACAATCCCTAAAAGGATGAGTATCCTGTTGCGGAGTATGATTCGGGAGACCTTGGGCCAAAATCCTTTCATGAGCTTTACTGCCATTTCGGTTTTGTTGGGCGCAAAGGTAAAAAATGATCGGCTGTGTTCCTAAGAAAGCAGCCGATCAAGGAGAAAGTTTTAGACTTTCATGATCTCCGCTTCCTTCACGGAGAGGATGGAGTCCACTTTTTTGCTGTAAGAGTCGGTGAGCTCCTGAACGTCCACTTCGGCATTTTTCAAGAGATCCTCGGAAATTTCCAAAGCCTTGAGTTCCTTATTGGCCTCTTGTCGGGCACTTCGGATACTCACTTTGGCATCTTCTGCCTCGGCCTTGGCCTGTTTCACCAATTGTTTTCGGCGCTCCTCGGTCAGTGGTGGCACGTTGATGATGACCATTTCCCCGTTGTTCATGGGGTTAAAGCCAAGATTGGCGTTCATGATGGCATTTTCTATTTCCCCGATTAGGTTCTTTTCCCAAGGCTGTACCGAAATGGTCCTGGCATCGGGCGTATTGATGTTCGATACTTGGGAAAGAGGGGTCTGCGAGCCGTAATAGTCCACCATTACAGATGATAGCATCACGGGACTGGCCTTTCCGGCACGGATTTTTATAAAAGCCTTTTCCAAGTGGGAAATGCTGGCATCCATGCTCTCTTTAGCGCTATCAAGTACAAATTTTACTTCTTCGTCCATGCTCTTAAATTTTTATAACAATATCAAAAATGTGACCATATTAAACGTTGACCACCGTTCCAATGTTCTCTCCGGATACGATCTTCATCAAATTGCCCTTGGTGTTCATATCGAAGACGACAATTGGCAACTCGTTTTCCTGGCTCAGTGTGAAGGCGGTGGTGTCCATCACCTTCAATCCTTTGGAAAGTACCTCTTGGAAAGAAAGGGAATCAAACTTGGTGGCATTTTTATCTTTTTCAGGGTCGGAGGTGTAGATGCCATCAACACGGGTTCCCTTCAATATGACATCGGCATTGATTTCGATGGCCCTCAATACGGCAGCGGAATCGGTAGTGAAATAGGGATTTCCTGTTCCACCTCCAAAAATCACGACCCTTCCTTTTTCCAAATGGCGAATGGCCCTTCTGCGGATAAAGGGTTCGGCCACTTCATTGATCTTGATGGCCGATTGCAAGCGGGTCTGGATGCCTTTGAGTTCCAAGGCACTCTGTAGCGCCAATCCGTTGATCACGGTGGCCAACATGCCCATGTGGTCCCCTTGTACGCGGTCCATGCCTTGGCTGGCACCGGCAAGGCCCCTAAAAATGTTGCCCCCACCAATAACGATGGCCACTTCAATGCCCTTGTCCACTACGCTCTTGATCTCATCGGCATATTCGGACAAACGGTCTCCGTCAATTCCGTATTGCTTTTTGCCCATCAAGGCTTCCCCACTCAGTTTTAATAAAATTCTCTTGTAATGCATCAAAGGTTTCTTGAAGTTCGGACAAAAATAATCAAAAAAAATTATGGCAAATCAGTGAAAATGGGAAGACCCAAGATGTGAATGGATAAAAATTCCATACATTCTGTAACCTTTTCCGAAAACAACGGTATATCCTTCAACAAACCAAAAAACAATTCATTGCAAACACTGACCGACAATGTCTTGATGCTGAAAGTGAAGAGTGGCGACTTGGACAAGTTGGGCCTGCTCTATGAACGGCATAAGAAAAGGCTCTTTGGATTTTTTTACAACATGGGCAACAACCCTTCAATCAGTGAAGATTTGGTGCAAAATGTGTTTGTGAGGATTTTGAAGTACCGACATTCCTTCACGGGTGAAGGTCCTTTCACGGCATGGATGTTCAGCATGGCCCGCAACGTGGGCAACGATCACTATAAGAAAATTTCGCGTGAAGGAGTTTCGAGAGGGATAGCCCCGGAACAGGTGGATAAGGGTACTGGGGATTATTTGAATGAGACGATGGACCTGCAAGGGGATGCACTCATGCTTAACAGGGCCTTGGGTCTTTTGCCAGCAGAGAAAAGAGAAATATTGCTGTTGAGCAAATACAGGGAACTGAAGTTCCAAGAGATCGGTGAGATTTTGGGCTGTTCGGAAGGGGCGGCGAAGGTGAGGGTACACCGGGCATTAAAGGATTTGAAAACGATTTTTTTACAACTGGAAACGAGATGATGGACGAAAAATTTGAAATATGGGCCATGGACTATATGTCCGGAAACCTTTCAGAAACTGAGGCAAAGGAATTTGAATTGTTCCTGGATGGGCATAGGGAGTATCGTGAAAAGTACGATGAACTATTGAAAGCGTGGGAGCTATTGCATGCTATCCAAACTCCAGAGCCTTCAGAACGTATGGACGAGGCATTTTTTGGCATGCTATCCTCCGAAATGGAAAAGGAGCAAGGCAAGGCGCCCAAACAAAGTGTTGTTTCCATGCTTTCAGGAATTTTTAGGCCGCAATGGGCCATCGGAATTTTTCTGCTTGTCATCGGGTTGGGTATCGGTTATTTTTTAAGGCCCGACGTGGAAACAACTCCTACGCAGATCATTGCTGCGAACAATGAGACCGAGGAGGTGCGACAAAAGTTGGTACTGACCCTTTTGGACCAGCCTTCGGCAAACCAACGATTGCAAGGCGTAAGCGAAGCCAACAAGTTTGAGAATGCCGATGATATCGTTATCAAAGCGCTTTTAAAAACGCTCAATAGTGACCCGAACGTAAACGTGAGGTTGGCCGCCATAGAATCCTTGACCAATTATGTGGACAAGCCCGAGGTTAGGCAAGGGTTGGTGCAATCCATCCCGAATCAGGAATCGCCCATTTTGCAGATAACCTTGGCCAATTTGATGGTGGCCCTTCAAGAAAAGGCTTCCATAGAACCTTTCAAGCAATTGCTGAAAGAAAAGGAGTTGGATACCACGGTCAAAAAGCGAATCGAAAGGAGTATTGAATCCATCATATAATTTATCAATCTGCCCATTGGGCGCAAATCAAATTACGAACAGTCAAATTTTTAAAAATGATGAAACGGTTAGTTATTATGACATGCCTTTCCTTGGGGGTGGGTATGTTGAGTGCCACGGCACAGAAAAAGGAGTTCAAGGAGGTCATCAAGAAAAGTGTTCCCCTTGCAAATGATGTCAACAACACTTTGGTTGTGAAAAACGTATTCGGTTCCGTGAACGTGGAGGGATACAACGGAAACGAAGTGGTGTTGGAAGTGGAGCGGATTATTTCTGCCAAAAACCCGGAAGACCTGGAATTGGGGAAAAAGGAACTGCAACTCCAGATCATTGCGGAAAGTAACCGTGTGATCTTACACCCCGATGCTCCCTATATCGAATTTGACAAAGATAAATTGCGGTACAATTGGTGCAATAACAATGAAGATGTCCCTTATGAGCACAAGTTGAATTTTACCTTGAGGGTGCCAAATTCGGTCAAAATCAATGTAAGTACCATCAACGATGGGGATATTTTGGTCAAGAACACCAACGGGGAGTCTGTGGAAGCGGACAATATCAATGGGGGGATTTCCCTGAACAATATTTCAGGAAAGACCAAGGTAAGTTGTATCAATGGTGATGTGGATATTTCGTATGCCCGTAATCCGAAGGTGGCCTCTCGGTACTATGCCTTGAACGGGGATATCAATATTTCGTACCAACAATCGCTTTCGGCCAACATCTCGTTCAAAAGCATGAACGGGGAAATGTTCACGGACTTTGATATCAACAAACAATTTGTAAAGACCAGTAAAAATGAAGGTGATGGCGACAAGCCCAAATTCAAGTTTGAGTCCAGACCTGTCGTCCAGATTGGAAGCGGTCAGGTGGAATTTGATTTTGAAACCTTGAACGGAAATGTATTCATCAAAAAAATATAAGTCATGAAGAAGATCAAAACTATAGTTGTTATCACCCTTGTATTGTTTGCGGGTGTGTTGTCCGCACAGGATAAGGAAATCGATTTATTTACCATTCCGTTGAGCAATCCCGGCCAACCTGGGAAGTTGGTCCTTGACCAGATCAGTGGCTCCATTACCGTAACCGGGTATGAGGGCAAGGAGGTCATTGCAAAGGTTTCGGTTTCTGACGACGGGAAGTCTTCCGCCAAGGAGAAGAACGGCATGAAGCGTATTGGAAATTCCGGACTGAACATCAGTGCCGAGGAGAAAGGCAACGAGGTCAGGATCCAAAATGAAATGTGGAGCAGAAAGGCTGATTTTGAAATCAAGGTCCCCTATAATTTTGCCCTAAAGTTAAGTACGGTAAATGACGGGGATATTTTGGTGCAAGGAGTTACAGGTGATTTGGAGATCAATAATGTGAACGGGAGTATTTCACTCCTAAATGTGGAAGGTGCTGTCATTGCCTATACCACAAATGGGCCGGTAAAGGTCGATTTTAAGAAAATGGGACACATGTCGGATATGGCTTTTAGCAGTTTCAATGGAAATGTGGAGGTGACTTTTCCGAGTGGCATAAAGGCAAATGTGAAGGCCAAATCGGATATGGGCGATGTTTATACCGATTTTGATATGGCCCTTTCAGAGAACAAGCCTGAAATGGACAAAAAGCAGACTTCTGGAAGCTATAAGGTAAAACTGGAACAATGGGTGAGGGGCAAGATCAATGGTGGCGGTCCCGAACTATTGTTCAAGACCTTCAATGGGGATATCCTCATCAAGTCCAAATAGTACGAAATGTGCCAACATAAAAAAGGCCCCATAAAATGGGGCCTTTTTTTATTTGTATGGTTCGGGATTATCCCAAAGCTACTCTTTTGAAACCGGTAACGGTCAAGTTGCTGTCAACAGATTTTACATACTGGGCAACGCTTACTTTGCTGTCCTTGATGAAATCTTGGTTGACCAAAGTGTTGTCCTTGAAGAAACGGTTCAATTTACCTTTGGCGATGTTGTCCAACATGGCTTCTGGCTTCCCTTCTTGACGCAATTGATCTTTTGCGATCTCGATTTCCTTATCGATGATGGACTGATCCACACCTTCTTCGTTAAGGGCAACAGGGTTCATTGCGGCAGCTTGCATGGCCACATCTTTGGCAGCTTCGGCAGCACCATCAACATTGGCGGACAAACCTACCAATGTAGCGATCTTGTTTCCGGCGTGGATGTAAGATCCCACGAAAGGGGCGCTCAACTTCTCGAAGCTCCCGATCTCGATTTTTTCACCGATCACACCGGTCTGCTCTGTCAATTTATCCGCAACGGTCATGCCACTGAAAGGGGCGGCAAGAAAAGCTTCCTTGCTATCGAAACCTAGTGCAAGATCGGCCAAATCGTTGGCCAAGGTCACAAAGCTTTCGTTTTTGGCAACGAAGTCGGTTTCGCAGTTCAAGGAAATAACCACACCTTGGGTGCTGTCGGCATTGACTTTTGCTATGGCAGCACCTTCAGAGGATTCCCTGTCAGCTCTGTTGGCGGCTACTTTTTGTCCTTTTTTGCGAAGGATCTCGATTGCTTTTTCAAAATCGCCTTCGGCTTCGACCAAGGCTTTTTTGCAATCCATCATCCCAGCTCCGGTGGTCTGTCTTAGTTTATTTACTTCTGCGGCGGTAATCTTTACCATTTTTCTATGCTTTTTTAAATATTTATGTAAAGTAAAACACTATTTGAGTGTTTCAGTTTAGGGCAATGTTAAATCAAGATGGTTTATTCAACCCCTCCTTTAACGCTGTCCTGCCATTCCTTCAATTCGTCCCAGTTCCCTTCAGCGGCCATTTTGGCTTGCTTTGGCCAAGAAGTTGGATCCAAATGGGCCATGGTAGAGCTCGCGTCGGTCAGGATTTCCTTGATCTCTTCGGCAGATGTTTCAGAAAGCTTGGCGTAGGTGGATACCCCAGCTTCAACCAATGCTTCGGCTGCTTTGGGGCCAATGCCTTCAACCTTGGTCAGGTCATCGACTTTTGCCTTTTCAGCTTTCACTGGTTTTACGTCTTTGGCAACTGCCTTCCCTTTTTTGGAAGGTTTTACATCATCCTCATCATCTTCATCGATGGCAACAGCTTTTTGTGTTACTTCTTCTTCCTCGTCTTCATCTTTGTCGTTGCCTTTATCATTTTTGCGCTCGGCCAAACCTTCGGCCACAGCCTTGGTCACTTCTTCCAAAATGGCCTCGATGGATTTTCCGGCGTCATCATTGGCAGGGATAACGAAATCGATGGGTCTTGGGTCGGAGTTGGTATCGACCATCGCGAAAATAGGGATGTTCAATTTCAACGCTTCCTTGACAGCAATGTGCTCACGCATGGTGTCCACGATGAAAAGTGCACCTGGCAAACGGGTCATGTCCGCAATGGAGCCCAAGTTTTTGTCCAATTTGGCACGCAAACGGTCCACTTGCAATCTTTCTTTTTTGGAAAGGGTGTCAAAGGTCCCATCTTTTTTCATACGGTCAATGGCGGCCATTTTCTTGACTGCCTTACGGATGGTGACAAAGTTGGTCAACATACCACCGGGCCATCTTTCTGTGATGTAGGGCATGTTCACTTTGGATACCTTGTCGGCAACAATGTCCTTCGCTTGTTTTTTGGTGGCCACAAAAAGGATTTTTCGTCCAGAGGCCGCAATTTTCTTAAGGGCCTCGTTGGCTTCCTCAAGTTTTGCTACAGTTTTGTAGAGATTGATGACGTGGATACCGTTTCGCTCCATGTAGATGTAGGGAGCCATGTTGGGATTCCACTTTCGTGTTAGGTGTCCAAAATGCACACCTGCTTCCAGTAAGTCTTTTACTTCAATTTTACTTGCCATTTTTTTGTACTTAGTTTACGTTCCGTTGTAGTAGCAATGCGTTGGTGGTCACTTTTAGGTTCGCCCAACCCATTTAGATGCTAAACTAAATTCCAAAAAGTCGATTCTTTTATTTCCTTTTGGAACAACGACAACTTGGTTAAAAATTTAACCCTGAAAATGGTTTCCAGGGTTTTCAATGAACTTATATAGAGGTGCCGAGGCACCGCAATATTAACGTTTGGAGAATTGGAATTTCTTACGGGCTTTCTTCTGACCGAATTTCTTTCTTTCCACCATTCTTGGATCCCTTGTCAAAAGGCCTTCTGGCTTCAGGACTTCCCTGTTCTCAGCATTGATCTCGCACATGGCCCTGGACAATGCCAAGCGAACTGCCTCTGCCTGACCGGTGATCCCTCCACCATATACATTGACCTTTACATCATAGTTTCCTTCGGTCTCGGTAAGGGTGAAAGGTTGTTTTACCTTGTACTGCAAAGTGGCAGTGCTAAAGTAATCGTTAAGGTCCCTTTTGTTCACGGTTATGTTTCCAGATCCTTCGGAGACATATACTCTGGCCACTGCGGTCTTTCTTCTTCCTATCTTATGAACCACTTCCATTTATTTGTAGTCGTTTAAGTTTATTGCCTTTGGTTTTTGCGCTTCCTGTCCGTGCTCGGCACCTACATAAACCTTTAGGTTTCTGTAGATTTCAGCACCAAGTTTGTTCTTTGGCAACATTCCCTTCACGGAGTTTTCGATAATGCGCTCAGGGTGTTTCTTCAATACTTCTTTTGCTGTAGCGGAACGCTGTCCACCGGGATACCCGGTATATCTCAAATACACTTTGTCATCCCATTTGTTGCCGGTCAAGTTCACCTTCTCGGCATTGATGACTATTACATTGTCCCCACAATCCACATGGGGAGTAAAGTTGGTCTTGTATTTCCCCCTAAGCAATTTGGCCACTTTTGATGCCAATCTTCCCAAGTTCTGCCCCTCTGCATCAACCAATAACCATTGCTTGTCAACGGTAGATTTATTGGCGGAAATAGTCTTATAACTTAATGTGTCCACTTCTAGAATATTATTGATTTAAATACCTATCCCGATAAACGGGCTGCAAATGTACAATTATTAGATTGAATTACAAACGGTTGATTGGGAATATTTTTTTGCCTTTTTTCATTTTTTCATCTTCCGCACAAAAACAGTACAAACATCACGCTTTAAACGTTAAAAAAAACTTAAAAAACAAGAGTGCTGTAACTAACCCATATTAACGTGGTCTTTAGGGTAATCAAACCAATCAATAAACGGACAAGTGAAATATATACCTTTTATTTTACTCACCCTTCTTACCTTCCAACTTGAAGCCCAGGACACCACCAATGTGGTCCCCAAGAAAATTTATATGACCAAGGATTTGGGCAGTGAAACCCCACCTACCATTGATGGTATTTTGGACGATCCGGCCTGGAATCTGGTGGAATGGGGGGACAACTTCATTGAGCAACGACCCGATGAGAATACCCCACCCGGACAACAGACGGCATTTAAGATGGTGTATGGCGAAAAGTCACTTTATATAGGTATCCGATGTTTTGATACCGAACCGGACAAGATCATGAAACGCTTATCGAGGCGGGATGGCTTTGAGGGCGATTGGATCGGGGTATTCATTGACAGTTACCACGACCAAAGGACCGCCTTTGGTTTCATCGTCACTGCAGCCGGGGTAAAAGGGGATGTGTTTGAATCCAATAACGGGGCCAATGAGGATGATAGTTGGAACCCGATCTGGTACGTAAAGACCCATACCGATAGTGAAGGATGGACGGCCGAGATGCGGATTCCCCTCAGTCAGATCAAGTTTGGCAACGAGGAGAACCAAGTATGGGGGCTTCAGGTCATGAGACGCTATTTCAAGAACGAGGAACGCTCCGTTTGGCAGCGCCTACCTAGGGATGTGGCCGGATTCGTCAGTGAGTTTGGCGAACTGCACGGTCTGAAGAACATCCAACCGCAAAAGCAATTGGAGATACAACCCTATACCGTGGCCCGAATGGAAACCTACGAAGCGGAGGAAGGAAACCCATTTAAGGATGGCAATGATAGTGACATAACGGGTGGATTGGATGCCAAGATCGGGATCACCAACGACCTTACCCTGGACCTCACAGTGAACCCTGACTTTGGCCAGGTGGACGCAGACCCTTCGGCCATTGCTTTGGACGGTTTCCAGATATTCTTTCAGGAAAGACGGCCCTTCTTTGTGGAGAACAAGAACATTTTTGACTTCAGTGTTTCGCAATCGGAGGCGGGCAATACCTTTGGTTCCGATAACGTGTTTTATTCCAGACGGATCGGAAGAAGCCCACAAGGGTATCCCAGCACGATGGATGGGGAGTTTGTGGACCAACCGGACAACACACCGATCATCGGTGCGGCAAAATTCAGTGGAAAGACGAAGAATGGATGGGCCATTGGGGTATTGGAAAGCGTCACCGGACGGCGGCAGGCCACCATTGTCGATGAAAATGGCAATCGCAGGGAAGAGACCGTGGAACCCCTGACCAATTATTTTGTGGGCAGATTGCAAAAGGATTTCAACAATCGAAATTCCTATGTTGGTGGAATTTTTACCTCGACCAATAGGGAAGATTTGCCTCAAGAACTTGACTTTTTGCACCAATCCGCATATACAGGTGCCCTTGATTTCAAACACCAGTGGAACAATAGGGACTGGTATGTGGAAGGCGACATCATTCTGAGCCATGTGACCGGAAGCGAGCAGGCCATCCGCGGTACCCAACGTTCCATTGCGCATTTGTTCCATAGGGTGGATGCCGACCATGTTTCTGTGGACACTACCAGGACCTCATTGACGGGTACTGGGGGAAATGTCCAAATTGGTAAACTGGGCAAGGGAAATTGGAGGTTCGAGTCGGGCGGCACGTGGAGATCCCCGGAACTCGAACTCAATGATATTGGCTTCCAACGCCAAGCGGACGATATCCGACACTATACTTGGATAGGGTACCGAACCTTGAAACCCGACAGTACGTTCAGGCAGGTGGGCATCAACTACAACCATTGGACAGCCTGGGACTTTGGGGGGAACCATAACTATATGCAGTTCAATACCAACAGTTGGCAGAACTGGAAGGGAAACTGGTTCAGCAATTTTGGGTTCAACTATGCGCCCATCGAATATTCCAATTTTGCACTCAGGGGAGGGCCGAGGTTGCGACTGTCACCATGGATGAGTTTTTGGAACGGTGTGGAAACGGATGGTCGGAAGAAATTGATCTTTAGTATTTACCATGAGGGTCGGAAAGCGGTGGACAATTCCTTTAGGTCCTATTATGTGGAAGGAGGGGTGATTTATCAACCCACAAATGCCTTAAGGATCTCTGCTTTCCCATCTCTGAACATCAACAGGGACCAACTCCAGTTCATTGACAATTTTGATGACGTGGGCGGTTCCCCAAGATATCTGAACGGGGAGATAGACCAACGCACCCTGAGCATGTCCGTTCGGTTGAACTATACCATCAACCCCAACCTGACCATCCAATATTGGGGGCAGCCCTTTATTTCGAGGGGTAGGTATTCCAACTTCAAGCATATTACCGATGCCACGGCCAAGCGGTTTGAGGATAGATTTGTGCAGTATGGGGCCAACCAAGCCACTTTGAGAGATGGGGTGTATGCCATTGATGAAGATCTGGACAATGTTGCGGACTTCAGTTTTGACAACCCTGATTTCTCCTTCGTGCAGTTCCGCTCCAATTTGGTGGTCCGATGGGAGTACATACCCGGTTCCGAGATATTCTTGGTCTGGTCGCAGGATGTGTCCCGAAGTGGTGACCCTACGGATGGACTATTGCCCAGTTTGGGGGATAATATATTTGGACAGAAGCCCCAGAATATCTTTTTGTTGAAGGCAACGTATCGATTTGTGTTGTAGGAAAATCGAAGGAAAATAATAGTTCTCGATACTTTTTCCTAAAGGAAAAAACTCGAACTGACATTCATTTTACATGGATGCTGAGCGCCAGCCTGCCGGACGGGCAGGAAGTCGAAGCATGACGGCTACACGCCCATTATTTTCCGCATCGCTTTAACACATGCCTCGTTGGCTTCAGCGTCACCTATGGTGATACGAACTTTTCCGGGGGCACCAAATTGCGAAACGGGCCGCACCATAATGCCTTCTTCCATCATCCGGTCCGTGAATTCCATTTCAGGCAACGGAGGGTCTATGATAAAAAAGTTGGCCTGACTGGGCCAGTATTGGATACCGAGGTGGTCGAATTCCTGTGCGAGATAGGTTCTACCATCGAGAACCGTCTGTACCGTTTTTTCGATAAACTCCGAATCGTTCAAGGCTCCGATGCCTGCCTCGATGGACGTCAAGGGCAGCAAAAACGGTTTTTGGATCAACCGGATATAGTTGGCAATGGTAGTGGTGGTGTAGGCATAGCCGATTCGCTGACCCGCCAACCCATAGGTTTTGGAAAAGCTGTTGAGGCCAAGTACATTGTGTCCTGCCAGAACATAGGGCAGGGCGGTCACATAATCCTTAGCATCCGCAAAGTGGCGATAGACTTCATCAAAAACGATGAGAATGTTCTTGGGAACCCGTTCCAAAAAGTCGTCCAACACGGGTTTGGGAATATAGGTGCCCGTTGGGTTGTTCGGGCTGGTCAGGAAAATGATCTTGGTCCGTTCCGTAATGGCGTTCAAAATCCCTTCCACATCCAAATTGTAGTTAGGGGAAAGCAAAGGAATATCGATGGTCTTGGCTCCATACCATCTGGAAAAAACAGAATAGGGCAAAAAGCAGGGGTTGGAATAGATGACCTCGTCCCCTTCATTGATAAAGGCCCTCAAAAGGATATCGATGATTTCCGAACCACTGTTGCCACAAAGAAATTGGTCAGTGCGTAGTTTTCCATCAAAATCCTTGACCAAGACTTCCCGAAGGCGGATGTCGGTTTGGTCTGGGTAGATGTCGATATGCTCCAAGGCCGCTTTCATAGCCGCAACCGCTTTGGGTGATGCACCCAAGGGATTTTCGTTGGACGACAGTTTATAGATTTTTTTATTGGATGGCGGAATGTTCTTTCCTCCTTTATATACCTCTTTGGGCTCCAAATGGGGCTTAAAGATGGATTCGATGTTTTTTTTCATGCTTTATTTGAATGTTGGTCGAATTAATTAGATGTTGGCAATGTTTCATCTACATTATACTCTGCGTTCATCTGTTTTGCATATTCTGCTACGGTGGTTTTGAATCCCATTGCTTTTCTAAGGCTATCAACTTTAGTTGGGTCTTTTATTGGCCAAACGAAGAAGTTGTTGGTTATATGCCCATTCTTATCTTTATATGAGCTTAGCTGACTGCCATAAATCTGTTTGTTCCCATCATTCATAAGAATCCTATCTTTCATAAGTGCATAATGAGTTAGGGAAGCTTCCCCTTTAAAAGCTGCTTCTTTTAATTCGTCAACATACTTTTTCATATTTTGTTGATTGCTGTGTTGAAGTATATAAAAGATGCCTTCACATAACTTTCGGCCATCCTCTGAATATTTTGGGTATCCATATATATCAAGGAACCTAAAAGCATATATCTGATTAATAGAATCAATTTGTCCCATTCTCCGGTTTAATTCTAAATCTATATTTCCTGTTTCTTGATATTTATCCATGAACTTTTTCCTGATTTCTTGATCCTTGTCAAGACCGAGTTCAATTTGTTCTTTTAATGCATTGTAGTCTTTGGAGTTCTTTCCACAAGAACAAATTATAATCGTTAAAATCATCAATATTGGAATTCTCATCTTATAATGTGATTTAGAGTAAACCCACTGATTTTTATAATCTTTCCCCATAAAGCAAAAGAGCCATGGCCTTTTCCGTATCCCCGGCTTCCAAAAGCTGTTGGGCTAAAGTGTGGAGTTCCTTTTTAGACAGATTTGCCACTCCATCCGCTTTTATGATGATTTCAACTTCGGATGTTGTTGGCAAACTTTCCACATTGCCCAGTCGTCCCAGATTGTTTCCGGTAAGTACTTCGCTTTCCCGAATGCCTTTTGGCAAGGCATCCACCCCAATGCCATGGGTGCGGAGCGGTTTTGGAATTTCAAACAGCGAATCCTTGATGGCCCGGATGTACCAATTGCCTCCCATACGGCCTACAAGGTCTAATTTTTCGGTGTCAAGAATGCCATCGGTAAAATAGGCATCGTCCACATGGATGAGTTCCACTTTCGCGATGATCAGGTTGCCCGCTCCCGGGGTTTGGGCCAATTCGATGACCTCTTGCACCGTACACTCAAAAGAAACGGGGGATTCGGCCACGCGGGGTGGTCGCACCTTTTCACTGGGCACTTCGGTAAATCCCGCCTTTTGAAATTCGTTCACCCCTTTGGCATAGGCTGTGCTGGAAAGTGACATTTGTTCCGCCATGTTGTGGTTCACAATATTGATGACCACCTCGGGGACTTCCAATACGTTTTCATGGGTATGTTTCAAGGAATTGTCCCTACCGCTTCGCGAAGGCGAAAAAATCATGATGGGCGGATTGGAACTGAACACATTGAAAAAACTGAACGGGCTCAGGTTCACATTCCCATCTTTGTCGATGGTGCTGGCAAAACAGATGGGCCTTGGGGCCACCGCTGTGAGCAGAATACTGTGCAGTTCAGGTTGACTTACTTGGGTTGGGTTTACGGTTTTGATCATGGTATATTTTTAAAGCATAGGCGACTGAGCGGAGTCGATGTCGTAATTCATAAGGTGGCTGAGCGTAGTCGAAGCCACTATTTGAGACTCGGTAGCTTCGACTCCGCTCAGCTACCCAGTTATTTCGCAGGAAGCACTTTGGTGGAAACTTCCCCGAATCCAACCCTAATATCGCCATTTTGGGCGAAACCGCGAAGAGTCACCGTATCGCCATCGTTGATAAACTTGCGTTCCGAACCATCCTTCATTTTTACGGGTTTGGTTCCCATCCAGGCCAGCTCCAACATCGAGCCAAAGGAATCATCTTCTTTACCGGAAATGGTCCCCGAAGCCATCATATCACCCACATTAATGTTACAGCCGTTCACGGTGTGGTGAGCCAACTGTTGGGCCATATTCCAATACATATACTTGAAATTGCTATGGCAAACCGTAGTTTCTTCGCTCCCCTCGGGCGTAATGCCCACTTCCAGATTGATATCGTAGTTTTTCTCACCCTCATAGGCCAAATAGGGCAGCACTTTGGGTTCTTGGGTTGGTCCTGCCACTTTGAACGGTTTCAAGGCCTCCAAGGTCACCACCCAAGGCGAGATGGAAGAAGCAAAGTTCTTGGCCAAAAAGGGTCCGAGGGGCACATATTCCCATTTTTGGATGTCCCTTGCCGACCAATCGTTGAACAAGACCAAGCCAAAGATGTAATCCTCGGCTTCTTCGGTGGAGACGGATTCGCCCAATTGGGTGTCCTTACCGCAGATAAAGCCCATTTCCAGTTCAAAATCCAATCGTTGTGTGGGTCCGAAGACGGGAGCATCCGCATTGTTGGGCAAAGTCTGGCCCTTGGGTCGATGGATGGGTTGTCCGCTCACAATAATGGAACTTGCTCTGCCGTGATAGCCCACCGGAATATGTTTCCAGTTGGGCAAAAGGGCATTTTCAGGATCACGGAACATCTTGCCCACATTGGTGGCGTGTTCTATGCTGGAGTAAAAATCGGTATAGTCCCCCACCGAAACGGGCATGTGCATGTGGGCTTCGGACTGCTTCACAAAAAGTTCCGGTTTTCCAGCCAATGGGGATTGATTGTCCTTTAGCCAATATTGGATTTTTTTCCGCACCCGATTGGTGATTTCCTTCCCCAGGGAAATAAAATCATTGAGGGTATCCTTTTCCAAAACGGCCGTGTTGAATTCGAACACATCGAGTTCCGCCACGGCAGCCAAGTCGAGAATATGTTCGCCAATGGCTACGCCCACACGTGGGCTCCTGTCTTCAGTGGAAAAAATCCCGAAGGGAATATTATGGATGGAAAAATCTGAGTTTTCTGGGATGTTTATAATCATAAATGTGTTTTTATGTCAGCTCGAGCGCAGTCGAGAGCAATAAAAGACCTTCATTTCTCGACTGCGCTCGAAAAGACAGAAGGCATTTGGCCTTAATAATTACCCCAACCACGATTTGTAATATTTACCATCGTCGATTTTCAGGGCGTTTTCGGTGATTTTCAACGGTTTGAAGGTGTCGATCATCACTGCCAGTTCCTCTGTACTCTTTTTGCCGATGCTGGCTTCATAAGTGCCTGGGTGTGGCCCGTGCGGAATACCTGCCGGATGCAACGAAATGTATCCCGGTCCAATCCCGGTGCGGCTCATAAAATCCCCATCCACATAATACAACACCTCATCGGAGTCTATGTTGGAATGATTGTAAGGAGCCGGAATGGCTTTCGGGTGGTAGTCGTACAACCTTGGGCAGAACGAACACACCACAAAGGCACTCGTCTCAAACGTTTGGTGTACCGGTGGCGGTTGATGCACTCGGCCCGTGATGGGTTCAAAATTGTGGATGGAAAATCCGTAGGGAAAATTATATCCGTCCCAACCGACCACATCAAAAGGATGGCTGGCATACACCAATTGATGCAACATGCCCTGCTTTTTGATTTTCATCAAAAACTCTCCTTTTTCATCAAAGGTCTGAAGGTCCTGTGGCAATTTATAGTCCCGTTCACAGTAGGGGGAATGCTCCAACAACTGCCCAAACCAGTTTCGGTAGCGTTTTGGAGTATAAATGGGATGAAAGGATTCCGCATACAGGATGCGGTTGTCCTCGGTATCAAACTCGATTTGGTAGATCATCCCGCGGGGAATGACGAGGTAATCCCCATATTCGAAAGGGATGTTGCCCAAAAAAGTTTTCAAGGTTCCCGATCCCTTATGGATGAAAAGCATCTCATCGGCATCGGCATTCTTGTAAAAATAATCCGTGAGGGACTTCTTGGGGGCAGCCAAACCAATGTGCACATCGCTGTTCACCAAAAGGGGTTCGCGGGCATCCAAAAAATCATCCTTCGGTTCTACATCGAAGCCGATAAGTTTTCTGCTGGTGATGTTCTTTTCCACCGCAATGTTGGGCGATACGTCAATGGCCTTCCCAATTTCCTTCACCTGCGTAGGACGATGGACGTGATAGGACAGGGACGACATGCCATCGAAACCGATGGTGCCGAAAAGCTGCTCGTAATAGAGCCCCCCGTTCGGTTTTTCGAACTGGGTATGCCGTTTCTGCGGAATTTTCCCGAGTTTGTGGTATATGGGCATTTTTTCTCAGTTTAGAGTTCGGAGTTCAGAGTTAAAAGTTAATCAGATTCATAACTCTTAACCCATCACTCATAACATATTAATGTAAAGTGCCTCTTAGCTCCTGTTCGCGCTCAATGGCTTCGAACAGTGCCTTAAAGTTACCTTTTCCAAACGATTGTGCGCCTTTTCTTTGGATGATTTCGAAGAACATGGTTGGACGTGGCTCCACAGGCTTGGTAAAAATCTGGAGTAGGTACCCTTCGTCATCACGGTCCACCAAGATGCCCAGTTCCTTCAATGGGGCGATGTCCTCATCGATTTCGCCCACCCGATCGGTTACGGCATCGTAGTAGGTAGCGGGAACCTGAAGGAATTCCACCCCGCGGCTCCTCAAATCACGGACCGTCTTGATAATGTCATCCGTGGCCACGGCAACGTGCTGCACGCCTTCACCCTCATAAAAATCGAGGTATTCCTCCACTTGGGATTTTTTCTTTCCTTCGGCGGGTTCATTGATGGGGAATTTGATGCGTCCGTTCCCGTTGCTCATCACCTTGCTCATCAAGGCGGTGTATTCTGTGGAAATGTCCTTGTCATCAAACGAAAGAATATTGCGGAAGCCCAATACATCTTCATAAAAATTCACCCAATGGTCCATTTGGTTCCAGCCTACGTTGCCCACCATATGGTCCACAAACTTTAGGCCGGTGGAAGGCGGGTTGTAATCTGGGGTTTCCCATTTCTTGAAACCAGGTAGAAAAGTACCGTTATAATCTTTTCGTTCCACAAAGATGTGGACCGTCTCACCATAGGTGTAAATACCCGAGCGCACCACTTTTCCGCTAGCATCTTCTTCAACCTTGGGCTCCATATAGGATTTGGCACCACGTTCCATGGCCGTATTGTAGGCATAGGTGGCATCGTCCACCCAAAGGGCCACTACCTTGACGCCGTCACCGTGCTTGTCGATATGTTTCCCGATCTCGGTGCCACTTTTTAGGGGAGAGGTCAGCACCAAACGGATCTTGTCCTGCACCACTACGTAACTTTCCCGATCCTTCAAACCGGTTTCTAGGCCTGCCTTTGCCAAGGATTGGAATCCAAAAGCAGTCTTGTAAAAATGGGCGGCCTGTTTGGAGTTGCCCACATACAATTCGATATAGTCCGTGCCGTTGATGGGCATAAAATCCTGTTCGGTACCCTTTTGCGTCTTAGGAAGTGTTGATGTAGCCATGTTCTGTATGATTTATTGTTTAGTTCTATTTTGTTGCATTAACAACAAAAATAAGTATTTTTTGACTCACTTCTGTACTTTTGGGGATAAAATTGGGTTAAAATTGAGGGTCAATTTCCTCTGGTGGGAAAGACATCAAAAACTGAATCCCTATTTTTGTGGCAATTAGTTTTGGAATGCTCAACCGGATTGATGAAATACAGGGGATAGGGCTGCACTTGGACCTAGTGCTCCGCAAAATACAAAAAGCCTATTTGAGGGCCTTTGATGAACTGGGGGTGGAGGTGACCATCGAGCAGTGGGTGATCATGCACCAGATTTATGAACTGGGCGATGAGGCGAGCCAAAGGGAGATCGTGAAGGGTAACTTCCGCAACCGTGCCACCATTTCCAGGGTAATCGGTGGTATGGAACGCAAGGGGTGGATCACCAAGACCCGGTTCGAGGGTGACCAAAAGCGTTTTAAACTGGAACTCACCGAGGAGGGGAGGAAAATCATTGAACTGACCTTGCCCAGCGCCCTGAACTTGCGAAAACTGGCCGTAAAAAAAATCGATTCCGTGGAGTTTGAAACCTTTTTAAGGGTTTTGGACCAAATGGGGGACAATTACGAGGGGAACTGACCCCAGTGTTTCACCATCAACTGGACAATGGTGGCCAGACCGATGATCAAGATAAAAATAAGGCTCAACTTTCGGAATTTTTCCTGCGGGATGTAAGCCAAGATTTTCTTGCCCAAATACGTGCCCACAAAACCAATGACCAATAAAAAAGGGAGGTAGGTCAACTCCTGTTTTCCGATATAGCCGTTGTCGTAGTACACAAAGGTGCGTGAGAAATCGATCATGAAATCGATAAAGGCCGAAGTGGCGATGAACGCATTTTTCTCCAGATTGAAGGCGGCCATCGTGAGGCCGCGGATGGCCCCACCTGTACCCAGAAGCCCTGCCGAGAACCCGGACAACGTTCCCCCGATCATGGCATTCTTCTTATTGGGCAGCACCACGATTTCACTTTTGATGAGGAACAGCAGACTGAAGACCACCAAAAAAATCCCCAAGACTATTTCCAGGGCACCACTGTCCACCATTTTCGACAAAAACCCACCGATGATCACGAACAGCACGGAAGGCACGCCGATGTAGAGTAATAGCTTCTTGTCCAGCCCTTTTTTGAACAGGAATATTTTGCTGATGTTACTGGAGAGGTGAAAAATGGCCGTCATTCCCAGAACGGAGTAAAAATCAAAATAGAAGTTTCCCAAGGGCACAAAGAAGACCGATGACCCAAAGCCGCCAATAGTGCCAATAACCTCCGCCAGTAGGGCCAGTATCAGAAATAGGACGTTGATTTTCATTCAATGATTTTACGGAAAGAAATATAGTCTTTTTAGCACTGCCAAAAGCTGATATTCCACCATGTTCATCTTGGGAGTTTTGGGTGTTGCCAGATTATGGGGTCAATTGTAATCACTGTATTATGAAATTTATGTCATTTTAACCTAAAGAAATCTTAAAATCTGCATTTCGAGGTAATACAGCATATAAACTGGTCAATTTATTGGACGCCCAGGCTATGGGTTTGCTCCAACTTTGTACCCGTATAACCCAAAATATACGCGCTATGAAAAAAATGAGCTTTTATCCCACGATATGGTCCACCGTCCCTTTTGCCCCCAACGCCATTGGTGATTGGTATGCAGAGGAGCGGACCATCAAGGAATTGATCTTGAAAAACGAGGCCGCCACCACGCTGAAAGTCTCGGAAATGTTGTTGAACATTACAAAGTTCTCTGCCATTGATGCAGATGACAAGGAACATTTTATCATGGATTTCCCGGGCCAGAACCCGGTTTCCCTAAAGGGAATACCATCTGGGACGTTTCTGCGTTCCAAAAGTGTACTTTCCCTGCCCGCGGGCCATTATACCAAACTCCGGTTTTATCTGGCAGGTTGGGGCAACCAGTTTGTCTATGAGGATGGGCTGGAGGAATCCGCCAACACCTTCGACCGATTGGATTTTGCCATCGAAGATGGTTTCCAAGTGGAAGGTGGCGAGGCCACTGAAGTAAAATTGTGGTTCGACTTTGCTCCATTTCAGTGGAAGCGACACTTTAAACCGCTTACGGATTTGTTTATGCGGAGCAAAAGCCCAAGACCACGACTGGCCAATAGTTTTGGCAATTAAATTGTTATGAAGAAGAATGGAAAAGGCACCCAATTGGGTGCCTTTTTTGGTTTTTGGTGGGTTATTTGGAATGTGCTACATGGTTTCCGTTATAGAAATTGGCCAAGATGGATTCGAGTTCCTCTTCGCCGCCTATAATGTGTTCGATCTTGTTCCAAAGCCCCTCGGTAAGGATGGGCCGCAAGGGTTGTTGTAGTTGGGTGATGTGGCCGAACACCTTCTCAATTTTTTTGTCCCAGACCTTGTAGTATTTCAGAAGGTCGTCGGGGTACACCACTTTTCGGCGGGTGCCCTCATCGGCGGCCCTAAAGGGAATGGGGATGTTGAGGTAGCCATAGTCGTCCGTGAGCTGCTCCCCGGGTTGGATGTCGCGGATGGCAATCTCAAAATCGTAGGCAGTGGTAAGACAATTGGAGTTGAAACTGTGGTTCACGTAGCGCCCGTTGTCCCAACAGAGGATGTAGTTGCCCTTGTTGTTCCGAAAGGTGTAGGTGTCCAGGATGTTTTGGTAGATGGGGTCCATCCGTTGCAATTCCAGAGGGGTGAACTCGCGATCCAACTCGTCGAGCACCCAGGTAATGGTCCCTGCGGGAATGAATTTGGTGGCCACGACGCCGTAGCCAATTTCGTTGCTGATAAAGCGCAATTCTGTATCGGGATGAATCATTTTATACGTAATGGATTTTCGAATGAAGGTATAAAATTGTTCGATCCGTTGATGGAAAATTTAGGAGGAGCGGATATTTTTTAAAAAAGGCATTATTTGTTGAAATATAGGGCCTTACTGGAGGAATTTTATGAGGTCTCGACTACCGTGCAGTACCCTGACAATTCTGATTTTGTTCTTTAGGATGCGGAAAAAAAAGTATGGGAAACATAGGGTAAACTGTAGAGGCCTACTTTGATCTCATTACGCTCCCGACCTATGAATGGATTGAATTTTAGCTTTTTGAAATGTTGTTCAAGTCCCAATAAATAGTGTAATGCCTGAGCTTTTCCGAACTTATGTTCCCCGAACCCGAAAATTTCGTCGATATCTTCAACGGCTTCTTCCGAAAGGACAAGTAAATATGCCATTATTTTTTGGATGCAATGATCTGCCCAATGCTCAACTTGCTATCCGGGCCATCCCATCCTTTCTCGATTTCCTTTCTCAAGTCCTGGATCACTTTATCCCTATAAATGCTGTGCAACCTTAATGCATCCCTGATGACTTCACTGTTGTTTTGATATTCACCTGAAGCGACCTGCTCATTGATGTATGCTTCTTGTTTTTTGGTAAAACTGATGTTCATGACCTCCAATTTTTAATCTAAGGCAGAAAAAATATATCCAAATATGATAAATATGGATATAGGAAACTTTATTTCCCGCTCAGTCGCTCAAGTTTCTGTACTACTTCATACACCGAAAAACTTCTGGCAAAACGGTATATCTCCTTGTCATCCACTTTGATGATGACCACGGGGAGGGTAAACACCATGCATTGCCCTCTGAATTCCATTTCCTCTTCCACATCCACCACACGTATATTTACTTTGGGGAAATTTTCCCCAACGGCTTCCAACAATTTTGGTTTGAGCACTTTGCACACCCCACAGGTTTTACCGGTGAAATAGAGGAGTTCTATGGTTGTTTCCATTGTAGAAAGTGAATAGATGGGTGTAATGGTTGAAGAATAGAGATGATGTTTATTGAATTCTTTTGAGGTTAGGGTGTTAATTTTTATCGGTTGACAGTGTTTTGGTGATGAATGAGGTTATTTGATTTCCGATATGGCTTTTCTTACCTCGAACATATCGGGGTCGTGCTGTTCACAACTTTGTAACCCAGTGGCCAACTTGTCTTCTATAAACTCATTATAGTCTTTACAAGATATGAAAATGTTGAACTCTTCTTTTTTAAAGTCCCAAACAATTCCTTTTCCCATAATGAGGTCTTGGTAAATTGCACCTCCAGCCGCACCAAAGTTAACAGCGGTTCCAGCGGCCCATTTATTTACCAGCTCAGCCTCGGTATACAGATAGTTTTCACCTCCCATAATCGCCATTACGAACGAATTGGGACGATTGGCACTTTGGGCTTTATCATCTTTGTTCCTGTTTTTTAAAATGGCCTTGATTTGGAAATAGAGGGACCCATTAAAGGATACGGCAAAAACATTCTTGGCTTTTTGCGAAGTCTTCACATCAAAAAAATAACAGTTATGCACTTTGGAAACCTCTGGTAGTCTTTCCCCGCCAAATAAATCAACAGGATATACCTTGTAATTTTCACTTGGAGTTTTATTGACGAAATCAGCTTTGGTCACATATACTCCTTCCGGGTAAGTTGAGTGATAAAGAGTATCCTCTTGGATGGGTTTCATATCTGAACTTTGTCCGAAGACACTGAAATTGACAAATAGAGAGAGTAATAATGCTATTTTCATTGTTACTTGGTATTAATAGTTCAATATCAATGCGCCTCCAACCAATTTTCGCCCACGCCCACTTCCACATCCAAGGGCACGGAGAGTTGGTAAGCGTTCTCCATTTCGGATTTGATCAATTTTTTCATGTCCTCCAATTCGGGCTTGTAGCAATCGAACACCAATTCATCATGTACTTGCAGCAACATCTTGGTTTTGTATTTTCCTTCGGATAGTTTTTTGTGGATGTTGATCATCGCAATCTTGATGATGTCCGCCGCACTTCCCTGTATGGGCGCATTCACCGCGTTGCGCTCCGCGGCCCCGCGCACCACTTGGTTCCCGGCATTGATGTCCTTTAAATAGCGTCTTCGGCCCAAAATGGTCTGCACATAGCCATGTTCGCGGGCAAAATCTATCTGCTCGCTGATATAGTTCCGCAGCTTGGGATAGGTCTTGTAATACGTATCGATAAGGTCCTTGGCCTCGGTGCGGCTCAGGTCGGTTTGGTTACTTAATCCAAACGCAGATACCCCATAAATGATCCCAAAGTTCACCGTTTTGGCATTGCTGCGCTGCTCGCGGGTCACTTCTCCGATCGGCACGTTGAACACCTTCGATGCTGTGGAAGCATGGATGTCCTCCCCGTGTTTAAAAGCGGAGATCATGGTGTCCTCTTCACTTAAAGCTGCAATGATGCGGAGTTCTATCTGGGAGTAATCCGCCGCAAGTAAAACATAGTTTTCATCCCTTGGGATAAACGCCTTGCGCACCTGTCGGCCCCGCTCTGTGCGAATGGGGATGTTCTGCAAATTGGGGTTGTTGCTGCTCAAACGGCCCGTAGCGGCCACCGTTTGCATATAGTCCGTGTGTACCCGGCCGCTGTGTTTTTGCACTTCATTCGGTAGGGCATCCACATAGGTGCTCTTCAGTTTGGTGAGTCCGCGGTAGTCCAATACATTTTGGATGATCTCATGGTCCTTGGCAAGATAGGAAAGCACGTCTTCTGCGGTGGAATATTGCCCTGTTTTGGTCTTTTTGGGCTTGTCCACCAATTTTAATTTCTCAAAAAGGATATCGCCCAACTGTTTGGGAGAAGCAATATTGAACTGCTCTCCGGCCTGCTCGTAAATCTTCTTTTCCAACTCCGCAATGTCTGCCTCGAGCGCAGTCGAGAGGTCTTTCAGGTAGGCTTCATCCAGGTTGATGCCCTCCCGTTCCATATCCGCCAAAACGCGTAGCAACGGAACCTCTATCTCGGCAAACAATTTGTCGGTGCCCGTCTCTTTGAGCTCAGGAGCAAAATGCTGCGCCAACTGATAGGTGACATCGGCATCCTCCACGGCATATTCGGTCTGCTGGTCCAATGGCACCTGCCGCATGTTCAACTGGTTCTTGCCCTTTTTGCCGATGAGTTCGGTGATGGATACGGGCGTATAGTTGAGATAGGTCTCCGAGAGCACGTCCATGTTGTGGCGCATATCGGGGTTGATGAGGTAATGGGCCAACATGGTATCGAACAACGTTCCTTTGACCTCCACACCATAATTGAGCATCACCTTGATGTCATACTTCAAGTTTTGCCCGATTTTTTGGATGGTTTCCGATTCAAAGAAAGGACGCAACTTCTCGATCAAGGGCATGGCATCGTTTTTTGATTCGGGAAAGGGCACGTAAAACCCTTTGCCGGGCGACCAACTGAAAGCAATCCCCACCAGTTCCGCTTCCAAGGGGTTGATGGAGGTGGTCTCCGTGTCAAAACACACGGCAGGTTGCTTCATCAAGGTTTCCAGGAACAGTTCCATGGCCAGCCCCTTTTGCACGGTCTGATAAAAATGGGAAACATCGGCAATGGTCTTCCGTCCGCTCACATCCTTGATGGTCGCCGGGGCCTCGGTAGGGTCGCCCCCGAATAGGGTAAACTGTCCGCTGCCAGCCACCTTGGCCTCTTGTTTTGCGGTTTCCGTACTGGTCACCTGTGTTCCGGCCTCTGCCTCACCGGAGAATATTTTGATGAACTGCTCCTTCAACCTTCGGAATTCGAGCTCTTCAAAGATCTTTTGTACTTCTTCGAAATCAGGCGGACACATTTCATAATCTTCAGCGTGAAAGGTTACCTCACAATCGGTCTTGATCTCGGCCAATTTTCGAGAAAGTCGGCCCAATTCGGCATTCTCTTCCACTTTTTCCCTCATTTTTCCCGAAAGTTTGTCCGTATTGCTCAGCAAACCTTCCAAAGAACCGAAGTCGGCAAGGAACTTTTTGGCGGTTTTGTCGCCCACCCCTGGCAGTCCGGGAATGTTGTCACTCGCATCGCCCATCATCCCTAAGTAATCGATCACCTGTTCGGGGCGTTCCACCCCAAAGCGTTTCTTGACTTCGGGAATGCCCCAGATCTCGATGCCATTACCCAATCGGGCCGGGCGGTACATAAAGATGTTCTCGCTCACCAACTGGCCAAAATCCTTGTCCGGCGTCACCATGAACACCTTGTAGTTTTCCTTTTCGGCCTGCTTTGCCAAGGTGCCGATGAGGTCGTCCGCTTCATAACCGTTCAGTTCCACGACGGGAATCTTCATCGCTTTCAGGATTTGTTGGATGAAGGGTACGGCTATGCGAATGGCATCGGGTGTCTCGTCCCGATTGGCCTTGTAGGCTTCAAAAAGTTCGGTGCGCTCCACACTGCCGCCCTTGTCGAAGGCCACGGCCAAATGATCCGGCTGTTCCCGCTTGATCACATCGAAAAGGGAGTTCATAAAACCCATGATCGCGGAGGTGTCCATACCCTTGGAATTGATCCTTGGGTTTTTGATGAGGGCATAATAGCCACGGAAAATAAGTGCGTAGGCGTCGAGAAGGAAAAGTCTTTTTTGTTCAGGCATGTTATTCAAATATCAATGTTCAATAAACAATCAGTAATGTACGATCATCAAAAAAATGGTGGGGATTAAAAGTACGAATTGCTGCTCAAAAGAGGTTAGATGATAGATATTGGATTTGAGAATCAAGAATCAAGATGTCTTTGCTCTTGCATCTAGAAGCGAAGCGGTCTAACATCCAACGTCTAAAAGTGCAACGGTCTAACATCTAACTATAAAAACTCGTCACTTCCCTGTTCTCGTGGCCCTTCTCGCTATACTCGCGGTAGGTGAAGCCGGGATGCACGCAATACCCACCGGTTTCCCCATTTTTGTTGATGGCCAGGAACCCGATCTGGAAATCCTTACGGTCCTTGTTTTTCTGCATGATGCGCTTTACGCCCTCTTCACAGGCCTCTTGCGGACTTTTGCCCTGTCGCATCAGTTCCACGGTCAAAAAGCTGCCCACAGTGCGGATGACCTCTTCGCCGACGCCCGTAGCGGTGGCACCGCCCACTTCGTTGTCCACAAAAAGTCCAGCTCCTATGATGGGGGAATCGCCCACGCGCCCGGCTATTTTGTAGGCCATGCCACTGGTGGTACAGGCCCCGGCAATGTCCCCTTTCTCGTCAATGGCCAGCATGCCGATGGTATCGTGGTTCTCTATGTTGATGATGGTCTCGTATTTGGAAGTTTTCAACCATTCTTGGTATTGTTTTCGGGTGCTTTCGGTCAGCAGGTCCTCTTTTTTGAACCCTTGTTCGTAGGCAAATTTTTCAGCGCCCTTTCCGGCCAAAATGATGTGGGGGGTCTCTTCCATTACTTTTCTTGCCACGGACACAGGATGTACAATGTTCTGCATGCAGACCACGGACCCGCAATTGCCGTCCTTGTCCATGATGCAGGCATCCAGGGTCACATTCCCATCCCGATCTGGTCGGCCACCCTTGCCCACGGTTTCGTTGGTCACATCGGCCTCTTCCACCATCACACCTTGTTCCACGGCATCCAGGGAGCTTCCGCCCGATTTCAGTACTTGCCAAGCCTTGTCGGTGGCATTCATAAAGTTCCAAGTGCAGACCACGATGGGTTTTATGGGATTGGTCGGGATTGTGCCCAAAGCGGGTGTTTCTTCGGGCTTGTTCTCTGTTTTACAGGCCGCCATGGCCGAGGCAGAAACCAATCCGGCTGCCGTTAAGCTGGAATTTTTAAGGAAATTGCGTCGTTTCATGCAAGGGATCTTTATTTTTAAGCTGGATAAATATAGCAATATGCTTGTAGAAGTTTGTGCCAATTCCTTGGAATCGGCCATAAATGCACAAAAGGCAGGAGCGGACCGAATCGAACTCTGTTCCGAACTTGGGGTAGGGGGTATCACCCCGTCCATCGGCCTGATCCAATTGGTGCGGGAACGTTTGACCATTCCCGTGCATGTGCTCATCCGCCCAAGAAGCGGTCATTTTACCTATTCCGATACCGAGTTCGAAGTGATGAAAGCGGATATTGTAGCCTGTATGGAACTGGGTGTGGATGGAGTGGTTTCCGGTGTGCTGAGGAAGGATTTTTCTGTGGATGTGGAACGGACACGGCAATTGGTGGAACTTGCCCAACCGATGCATTTTACCTTCCACCGCGCTTTTGATTGGATCCAAGATCCCATCTCCTGTTTGGTGGAGTTGGAACGAATGGGGGTCGATACCATCCTGACCTCGGGCGGGCATCCTTCCGCGGAAAAAGGATTGGAGCAGCTTGAAGGTTGGCAGAAACAAACTTCCATGACCATTATGGCCGGGGGAGGAGTCTCTCCTTCCAATGCCGTTGGGTTCAAAAAGATAGGTCTGAGGGCTGTCCACTGTTCCGGGACTTCCTTTGGAAACCAGTTCGATGTTTCGGGGAAAATTCCCATGAATTCGGCCAAACATTTGATGGAGGATAGGGTGGCGACCACCCATGTGGATACGGTGCGGAGCATTGTGCAGGCCGTTAAATAAATTTAAAAAGACCTATATTCTAGTGGATTACCCATAATTTTGCAAAAAATATACTATGTCCCGATTTATCATTCTAGCCTTTCTGTATGTCGTATTGGCCATATACGGTTTCCAGGCTTTCCGAACCTTGTTCAAAAGTCCTTGGATGCACTGGGCGTATGGGATTTTGTTTCTGGGTGCACTATTGTTCTTGGCCATCAAGATCATGGGCTACGATCCCAGTAATGGATTCAAAGGGACCATGGCCGTGGCCGGAACCATTTTTGCGGCATTTTTTCTGATGGCCCTGGTATTGGGCTTTTTCCTTTTGTTGGAAGATGTGGTGCGTTTGTTTGGGTTTGGGTACAACAAATTGGTTGGGATGTCCGACCCCGATGCCAGCTATTTCCCTTCACGCAGAAAGTTCATCAGTGGTTTGGCGCTGGGTTTGGCGGCCTTGCCTTTCGGTGCCCTGCTCTATGGCATGTACCGCGGAAAATACAACTATCAGGTGCTCAAGTACGAACTGGAGTTCGATGACCTTCCGGATGCCTTTCACAATTACCAAATCACACAGATATCCGATGTGCATAGTGGCAGTTTTGACGATTATAACAAAGTGGCCTACGGCATTGACTTGATCAATGAGCAAAAAAGCGATGTAATTTTCTTCACTGGGGACATGGTGAACAACCGATCCAACGAAATGGAACCATGGAAGGATGTCTTTGCCCGATTGGAGGCCAAGGACGGCAAGTTTTCCATTTTGGGCAACCACGACTATGGTGATTATGCCGTTTGGCCCACGGAAGAGGAGAAGGCACAAAATCTCGAAGACCTCAAGAACCTGCAGCGGGACATGGGCTTTGACCTGATCTTGAACTCCAACCGATACCTGGAAAAAGATGGGCAGAAAATTGCCTTGGTGGGTGTGGAGAACTGGGGTCGTGGCGGCTTTAAAAAGGCCGGGGACCTCGAAAAGGCCAAAGAAGGTGTTTCCGCAAATGATTTTAAGATACTGCTCAGCCACGACCCCTCGCATTGGGAAGATGTGGTGATCCATGACGATTACCATTTCCACCTGACCTTGAGCGGGCACACCCACGGCATGCAGTTTGGGGTGGAGATTCCTGGATGGATCAAGTGGAGCCCTGTGAAATGGCGCTACAAATATTGGGCGGGCATTTACAAGGAACTCGGGCAGTTCATCAACGTGAACCGTGGGTTCGGGTTTATCGGTTATCCGGGTCGTTTTGGCATTTGGCCCGAAATTTCCGTGATCACTTTAAAGAAAAAAGGTTTAACGTGAATTTAACTATGGAGTTGAAGGGAAAGCAATGTCTTGATATAAAACGTTAACATTTTTTCTTATTTTTGACCGTAAACCTTTAGAATTCATGTCCAAATTTGGTGAACTTATAGATGTAAAGGTCCCCGTGCTGCTGGACTTTTATGCGGAATGGAACGAACAATCCACTTCCATGCATCCCGTTCTGCGCGATGTGGCCGCTGCCCTTGGCGATAAGGGAAAAGTGATAAAGATCGATGTGGACAAGAACAAGGAGCTTTCACAGGCACTTCGGATAAAGGGACTGCCCACCTTGATGATCTACAAAAAAGGCGAAATGGTCTGGCGACAGAGCGGCGAACAGGACGCCAATACGCTGATAGGCATTTTGAACGAATATATCTAAAAAGAAAAGCGAGGTTTTTACCTCGCTTTTTTATTTATTGCTGGACCGCTGAGTCTTCCTCCACAGGCCTGATGGTATCCAACGGGATGGAATCTTCCATGTCGGGATCTATGCCCGGTCCTTCGAGCATATCTTCCTCATCCTCACCTTCTACAAACTGCGAGAACTTGTCGATATATTCATTAAAGATCAAGGTTTCGGATTCTGCCAACTCACGATCTTGGTTCTCGATCAAGATGTCGATGTTCCTTCGGTAGGCCTGCATATCGGCCAAAATGTCGTCCATCTTTTCATATTGCTCATCCAAGGGAATGCTGGCATAATATTCCAAGTGTTCCTGGTATATCTTTTTGAGCTTTCCATACAATTCACGGGCTTTTTCGGTCTCGCCTACTTTGTAGTACCCATCCACAAAGGGTTCCACAAAGGCATAGAAGCCAAAATGTTCCACGGGCATGTTGGTCATGGCGATATCGATCACGTCCTTCGCCTTGTCTATTTTCTTCTCCTCAAGCAGGGTTTCCATCAATCGGGCAATATTGCTCCTGAAGGACAATCCCTGCGAGCGGGTCTGGGGATCATGGTAGATGTCATCACTGCCAGAATTGCCCCACTCCCAATTTTTCACAATGTCATAGGTCAGTTCCGCATCGATACGACCCATTTCAAAAGAATTTCGGTTTGGCGTCCTGATGGGCACCAATTTATAGACCAGCCCGTCCATTTGGAGGTAATCCTTCATCCAGATATACTCGGCACTGTCAAAACTGCCCCCAGAGAAATAGATGGGACGTTTCCAATCGTTGTTGGCGATCAGGTCCAGCATCATGATGCGGTTCTTTGGCAGTGCACTCTGTGGAAGGTCTATGTCGATATAATCCACAATCAACGCAGAGTCCTTTTCCTTGACCAGTCCACTTTCCAGCACGTTCTGCTTGTTCACAGGAATCCTGATCTTATTGGTGGGGTAATAGACAATGTCCAGATTGTTTTCCGGGTATGCGCTGAGGTCTGCGTCCCGACTTTCTAGAATGAATCTGAACTTTGTTTCAGGTTTATCACTTCCAATCCAATTGATAAAATCTTTGATATGCCACCTGCTTTTTGAAATTTCTTTCCTGAAGATATCATCAGCATTGGTATAATATACCGCATCCCTGGTCCCATATCGATATTTGTCATGCGTCAATTGGGACGGAATGGGGTCGCTCTCATAAGCTTTGCTCTTCATTTGGTCAATGTACCAATCCGTGGCAAACAGGCTGGTGTTGACAATGCGCACATCGGTCCGGTAGTTCTCGATCTCTTGGATGTACCACAGCGGGAAGGTATCGTTGTCACCTATGGTGAACAGGATGGCGCCAGCATCCTCCTTGCAAGAATCCAGGTAGGCCTTGGCGGTGGAAGGAGCGGTATATCGGTCAGAGCGGTCATGGTCGTCCCAGTTTTGGGAAGCCATCAGCAAGGGAACGGCCAAAAGGCATATAGTGGTGATTGCGGGGGCAGCTATTTTTGGGGTCAACAGTTTTTTGAACTCTTCGTAAAGTCCGAATACCCCGATCCCGATCCAGATGCAGAACACATAGAACGATCCCACGAGGGAATAGTCCCTTTCCCGTGGCTGGAAGATATAGGGGTTAGTGTAAAACTGGATGGCAAGCCCGGTGAACATAAAAAACACGAACAAGACCCAGAACTGCTTGGGGTTTCTGGAAATCTGGAAAACAATGCCCAGAATGCCCAATAGCAATGGCAAAAAGAAATAGGTGTTGCGCCCTTTGTTGTCTGTCCAGTCACTTGGTAGGTTATCCTGACTGCCCAAGCGGAGACTGTCCACAAAACCGATGCCGCTGAGCCAGTCGCCATTGTCATCGTAGCGGCCCTGCACATCGTTCTGTTTGCCCACAAAGTTCCACATGAAATAGCGCATGTACATATACCCGAACTGGAACTCGAGCATATAGCGGAAGTTCTGCCCGAGTGTGGGCGGTTCCACTTCGATGTACTCCCCAAATTCCCGAAGGAAGCGGATGTATTGCGCGGTATCCAGTTCTTGTTGGGCGTAGGCCGTCTTGAACTGGTTTACGGCTTCCCTGAGGTCGTTGTTGGAGATGTATTCGGATTTGATCTTGAAATTCAGCACGCCAAAATAGCGCATGTAGTTTTCGGCATGTTGGTCGCTCCACATACGGGGAAGCGGCCCCACATGCTTTTCATTGGGCCCGGGAACGGCATCCTTATACTTGTTTACGATGACATATTTGCCCAACTCCAGGTCCTTTTCGTATTTGGGGCTATCGTCCCTGTCCTCGCCGGAAGGGGCAAAGGAATCCGAATAGTAAGCCCCATAGATGGGACTGTCCACCCCAGGATACTGTTCCCTGTTGTAATAGGCCAGAAGGGCGCGCGCATCGGCAGGGTTGTTCTCGTTCACCACCGTTTTGGCATTGGCCCTGATGGGGAGCATCAACCATGAGGAAAAACCAAGGATGAGGAACATAAGGCACATGATGACCAAATGTCCGCTATAAAAATTGTGTTTTCGCGTGTAGCGTAGGCCAAAATAGAAGGCGGCGACAAATAGCAGTCCCATGATGATGGAACCGGAATTGAACGGAAGCCCGATCTCATTGATGAAGAAGACCTCGCTCCAACCAAAAAGTTCCAACACATAGGTGAGGGAAAATTTATAGACCAATATCAAAATGGCAACTACAATGATGTTGGCCAGCAGAAAGTTTTTGACCGTAGTGGTCTTATATCTTTGGAAATAATACAGCAGCCCGATAGAGGGAATGGCCAAAAATCCCATGAACTGGATACCAAAGGTAAGACCGACCACGAAGCAGATGAGCAGAAGCCATCGATGGCCCCTTGGGTCGTCCAAATTGTCCGTCCATTTCAGGCCCAGCCATAGTAAAAGTGCCATGATCAGACTGGCCATCGCATAGACCTCGGTCTCCACGGCATTGAACCAAAAACTATCGGAAAAGGTAAAGGCCAGTGCGCCCACCAGACCGCTTCCCAAAATGGCAATGGCCCTGCTGTTGGTCATCGGATTTTTGCTGGTAACGAGTTTTTGGGCCAGGTTGGTGATGGTCCAGAAAGTGAACAATACGGTAAAGGCACTGGAGACTATGGACACGGCGTTCACCATCAGGGCTATCTTGGAAGTATCGCCAAAGGCGAACATGGCAAAAAAGGCACCTATCATTTGGAGCAATGGCGCCCCGGGAGGGTGTCCTACCTGCAATTTGGCGGCGGTGGAAATGTATTCCCCCGCATCCCAAAAACTTCCTGTGGGCTCAACGGTCAGGGCATAAACGATAAAGGCAATGGCGAAGGATGCCCACCCTAGAATGGTATCCCATTTTCTGAAGTTTTTTTCGAACATAGAATTGGTCATTAACCGAATTGGGGCGAATTTAGTAAATATAGAACAGAAGGGTGGCCATTTTTGGAAAAGCTTTAACAACGGATCCCGATAAAAATAGGTTTTAAACTTGTCAAAATATTTGTTGAAACCAAAGTTTGTTATAAATTTGCACGCTCAAAAGCTGAATCAAGTTTGGCTTTTATGTGGTACTGGCCTATGGTGTAATTGGCAACACTACTGATTTTGGTTCAGTCATTCTAGGTTCGAGTCCTAGTAGGCCAACAAAAAGCCCCCGAAAAATTTCGGGGGCTTTTTTATTTTGTTGTAGTGTGCGATTAGTTTTTGTTCACCCTATATGTGATTTTCCTGTTGGTGATCAGGGTCCCCACGCTTAGGGTAAGCATGGCACCATTGGAGGTCAGGGCATCACAGGAAGCCGATGAATTGGAGACCAGAACACGGAATACATATCCGTTCTTTCCCGTATCGGGTGCGGTTACAGTAAGATTGGCCGTCTGGCTGCCCGAATATTCCGCTCCATCAGAAATAGGTGCAAAACTGCTTCCGCCATCCGTGCTCACTTCCCATTGATAAGTGTCCACACCACTTGCGGTGACCGAAAAACTTCCATTGGCCCCGACAATGATGCTTTGGTTGGCAGGTTGTGTCGTTATTGCAAATGGGGTCACGGTGATGGTCTGTTGCACATCCAAAGTGTTACCGGCATCATCGGTGATCCTGTAGGTGCGGGTGATGGTCTCCGGGTTGGAACCGCCATCGCTCACATCGCTGATGAAAGTGACAGTGGGGTCTGGGTCGCAATTGTCCGCCTCGTCCGTGATCACGGTCGCATCAGGGGCTGGGATATCATCGGAACAATAAACATTGATGGGGGCTGGACTGCTTGCGGTGGGTGCAACATTCTCCACGGTGATGGAAGTCGTTGCGGCAATAGTGGGGCCAGCGGGATCTCCGGGCATACCACCATACTCCACCAAATATCCTTTGGGTTGGTAATCGCCACTTGCCGCTCCGGTATTGGAAAGGTCGTTCCAGGAACCGGGTGCGCCCACTCCTGGTGCGGTGATGTGTGCATAGTCTTCATCTCCTGAATTGTTGGGTTCCCCGCCGTTCCAGAATTCGTAGGCAAAGGCGGTCCCACCTGCACCTCCTCTCCAGAACAAGGTCCCTGCCTCTGGTCCGGTCACCCAGTACCAATCCCCTTCAAGGGCGGCATCACTGGCACCGATCCATCCCGCTCCTGGAGCCTGGGACCCCAAAAGGTCGGATTCGTCTTGAACGGAAATGGTGGCCAAATACCCTTGCAGGCCATAAAAGTTACGCAATGCCGCGGCATCTCGGGCCGAGGTCCAGGTAATGCCCAGTGAGGGCACATATTCGTAGTAGTGTCCTGTGGAGGCCAGATAGTTGGCTTCGTTCATTACTATGGAAAAACCTCTGGTGTCTCCACTGGTGACAGTGGCTGTGGTTTGGAACATGACCGCACTTACAGCTGCCTTGAATTCGGCCAAAGTAGCGGGACCTTCCAAAGTCAATCTTCCTTCTGAGGCGCTCCAACTTGCTGTGATATTGGGGTGCGAACCGGTCAGGGTCAACAGGTCGCCCGTATTGTCATAATTAGAGGTGATCTGTACATAGACAGCTTCCAAGGTGCTGCTGTCGGGATCGGTAATGGAAACACTTTCAACCACTGCGATTGGATCACCTGGGCAGAATATTTGGTCCCCAGTCGCTGTTATGGATGGAGGTTGGTTGCCATCATTGGTATCGTCCCTGAAATCAAGGTCCCCGCCTGTGGCCACATCGCCATCGGAGTCGGGAAGCATCAAGGAGCCGCCAGTAGTGTTCAAGGGATTGTCTATTCTTCCTCCTGGGTCGCTGTAATCGCTTGTGGTGTCCATGGCATTGTCAAGTCCATCACCATCGCTATCGGTGCCAGAAAGCGTCAAAGTGGCTTCGGCGGTATCGCTTGTGCCATCGTTGTCACTATCCGTATCCATAAAATCGGGAGTTCCGTCCCCATCAGTATCAATGGGGGATATGCCTGTGGTTTCATAAGCATTGTCAAGACCATCATTGTCAGAATCACTGTTTTGAGGGGCAGTATAGCCCAAGGAGGTCTGTGCTTCCACATTATCGGGAATACCATCTCCATCACTGTCCAGATCATGGTAATTGGGGATGCCATCGCCATCGGTATCCACAGTGGTGCAGTCCACGGAACCGCCATAACTGGCTCCATAGACCCGGGCTCCAATTTGATAGGCCATTACCCTAAAGGATTGGAAATTACTGGTTGAAACGTTGAAAGTGATTTCTGTAATGGATCCAGAGGTAATGCCTGTGGCGTCAGCCAGATAATTTCCGTTAGTATATTGGATTTGCATATCTGAGGTGCCTGCATTGGCTCCCAAGAAAACACTTACGGTGGTGCCTATGGGTATGACCTGGGCAAACTGTAAAGAGATTATGGATTGTCCTTGATAGGTTGAAGTCGAATTTGCAGCATAGGTGGTGCCGGGGCTTCCCTCTGCATTGGACGGATTGTTGAAATATTGCACATTGGTTGCGGTCTGCACAAAGTTTCCAGAGGCTCCGCCACATTCATTGGTATCCAAAATACCATCGTTGTCGTCATCTATGTCCACATCATCACCAACACCGTCACCATCCAAGTCGGCAACTGTCACACTACAATTGGAATAGAGTTTGGAAAAAGGGATGTTCTGTTTGGAAATGGATGGCCCCTGATATTGTACGGACAGGTTTTCACCTCCTCCGTTTTCAAAGAAAAGTACAGTGATATCATGCAGGCCCTTGGTCAATGTAATGCTTCCCGATCTTTCCTGGGAACCATGGGCGCCATCGTTGTTCACCACTTGGGTGCCATCAATGTATAATTTGGAACCGTCATCCGATGTGGTATAAAAGGTATAGGAGCCCGGTGTGTCTATCTGAAGATACCCTATGTAACGAATGCTGAAGTAATCCGTATCCGCGGGATCTTGCAGGTTCTGAAGGGCATCCACATCAAAACTGGTATAGGTTCCGGTGCCCAATGCGCCAGTAGTGGGGATATTGTCAACAGTGCTTCCCGAAGGGCCACTGTCGTAAAACTGGAAATCAACCTCGCCAGCGCATAAATCTAAGGTGCCTTCTACCACTACGTTGTCAATGAAATACTGTTCATTGGTCTCATTGTTGAAAAGACGCACCCGGATTTGTAGGGTGGATCCTATGGTGGGCAAGTTCACTGTATATGATGGATCCAATGGATCGGAAGGGCTGGAATCGCCCGACGCATTCTCAAACTGTGTCCAAGGTCCGGAGCCATCGATTCGGTATTCGCCGATAAAGTAGTCGGAGCCTTGTTCAAAATTACTTGCATTGTTGACGGCTACATCCATACTAAAGCTGACGGATGAGTATCCATATATATTTATGGGGTTGGTCTGCCACGTGCTTTCGGCATCCAGATTCCTTCCCCGGATACGACCGCTTTGCACATTGAGAAGACCAGGCCTATTGGTGGTCCAGCCAGAAGCAGATGGGCCGGATGCCGTTCCATTTTCAGTGCCATCGGCATAACCGCTAAAGTTTTCACTCCAAATAGTGGTCTGGGAAAACAGGGACAAGGTCCCTTGTAGAAAAAAAACAAAAAAAACAATCCTTCCCATGGCCAAACCACGGCTCGGATGTCCACTATTAGAGAATATTCCCATGACCAAACATAATTTTTCAAGTACAAAACTAGTCGGCACACACTCCGTGGAAAATATTTGTTGTGAAATGGGGGAATAGCTATGGTAAACTGTGGATACCCATGGTTTCCTACATTGCATTTTGTCGATGAGGTAGGGTCTGCCATGTAAAAAAATGGGGCTTTCGATGCTTTGTTGGGACGATAGGACCAAGACGCTCATGATAAATATGGGACAAAGAAAGTCTTTGATTGAAAGGGGGTTGCACAAACGGTATTAATTGTTGTATATTTGCACCACTGAACGGATATACAAGTATTCATGAGGGGACTTCGAGTCCCCTCTTTTATTCTGAATTGTTATGCTGAAGGAAAAAGTGGAATCACTGTTGAACAAGGCCCTGGAAGAGCGTCCGTCCTTGTTTTTGATTGATTTTACGATAGGTGGCGACAATACCATCAGGGTGGTCTTGGACGGCGACAATGGGGTGAACCTCAAGGATTGCATGGATATCAGCCGTGCCATTGAGCACAACCTGGACCGTGAGGAGGAGGATTTTTCACTGGAAGTCACCTCTGCAGGAGCCACGTCACCACTGGTATATCCAAGACAGTACACCAAGAATATTGGTAGGATTTTAAAGGTCAGGACCGGGGCCGAAGAATTGGAAGGCACCCTGGTACAAACCTCGGAAAATAGTATTACCTTGGAGTGGAAGGCCCGCGAGCCCAAGCCTGAGGGGAAAGGGAAAGTTACCGTACAGAAAAAGCAGGACATCGCCTTTTCTGATATCAAAGAAGCAAAAGTCATATTAAAATTTTAATTGTAGTAGAAAATGGAAAACCTAGCGCTCATCGAATCCTTTTCGGAGTTTAAGGACGATAAGTTTATAGACAGGGTGACCCTTATGGCCATTTTGGAAGAAGTGTTCCGAAGTGCCCTAAAGAAGAAGTTTGGTTCTGACGACAATTTTGATATCATCATCAACCCGGACAAAGGGGATTTGGAGATATGGAGAAACCGCGTGGTCGTGGAAGATGGAGAGGTGGAAGACCCCAACGAGGAGATTTCCCTTTCCGAGGCTCGAAAGATAGAGCCCGATTTCGAGGTCGGGGAAGATGTGTCGGAAGAGGTAAAGCTCATCGATTTGGGAAGAAGGGCCATTTTGGCCTTGCGCCAGAACTTGATCTCCAAGATCCACGAGCACGACAATACCACCATCTATAAGCAGTTCAAGGACCTGGAAGGTGAGATTTATACCGCAGAGGTACACCATATTCGACATAAGGCCGTAATTTTGTTGGACGATGAAGGCAATGAGATCATTCTTCCCAAGGAAAAACAGATCCCATCCGACTTTTTCCGCAAAGGGGACAACGTGAGGGGCGTCATCGAGAGCGTGGAACTGAAAGGCAACAAGCCCACCATCATCATGTCCAGGACCTCCCCTGCTTTCTTGGAGCAATTGTTCTTCCAAGAAATCCCAGAGGTGTTCGATGGACTGATCACCATCAAAAAAGCGGTACGTATCCCAGGTGAGAAGGCCAAAGTGGCCGTGGATTCCTATGACGACAGGATTGACCCTGTGGGAGCCTGTGTGGGTATGAAGGGGTCTAGGATTCATGGTATCGTGAGGGAGTTGGGCAATGAGAACATCGATGTGATCAACTGGACCAACAATGCACAATTGATGGTCACCCGTGCCCTTAGCCCGGCAAGGGTATCGTCCGTCAAACTGAACGACGAGAAAAAAACCGCCCAGGTCTACTTGAAGCCAGAGGAAGTTTCCAAGGCCATCGGTAGAGGAGGGCATAACATCCGATTGGCGGGTCAGTTGACTGGTTATGAGATAGATGTGTTCCGCGAAGGAGTGGAGGAAGATGTGGAATTGACCGAGTTCTCCGACGAAATAGAAAGCTGGGTGATCGAGGAGTTCAAGAAGATTGGACTGGACACCGCCCGCAGCGTTTTGGAGCAGGACATCAACGATTTGATCAAAAGAACTGATCTGGAAGAAGAAACAATCCGCGAGGTCGTACGCATCCTCAAGGAAGAATTTGAAGATTAAACTTATATTAGCAGCGAATTTTAGGGCAAGGAAAACAATTTATGGCAGGAAACCCAACAATACGACTCAACAAAGTTCTTAGGGAACTGAACATTTCATTGGATAGGGCAGTGGACCATCTCACCTCTATGGGGCATGAGATAGAGGCACGTCCCACAACAAAAATATCCGATGAGGTGTATCAGGTACTGTTGGATGAGTTCCAAACGGACAAGAGCAAAAAGGTAGCTTCCAAAGAAGTGGGCGAGGAAAAGCGCAAGGAAAAGGAAGCTATTCGGGTCCAAATGGAACAGGAGCAGGAAGAGCGCAGGTTGGCCAGGGAGAAAAGGAACGCGGAACAGCAGGTGATCAAGGCCAAGGCCGAGCTTTCCGGGCCAAAGACCGTGGGCAAGATAGACTTGGATCCAAAGCCAAGCCAGCCCAAAGAGGAAGCGCCAAAACCAACAGAGGAACCGAAGCAGGTTGAAGAGGCCAAAGTTGCCCAGAAAGAAGAACAGCCCAAGGAAAAAGAAGTAGAGGCGGCAAAGCCGGAAGAAAAGGTGGATACTCCCGTCAAAGAAGAGCCGAAGGAAGAGCAGCCCAAGGAGCCAGAAACCTTCAAGACGCAGTACCAGAAACTTACCGGACCCAAGATCACTGGGGACAAGATAGACCTTTCCCAGTTCAACAAGCCGAAAAAGAAAAAAGAGGACAATCAGAAGCCCGCTGCAGGTTCCTCCGATTCGGATCGGAAGAAACGCAGGAAGCGTATTGTCAAGAACGGCGGTCCGCAAACAGGTAACAACCGACCCAATACCAAGGGCGGTGTAGGGACCGGACCTGGAGCAGGAAGAAAGGGACAGCGAGGTCCAATTTCCAAAGTGGAGCCCACAGAGGAAGAAGTACAAAAACAAGTGCGGGAGACCTTGGAAAAACTCCAAGGAAAATCCGCCAAGGGCAAAGGAGCCAAATACAGAAGGGAGAAAAGGGACCAGCACCGTCAACAGACTGAAAAAGATCTGGAGCAACAGGAACTGGAAAGCAAGACCTTGAAAGTGACCGAGTTCGTGACCGTGAACGAAGTCGCTACCATGATGGATGTTCCTTCCACCAAGATCATATCAGCTTGTATGTCGTTGGGTATCATGGTGACCATGAACCAGCGTTTGGACGCTGAGACCCTTTCCATTGTGGCCGATGAATTTGGCTACGAAGTGGAATTTGTCACGGCCGAGATAGAAGAATCCATCGAGGAGCAAGAGGATGCACCGGAAGATTTGAAGCCAAGGGCGCCCATCGTTACGGTGATGGGTCACGTGGACCACGGAAAAACATCGCTGTTGGACTACATCAGGCAAGAAAATGTGATTGCCGGAGAAAGTGGAGGTATCACCCAGCACATCGGTGCCTACGGGGTTGCCCTTGAAGACGGCCAAAGAATCACTTTCTTGGATACTCCAGGTCACGAGGCGTTTACCGCCATGCGTGCACGTGGGGCCCAGGTCACCGACATCGCCATCATTGTGGTCGCTGCGGATGACGATATCATGCCACAGACCAAGGAAGCTATCAGCCATGCCCAAGCGGCTGGCGTACCCATAGTGTTTGCCATCAACAAGGTGGACAAACCCACGGCAAACCCTGACAAGATTAAGGAAGGTCTTGCCCAAATGAACCTTTTGGTGGAAGATTGGGGAGGTAAGATCCAATCCCATGACATCTCTGCAAAAACAGGTCAGGGAGTGAAGGAACTATTGGAAAAAGTATTGCTCGAAGCAGAATTGCTGGAGTTGCAGGCCAATCCGGACAAACTGGCTTCAGGAACCGTAGTGGAAGCCTTTTTGGACAAGGGAAGAGGATATGTGTCCACCATTTTGGTACAGTCCGGAACCTTGAAAATAGGGGATTATGTACTGGCGGGTACCTGTAGCGGTAAGGTCAAGGCCATGCACGATGAACGTGGCAAGAACGTCAAGACCGCAGGTCCGTCCACGCCCATATCCATTTTGGGATTGGATGGGGCGCCACAGGCAGGGGATAGGTTCAATGTACTGGAAGATGAGCGTGAGGCGAAACAGATTGCCGCAAAACGTTCCCAGTTGCAACGCGAACAATCCGTTAGGACACAAAGACATATTACCCTTGATGAAATTGGAAGACGAATTGCCTTGGGCGATTTCCAAGAGCTGAACATTATCCTCAAAGGGGATGTGGACGGTTCCGTGGAAGCACTTACCGATTCGTTCCAGAAACTGTCCACCGACGAGATCCAGGTCAACATCATCCACAAAGGAGTGGGGGCCATTACTGAGTCCGACGTATTGCTCGCCAGTGCGTCCGATGCGGTCATCATAGGATTTAACGTAAGGCCGATGGGCAATGCCCGTGCGGTCGCGGACAAGGAAGAGATTGATATCCGAATGTATTCCATCATCTACGATGCCATCAACGACCTTAAGGATGCAATGGAAGGCATGTTGTCCCCAGAGATCAAGGAAGAGGTTACGGGTAATGCAGAGATCAGGGAGACCTTCAAGATTTCCAAGATTGGAACCATTGCCGGATGTATGGTCACCAGTGGTAAGATCTTTAGGAACTCCCATATTCGACTCATCCGTGACGGGGTTGTTATCTACACCGGAGAACTGGCTTCCTTGAAACGCTTCAAGGACGATGTGAAGGAAGTATCCAAAGGATACGATTGTGGATTGCAGATCAAAAACTACAACGACATCAAGGAGGGCGACATCGTGGAAGCCTACCAAGAAGTGGCAGTGAAGAAAAAGCTGTAACAACACTTGAACATAGACATAAAAAATCCCGCTCTTGGCGGGATTTTTTATTTTTCCTATAATCGATGTATTATGATTTGGACTCCACCGAAGGCTTCAAGAGCATGGCATCCGGATATTTTTTGCGGACCTCCAAATACTTGCGTTCAGCTTCCAATTTGGTCTTGAACCTTCCCAAACGCACACGATAGGTAGGCGATTCAAACTCTATTTTGGAGTACCAATCCGGAAAATCGATGTCCACTTGCGATTTCAGGTTCTGTGCCTTTTGAAAATTCCCAAAACCGACCTGTATCTGGTAATATCCAGCTTTTGAATTGACCTCGGTATAGAGTTTTACCAATTCATCTATTTTGGGATCCTGCTGGATGCTCACCCTGCCCTCCTGGGCGGACAACGGTAGGGACAAACCTATCAAAATGGCAGTAAATACAAGGGTTTTCATGATGCTCGGGTAAAATTTTGAGATATATACGTACAAAAGTAGTTTTTTATGCTTTAAACAGGCTTCGCGCCCATTATTTAGAATCCTTATAAATTACTTCTTATAAATACCTTAACATTTTAAAAAATGACTGTATGTCGTACTTTTGTGACCAATTTTGGTAGGATGAAAAGCTATAGTTCTCAAACTCAATAGAAAGAATCGTGCCAAAGATTTCGATAGAAATTTCGTTAATATGAAAAAGGTTCTATACCGCCATCTATTTTCCAAAGCTTTAGGTTTATCTCTCCTATTTTCCCCTATTTCATTTTATGCGCAGGAAGAAGCTGCCGCTCCAACAGAGGAGGTTGCTGCTGCAGAAGAAACAGGCGGGGATGCTGTAAAAGGGAAACAGCTCTTTAACCAAAACTGTGCGGCCTGTCACGCTTTGGACCGTAAGATGACCGGTCCTGCATTGGCCAATGTGGAACAACGTTTGGCTGAGGAAGAAGGCTTGGACAAGGAATGGCTCTATGCGTGGATCAAGAACAGTCCAGGTATGATCGCTTCGGGCGATGCCTATGCCAACAAAATCTACGCGGAATACAACCAAGCGGCCATGACGCCGTTCCCTACCCTGTCCAATCAGGATATAGATAATATTTTGGCCTATACCGCCGCTCCTCCGTCGACTCCCGCCAAAGCTACAACTCCATCTGGGGGTGGTGATGGTGAACAACCTTCTTCTGGAGGAATTTCCAACGAACTCATCCTAGGTGCATTGGCCCTTGTCTTCGGACTATTGGTGATCATGCTCGTGTTGGTCAACAAGACCTTGCGCCGCATCGCCGAAGCGAACGGTATTGTATTGGAGCAGGAAAAACAAAAGCGTATGCCTTTGTGGAAAGCCTTTGTCAAAAACCAGTTCTTGGTGTTGGTGAGTGTAGTTTTCCTTTTGCTGGCCAGTGCGTATTTCGCTTACGGATGGATGATGCAAGTGGGTGTGGACCAAGGGTATGCCCCGGTACAGCCCATCCATTTCTCACACAAGATACATGCCGGCGACAACAAGATCGAATGTAAATACTGTCACTCGTCCGCCAGGGTATCCAAAACCTCTGGAATCCCTTCGTTGAACGTTTGTATGAACTGTCACAAATCCATCTACCAATACGCTGGCAATCCCGAAGGACCATCTGCGGATGATATTGCGAACGGATACACCAATGAATTCTACACGGGAGAGATCAAGAAGCTCTACAAGGCCGTTGGATGGGATGAGGAAAACCAAAAATATACAGGTGAGGGTCGCCCAGTGGAATGGGTCAGAATCCACAACCTTCCCGATTTTGCCTATTTCAACCACTCACAGCACGTTTCCGTTGCCGGGATAGAATGTCAGACCTGTCACGGTCCGGTAGAGGAAATGGAGATAGTGGAGCAATTCTCCCCATTGACCATGGGCTGGTGTATCAACTGTCACAGGGAAACCAATGTAAAAATGGAGGGCAACACCTATTACGAAGCCATTCATGAGGAACTGTCCAAAAAGTACGGGGTCGATAAGTTGACCGCGGCCATGATGGGTGGTTTGGAATGTGGTAAGTGTCACTATTAAGAAGTAAAAGAAGATAATCACAGATATATCGTATGGCATCAAACAAAAAATATTGGAAAAGTGCAGCGGAGCTCAATCCGAACGATTCCATTGTTGAGGCGCTAAAACATAATGAATTCACAGAACAAATCCCCGTTGACGAGTTTTTGGGCGACAAGGAAAACCTATCCGCATCGACCACCAACCGTAGGGATTTCCTAAAATATGTTGGTTTCAGCACGGCTGCGGCAACAATGGCTGCCTGTGAAGGACCGGTTCGCAAGTCCATTCCCTACGTGGTGCAGCCCGATCGCATCGTGCCCGGGGTGGCCAATTACTATGCCACTACCATTGCCGATGGTTTTGACTTTGCCAGTATCTTGGTGAAGACCAGGGAGGGAAGGCCCATCAAAATAGAGAACAATACGGATGCCAAGGTCAATGGAGGTGCCAATGCAAGGGTGCAGGCCTCTGTTTTGACCCTATACGATAGCAAAAGATTGCAAGGCCCATCTGCCAACGGCGAGCCTGTGGAATGGAAAGTGTTGGATGCCACTGTTCGAGCAAAGCTCAACAATCTGAAAGGTTCCAACCGGCAGATTGTGCTGTTGACCCAGACCTATGCCAGTCCATCCACAGATAGATTGATTGCTGAATTCAAAGCGGCTTATGGGGAGAATGTGAACCATGTGGTTTACGATGCCATTTCCGAAGATGCTGCGCTGAATGCTTTTGAAGCGGCGTATGGGGAAAGGGCTTTGGCCGATTATGATTTTGAAAAAGCTGGATTGATTGTTTCTTTCGGTGCCGATTTCTTGGGAGATTGGCAAGGAGGAGGATATGATAGCGGCTATGCCAAAGGACGCGTGCCCAAGAACGGGAAAATGTCCCGACATATCCAGTTAGAATCCAATATGTCCTTGGCCGGAGCCAATGCGGACAAGCGATACCCCATGACCCCGACCCAGCAGAAAATCGCTCTTGCCAAATTGTACGGCAAGTTGAACGGAAGCAATGTGGGTGGTGGAACATCCGATGTGGACGAGGTTGTGGACAAAGTTGCCGCCGAGATCAAGAAAGCGGGCAGCAAAGCTGTAGTGGTCACTGGACTCAATGATGCGAATGCGCAGACAGTGGTGTTGGCCATCAACAAACTATTGGCCAGTGAGGCATTCGATGCAAAAAATCCGAAATATGTCCGTCAGGGCAATACCGCCAAAGTGACCAAATTGGTTTCCGATATGAACGCGGGCCGAGTTGGAGCATTGATCATGGACGGTGTGAACCCCGTTTATACCTTGCCCAACTCCGAAGAGTTTGTATCAGGATTGGAAAAAGTGGACCTTTCGGTCGCTTTTGCCTTCAATAATGATGAAACGGCGCAAGCCTCACAATATGTTGGAGCGGCATCGCACTATCTCGAATCTTGGGGGGATGCCCAGTTCAAAAAAGGACAATATAGCCTCATGCAGCCTACCATCCGTGAATTGTTCGATACAAGACAGTTCCAAACGGCATTGTTGACATGGATGGGCAGTGAAAAAACATATTACGACTACATCCAGGAAACTTGGAATACAAACATCCTTCAAGGAAGCTCTTGGAACAAGGCACTTCAGGATGGGGTATTCGTGGCCTCCGCACCTGCCATAGCGGAAGGGGATGCAGCGGTAGCTGCTCCGGCCGAAACTGAAACGGTGGTGGAAGAATCCACTGTGGTTCCCATTGCATCTGCGATACGATCTTTGGTCAATGCCACTAGTGGCGGAACCGAGCTCGTGCTGTACTCCAAAGTGGGTATGGGGGATGGTCGTCAGGCCAACAACCCATGGTTGCAAGAGTTCCCTGACCCGATTTCAAGGGTGTCTTGGGACAACTACGTGACCGTTTCCAAAGCGGATGCCCAGAAATGGGGCGTTGAAAATGAAATGGTGGCCGATGGCGGTGTCAACGGTAGCTACGTGAAATTGACCGTTGATGGAAAAGTGTTGGAAAATGTTCCCGTGATCGTTCAGCCTGGTCAGGCAGTGGGTACGGTCGGACTTTCCTTTGGTTATGGCAAGAAGGCCGGGATGCAAGCCGAAATGGCGACCGGGGTGAATGCCTATACCTTGTACACCAATTTTTCAGATGTACAGACCGTGACCGTTGAAAAGGTTTCCGGAGTGCATGAGTTTGCATGCATCCAATCCCAAAAAACATTGATGGGTAGGGGTGATATCATCAAGGAAACCACCTTGGAGATTTTCAATACAAAAGATCATGCCGAGTGGAACCCAATGCCACACGTGACCCTGAACCACCAAGAAATTCCGGTTACCTCTCCCGATGCGGACCTTTGGGAAGAGTTTGATCGTTCCATTGGGCATCACTTCAATTTGTCCATCGACCTGAACGCTTGTACGGGATGTGGGGCATGTGTGATCGCTTGCCACGCCGAGAACAACGTTCCCGTGGTCGGAAAGAAAGAAATGAGACGTTCGCGCGACATGCACTGGTTGCGCATCGATAGATATTATTCCTCAGAAGAGACCTTTGAGCAGGATAACGAGAAGAAGGACGGCATGGACGGTCTTTGGGGAGAAAAAGGTTCCTTGGGCGGTTTCAGGGAGATGGAAGACCCATCTGCCAACCCACAGGTAGCTTTCCAGCCTGTAATGTGCCAACACTGTAACCACGCACCCTGTGAAACAGTGTGTCCTGTGGCTGCAACCTCGCACAGTAGGCAAGGACAGAACCATATGGCCTATAACCGTTGTGTGGGTACCAGATATTGTGCCAACAACTGTCCGTACAAAGTACGTAGGTTCAACTGGTTCTTGTACAACAACAACGACGAGTTCGACTTTAACATGAACAACGACTTGGGCAAGATGGTCATCAACCCAGATGTAAATGTGCGTTCAAGAGGTGTCATGGAAAAATGCTCCATGTGTATCCAAATGACCCAAAAGACCATTTTGGATGCCAAGCGTGATGGACGTGTCATCAAGGATGGTGAGTTCCAGACAGCCTGTTCCGCAGCATGTAACAGTGGTGCCATAGTATTTGGTGACATCAATGACAAGGAGAGCAAGGTGGCCAAGTTGAAAGAGGACGATAGAATGTACCACTTGTTGGAGCACGTCGGGACAAAACCCAATGTGTTCTATCATGTCAAGGTTAGGAACACCAACGAGGCTTAATCAATAAAAGAAGTAATTAGAAGATAAATTATGGCGTCGCATTACGAAGCACCTATTCGAAAGCCCTTAGTACTTGGAGACAAAGGATACCACGATGTAACCGTGGACATTGCCCGTCCGGTAGAGGGAAAGGCCAACAAACAATGGTGGATAGTGTTCACCATAGCACTTGTTGCATTCCTTTGGGGTCTAGGATGTATCATTTATACCGTTTCCACAGGTATCGGGGTATGGGGTCTTAACCGAACCGTCAACTGGGCCTGGGACATCACCAACTTCGTTTGGTGGGTGGGTATCGGTCACGCGGGAACCCTGATCTCGGCCGTATTGTTGCTGTTCAGGCAAAAATGGAGAATGGCGATCAACCGTTCTGCGGAGGCGATGACCATTTTCTCGGTGGTACAGGCGGGATTGTTCCCGATCATCCACATGGGACGTCCGTGGTTGGCCTATTGGGTACTTCCAATTCCGAACCAATTCGGTTCGTTGTGGGTCAACTTTAACTCGCCCTTGCTTTGGGACGTGTTTGCGATATCAACCTATCTTTCGGTATCCTTGGTGTTCTGGTGGACAGGTCTTCTGCCCGATTTCGCCATGATCCGTGACAGGGCGGTAAAGCCTTTCCAAAAGAAAATTTACAGCCTATTGAGCTTCGGGTGGACAGGTCGTGCCAAAGATTGGCAGCGTTTTGAGGAAGTTTCCTTGGTATTGGCCGGTTTGGCAACGCCACTGGTACTTTCCGTACACACCATCGTATCCTTTGACTTTGCCACATCGGTGATCCCGGGATGGCACACCACCATCTTCCCGCCGTACTTCGTTGCAGGTGCGATCTTCTCTGGATTTGCCATGGTGAACACTCTTCTTATTATCATGAGAAAGGTGTGTAACCTCGAAGCGTATATCACTGTACAACATATTGAGTTGATGAACATCGTAATCATGATCACCGGTTCCATTGTGGGATGCGCCTACATCACGGAGCTTTTCATTGCTTGGTACTCTGGTGTGGAATATGAACAATACGCCTTCTTGAACAGGGCTACAGGACCTTACTGGTGGGCTTACTGGTCCATGATGACCTGTAACGTGTTCTCGCCCCAGTTCATGTGGTTCAAAAAATTGCGTACCAGCATCATGTTCTCCTTCTTCATCTCCATTGTGGTGAACATCGGGATGTGGTTCGAGCGTTTTGTGATTATCGTTACCTCATTGCACAGGGATTACCTTCCATCTTCATGGACCATGTTCTCCCCAACCTTTGTGGATATCGGTATCTTCATCGGAACGATAGGGTTCTTCTTTGTACTCTTCCTATTGTACTCAAGAACATTCCCCGTGATCGCACAGGCAGAGGTGAAATCCATCCTGAAATCATCAGGGGAGCGATTCAAGAACTTGCGTGATGCCGGAAAACCGTTGTACCAAATGCCGCAAGGCGTCAACAAAGTGGTGAGCTATGAGGAGCCTATCACGGATGATGTATTGATGGGAGAGGTGAAACCCACCGTGGGCGATAAGGTCGGTGTGTCCGAACTGCTCAGCACCATCGGGACATTCGATGCCACTACGCAAACCCCGGACGATTTGAAATTGATAAAAGGCGTGGGCCCTGAAATGGAGCGCACCCTGAACGAGATAGGCATATTTACCTATGCCCAGGTTGCTAGAATGACCGAAAGAGAGTATGATTTGCTGGATTCGATAACTGGAAGGTTCCCAGGTCGTGCACAACGCGATGATTGGGCAGGTCAAGCAAGGTTGTTAAACGATAAAAAATAAGTATGGCATCAAAAGTTATTCAGGCACTTTACAACGATGATGATGTATTGATGCATGCCGTAAAAAAAGTTAGGGCAGCGCACCACCACATAGAGGAAGTATATACCCCGTTCCCAGTGCACGGTCTGGACAAGGCCATGGGATTGGCAGGTACCCGTATCGCAATCACTTCCTTCATGTACGGATGTTTGGGACTTACCGTGGCCATCGTGATGATGAACTATATCATGATCGAGGATTGGCCCCAGGATATCGGTGGTAAACCCAGTTTCACCTACTTGGAGAACATGCCCGCCTTTGTGCCGATCATGTTCGAAATGACGGTTTTCTTTGCGGCCCACTTGATGGTGATCACCTTCTACCTGAGAAGTAAGATGTGGCCCTTCAAAAAAGCGGAGAACCCGGACAAACGTACCACTGATGACCATTTTTTGATGGAAATCGGAGTGCACGATAATGAAAGTGAACTTGCCGATCTGTTGTGGGAAACAGGTGCGGTAGAAGTAAAAGTTACAGAAAAGGAGTCTTAAAAATATGAAACATTTAGGTAAAATAAGTGTTGCTTTGGTCTTGGTACTGTTCGTAGCTGCCTGCGCAGACAAGAACAGCCCAAACTATCAATATATGCCAAATATGTACGAACCTGTGGGGTATGAAACCTATCAAGGAGTGGACAACGGTCTGTTCCCTGAAGGAACGGAGGCCATGCTTCCCGTTGAAGGGACCATCTCCAGGGGATACATGCCCTATGAATTTGAAAATACCCCAGAAGGCAAGGAACTCGCCAGGCTGAACACTAGCCCGTTGGATTCGTTGCAAAAAGAGGAAAATTTGGCCAAGGGCATGCAGTTGTACACCATTTACTGTGCCATTTGCCATGGGGACAAAGGAGATGGTCAAGGCAACCTTGTGAAGCGTGAAAAGATATTGGGGGTTCCCAGCTATGCAGATCCAGGAAGGGACATTACCGAGGGCAGCACGTACCATGTCATTTACTACGGGTTGAACGCCATGGGCTCCTACGCATCCCAGTTCGCCAACGAAGAGGAGATGTGGCAAGTGTCCGAATATGTGATGAAGTTAAAGGAAGACCTAACAAAATAATTGGATAAGAGTAAACTATGTACACCTTTTCAAACAGACTTAGAATAGGATCTTTCATTGCCATGGCAGTGGGACTGCTTTTTTTGGGAATCGGATTTGTGTCGGCACCATCAACAGTGGAAGAGGCCAAGGCCATGGTGGCATCAGCACACGGTGATGGCCACGGAGGCGGACATGCGGAAGAAGCGACTGGCCATGCGGAAGAGCAGGGGCACGGTGCGGCCGAGGCTCACGGAGAAGAACACGATGCTTCCCACGACACCCATTTGTTGCACCAATTGCAGAACAGACCTTGGTCTGCACTCTATGTGGCAGCCTTCTTTTTCTTTATGATCGCTTTGGGCGTTCTGGCCTTCTATGCCATCCAAAGGGCTGCACAAGCCGGATGGTCGCCCATATTGTTCAGGGTGATGGAAGGTATTACGGCCTATTTGGTTCCTGGTGGTATCATTGTTTTTGTGATCTTGCTACTTTCCGTGCTCCACATGAACCACTTGTTTGTTTGGATGGACCCAGAGACCGTTGCACATGACAAATTGTTGCAAGGGAAAGCAGGATATTTGAACCCGACTTTCTTCCTGATCAGGGCAGCTATCTTTTTGGGCGGTTGGATTTTTTACCGTCAATATTCAAGAAAACTGTCCTTGGCCCAAGATGAGTCGGATGACAATAGCAATTTTGTAAAGAATTTCAGATGGTCCGCAGGTTTCTTGGTGTTCTACTTGGTGACCGAATCCATGATGTCATGGGATTGGATCATGAGCTTGGATCCACACTGGTTCAGTACCCTCTTTGGATGGTATGTGTTTGCCAGCATGTTCGTATCAGGGATTACCGTGATTGCACTGGTGACCATCTACTTGAAATCAAGAGGATATTTGGAAAATGTGAACGATAGCCACGTCCACGATCTGGCCAAGTTCATGTTCGGTATCAGTATTTTCTGGACATATCTTTGGTTTGCCCAGTTCATGCTGATCTGGTACGCGGACATTCCTGAAGAGGTGACCTATTACGTGGCAAGGTTCCAAGATTACAAATTGCCTTTCTTCGGTATGTTGGTGATGAACTTTGTGTTCCCGTTGTTGGTGTTGATGAACAGTGACTACAAAAGGGTCAACTGGTTTGTGGTCATGGCAGGGATCATAGTGCTATTGGGGCATTATTTGGATGTTTTCAATATGGTAATGCCAGCTACGGTGGGAGACCAGTGGTACATTGGATTGCCCGAGATCGGTGGTCTGTTGTTCTTTGGAGGCTTGTTTGTGTTCTGGGTGTTCACGGCGTTGACCAAGGCCCCATTGCAGCCCAAGAGGAACCCGTTCATTGAGGAAAGCAAACATTTTCATTATTAATACGATTTAAGTCTTAGATAGATACACGATGACTGCATTATTAACATTCACTGTTTTGGTACTGGTGGCAATTGCAATCTGGCAAATGACCAAGATTTTCCAATTGTCGCAACTCAAGACAGAGCACACCGAGGTAGCAAACGACAGCGATAACAATACCAACGGTTACCTCTTGTTCGCATTCCTGATCTTTATCTACGGGATAACCATATTCAGTTTTGCAAAATATTCAAAGATGTTGTTGCCCGAAGCCGCTTCGGAGCATGGTGGGGAATATGACCAACTGATGTGGGTTTCCTTTGCCATCATCTTTTTTGTACAGACCATCACCCAGGCCCTGTTGCACTACTTTGGCTATAAGTACAGGGGACAAGAAGGCAAAAAGGCCCTTTTCTATGCGGACAACGACCGTTTGGAGTTCATTTGGACCATCATCCCGGTCATCGTATTGGCAGGATTGATCCTTTGGGGGCTCTATACTTGGACCAATATCATGGATGTGAACGATGATGACGATCCCATCGTCATAGAACTATATGCCCAGCAGTTCAACTGGACGGCGCGTTATGCCGGTGATGACAATGTGTTGGGAGATGCAAACGTACGCTTGATCGATATCAACAAGGCCAATGTGCTGGGTCTCGATGAGGCCGACCCCAATGGTGAGGACGACGTGATCGTAAAGGAACTGCACTTGCCCGTGGGCAGGAAGGTGAACTTCAAGATGCGTTCACAAGATGTACTGCACTCCGCTTACATGCCACACTTTAGGGCACAGATGAACTGTGTTCCCGGGATGATCACCCAGTTTTCCTTCACACCTACCGTGACCACTGAAGAAATGCGTCGCAACCCTGATGTGGTGGACAAGGTGAAAAGGACCAATGCCCTCAGGGCAGAACGGGCCGCGGAAGGAATACCGAACTCAGACCCATGGGAATTCGACTATGTATTGCTATGCAACAAGATATGCGGAAAATCCCACTACAACATGCAAATGCGAATAGTGGTGGAGACTGAGGAAGAGTTCAACAAATGGATGGCGGAGCAGAAGACTTTTAAGGAGAACATGACTCCCGCAGAATAAAATAAGGCTAGGAAAAGAACCATAACAAAATTTAGAAGAGATTATGTCAGCTACTGGACACGAACACGGACACGACGATCACGGACATCATCATAAGGAGACTTTTATTACCAAATATATCTTCAGTCAGGACCATAAGATGATATCCAAGCAATATCTCATCACGGGTCTTATCATGGGGTTTGTCGGTATTGCAATGTCTTTGCTCTTTAGGATGCAATTGGCATGGCCAGGACAGTCATTCCCTATTTTTGAGGCTGTACTGGGAAAATGGGCACCTGATGGTGTCATGGATGCCGATATCTATTTGGCATTGGTCACCATACACGGAACCATCATGGTTTTCTTTGTATTGACCGCCGGTCTGAGTGGTACCTTTAGTAACTTATTGATTCCGTTGCAGATAGGCGCAAGGGATATGGCCTCAGGTTTCTTGAACATGGTGTCGTACTGGTTGTTTTTCCTATCATCCGTCATCATGGTGACATCCTTGTTCGTGGAAGCAGGACCTGCCGCCGCAGGGTGGACCATTTATCCGCCTTTGAGCGCATTGCCGATGGCACAGCCCGGTTCTGGTGCAGGTATGACCCTTTGGTTGGTGTCCATGGCCATCTTTATCGCTTCCTCCCTTTTGGGTTCATTGAACTACATCGTAACGGTGATCAACCTAAGGACCAAAGGAATGTCGATGACCCGTTTGCCATTGACCATTTGGGCATTTTTCGTGACTGCGATCATCGGTGTGATTTCTTTCCCTGTTCTACTTTCTGCAGCTTTGCTGTTGATCATGGACAGAAGTTTCGGTACATCGTTCTTCCTTTCGGATATCTTTATCCAAGGAGAAGTGCTGCACTACCAAGGCGGATCTCCCGTACTGTACGAACACTTGTTCTGGTTCTTGGGACACCCCGAAGTATATATCGTATTGTTGCCCGCATTGGGGATCACTTCCGAAGTAATGTCCACCAATGCCAGGAAACCCATCTTTGGCTATAGGGCGATGGTGGCCTCTATTTTGGCCATTGCCTTCCTTTCAACGATTGTATGGGGTCACCATATGTTCATCTCCGGGATGAACCCGTTCTTGGGCTCCGTGTTTACATTTACAACGCTTTTGATCGCCATACCATCTGCGGTAAAGGCATTCAACTATATCACCACCCTCTGGAAAGGGAATCTGCAGTTGAACCCTGCGATGCTCTTCTCCATCGGTTTGGTCTCCACCTTCATCACAGGAGGTCTTACTGGTATCATTTTGGGTGACAGTACCTTGGACATCAACGTTCACGACACGTATTTCGTTGTGGCCCACTTCCACTTGGTAATGGGTATTTCGGCCTTGTACGGACTTTTTGCAGGGGTGTACCACTGGTTCCCCAAAATGTTCCAAGGTAGGATGATGAACAAGAATTTGGGTTATGTCCACTTCTGGATTACGGCAGTGTGTGCCTATGGAGTATTCTTCCCTATGCACTTTGTGGGGATGGCCGGAGTGCCGAGACGTTACTATGAGAACACGGCTTTCCCGATGTTCGATGAGTTGACCAACGTTCAGGTATTGATGACCGTGTTTGCCATCATTGCAGGATTGGCGCAATTGGTGTTTGTGTACAACTTTATCTCCAGTATTTTCTACGGCAAGAAGGGATCTATGAACCCATGGAAATCCAATACCTTGGAATGGACCGCTCCACAGGAGCACATCCATGGAAACTGGCCAGGAGAGATCCCACACGTATATCGTTGGGCGTATGATTATAGCAAGACCTACGAAAATGGAGAGTACATTATTGCCGGACAGGATTTTGTGCCGCAGAACGTACCGCTTCAGGAAAACGAAGAAGAACTCAACCACTAGTGTTGATGTATTTCAAAAGATAAAGAAAGCCCGTCCTGTTTGGATGGGTTTTTTGTTTCTTAGGGTCTGAGATACAATGTTTAGCTTTGATTGTAATATCTTTAGAAAACAATTTGTCCTAAAAGTAGCACCGTGAAAAAAATACTAGTCCTTTTCTTGATCGTGTTTCCCCTTCTGTCCTCCGCCCAGCGAAAGCCAAAGATAAAAGGAAGTAGGATCGTGACCCATGTGAACGAGGAATTGCCTCCTTTCAATGCCATCGTGCTGAACGACAATCTGGACATTGTGCTGAAAAAATCCTTTGGACCAGGTTACGACATTGAAGCCGACGACAACTTGATAGACATCCTGAAGTTCAATGTGGAGGACGGCACCCTGATCATCAGCTCCTATTACGATGTTACCGCGAAAAAACAGTTTGATATCACGGTCAACTACACCGACTTGCGGGCCATTACCCTAAAAGACGGTAGTGTGGTCACGCAGGATGTGATCGAAAGTGATGAACTCTTCGTGGATGGTTTCAACAATACCCGATTGGACATCAAGGCAAAGGCAGCGGTCATGGACATCAATCTGGAGGAGACCAGTCGGGGCAATTTCAATGTGGATGTGGACTCCCTCAACATATCTTTGGGAAATAGGGCAGAGGCCTATGTGTACAGTGTAGGGCAGACGGGGCTGATCGATTTGGAGAGCAATGCGTCCCTGACCTTGGAGGGCACTTCGGACAACCTACAGCTCCGGTTGATGGGAAATTCGCGCTACAAAGGCGAGACCATGGAAGTGGGCGACCTGAAACTGACCATGGAGAATGACCCATCGGCCTACATTTATGCCTTTAGAAATTTAGAGTTGAGTACCAAGGGCAACTCCAAGGTATATCTTTTCGGAAATCCAAAGATCACCATGGTCGATTTTTTGGATACCTCGCAACTAATCAAACGCCAGGAATAGGCTATTGGGCAATCGGCGCGGTCAGGCAATGGCCTGGAATGCCAAAGCCGTCCACCAATACCTCGATATGGGGGCGCAGTTCGGTGGACAATCGTTCCACACGTTGCCGTATCGCCTTGGACTTGGTCCCGCCAATATAGCCCTGCTCCAAAAACCATCGACCATTTGAATGGATTTCGTTAAGGGCGTACAGCGTGCCCAATTTTTTCAACAACGCTTTGTGTTCCGCATCGGAAACCGTTTCGCAAAAATCATGGAACACCCCGTAGGCCAATTCCACACTATAGGCTTTTCCCAAAGCCAACAAATGGGTCTGTACTTTGAGGAAGGCTTGGTACGAAGGCACTCCTTTTTTGATGTAGTTCCGGATACGCATGGCCAATGTATAGGTCAGCCTTCGGGTGCGGTAACTGAAAGCATGCTTGTGGAACTTGGGGTTGTACAGGTGTTCGGCATCTACTTTGTTGGAATATAGGGAGTTGATGGCCGTCAACGTGTCCGAAAGCTGGCTTTGTAACAATTTGAGCACCGAAGTGAACCCGGCACTGTTGAACTCCGCCTGAAAATCCGATAGAACGCCTTTGGCGGCCAATTGGAGCAAAACGGTATTGTCGCCTTCAAAAGTGGTAAAGATGTCCACATCGCCCTTAAGGTCAGCAATGCGGTTCTCCAGCAGGTACCCTTTGCCACCACAGGCCTCCCTACATTCTTGGATGGTATCGTTCGCAAACCAGGTGATGATCGATTTCAGCCCGGCCACCTGCGTCTCTATCTTGCGTTTGTCCGGTTGGGAGTCATCGCTGTAACGTTTCATCATCTCTTCCAAGGTCACGTGGTACACATAGGCACTGGCAATGGAGGGCGTCAACCGGATCTGATGGGTGGGATAGTCCATGATCAGGTCCTCTTGGATTTTCACGCTGTCATTGAATTGTCTTCGGTTCAAGGCATATTTCACGGCAATGGAAAGTGCCATCTTTGCCCCGCCAAGAGCGCCACGGGCCACACAGATTCGCCCGCCCACCAAGGTGCCCAACATGGTAAAGAACCGTTTGTTGGGGTTTTTTATGGACGAAAAATAAGTGCCGTCTTCACGTATCTCACCATATTTGTTGAGCAGGTTTTCGCGGGGTACCCTTACATTGTTGAACCATATCTTGCCGTTGTCCACTCCGTTCAGGCCCAGTTTGTAACCATTGTCCTCAATGGTGATGCCTTCAAGCTCCTCATGTTTTTCATTGCGTAGCGGTACCAGAATGGCATGCACGCCCTCATTTTTTCCATCCACGATCAGTTGGGCAAATACCGTGGCCATTTTGGAGTGCAGAGCGTTCCCTATGTATTCCTTATTGTCATTCTTTCCAGGGGTTTGGATTACGATGGAATCCGAAGCCGGTTCATAGGTCGCGGTGGTCCTGATGCCGCGCACATTGGAACCGTGCCCCGTCTCTGTCATAGCAAAACAGCCAAGCAGTGTTGTGGCGCCTGCATCGGTCAGGTACTGGTCGTGGTGCCGCTTACTGCCCAATTTTTGGATGCTTCCCCCAAATAGGCCAAACTGCACCCCAAATTTGACTGCCAAACTTCCGTCAACGAACATCAAATGTTCAAAAATGGCGGCATAGGCAGGCATATTTCCCGTTCCCCCATATTCGGCAGGATAGGCCATGGCGCCATAGCCTTCTTTAGCCAAGGTCTGTACCTGTTCCAATGTTCTTGCCCTAAAATCCTCTTTCTTACGGAGAATTTCCCATCGAAATATGGGTTGGTCCAAAAAATCACGGAAACCATCCACCGTTTTGGCGTGTGGCCCTTTCAGGATATCATCAAGAATGGCTGCGCTATACTGATCGGAGGTTTTCTCATGGACCACTTCCACATCGAACAAATGGTTGTAGTGGTTGGGCTGTATCCCCAGATTGATCTCGATGTGCTTTAGGTGGTCATTGAAACCATTTCCGTTGTGCTGCTGGGTCAATCGTTGGCTGAACGAGGTCAGGGGATAGGTCTCACTTTCAATAAGCTTTACTTCAGAGTTTGTAATGGTGAGTTTCCAATTCTTCATTTCCCCGTCGCTGGGCGGATTTTCGGTATCCAGCCAAAGCAGCAATTGCTCCTTCTCCTTGGCTTGCAATGATTCATCCTGTTCGATGGTCTTCATCACCACTGAAATTTCAGAAGCGGACAGCAGGTCATCGGACCATATTACGTAGAAGAAAGGGATGTATTGGAGGATGCCTTGGGAATAATCAATGTCGTGCATGGTATTTTTTATTGGGGCTGAACAATGTAGTTTTGGTTATATATCTGTAATTGTACCAATGGCTTGATAATTTTGTCTTTGTCCTCTTGAGCGCAGTCGAAAGGTAGACAAAGGCATCTCGACTGCGCTCGATGTGACATTTGAATTGGCCATAGGTGGAATTGTATATAATCGAATGCTTTTTAATATAACTAAGGTAAGACTTAGATTTTGAAGATGGCAACCAAAACTCATTTTAGGAAGAATGGTTTCAGGCGGATGGGGTTTTCAATTATATTTGTTGAGCGATGAACGAAAACTTAGATCCAACGGCCAGCAATTTTTCCCAAGAGGAGCTCGATATCGAAAGAGCCCTCCGTCCCGTCACTTTCGATGATTTTACGGGACAGGCGCAGGTATTGGAAAACCTAAAAGTTTTTGTACAGGCCGCCAACCTGCGGGGAGAAGCATTGGACCACACCCTTTTTCACGGACCTCCGGGTCTGGGGAAGACCACACTGGCACATATTTTGGCCAACGAATTGGGCGTGGGCATCAAAGTGACATCGGGACCTGTCCTTGACAAGCCGGGCGATTTGGCCGGTTTGCTCACCAACCTCGACGAACGGGATGTGCTGTTCATTGATGAGATCCACAGGCTTAGTCCCATTGTGGAGGAATACCTCTACTCGGCCATGGAAGATTATAAAATAGATATCATGATCGAGACCGGGCCGAATGCAAGGACCGTCCAGATCAATCTGAGCCCGTTTACCTTGATAGGGGCCACCACGCGTTCCGGATTGCTGACAGCTCCCATGCGGGCAAGGTTTGGGATCCAGAGCCGATTGGAATACTACAACACGGAACTGCTCTCCACCATTGTGGAACGAAGTGCGGAAATCCTCAAAGTGCCCATCACCCAAGAAGCGGCCATAGAAATTGCAGGAAGGAGCAGGGGCACCCCCCGGATTTGCAACGCCCTCTTGCGAAGGGTCAGGGATTTTGCCCAGATCAAAGGAAATGGGAACATCGACCTGGAAATCTCACAGTTTGGGCTGAAAGCGCTCAATGTGGATGACCACGGACTGGATGAGATGGACAACAAGATCCTGACCACCATCATCGACAAGTTCAAAGGTGGTCCGGTGGGAATCACGACCTTGGCCACGGCGGTCTCCGAAAGTGCCGAGACCATCGAAGAAGTCTATGAGCCTTTTTTGATCCAACAGGGGTTCATCATGCGGACCCCAAGAGGTCGTGAGGTCACAGAATTGGCCTATAAACATTTAGGTCGAATAAAGGGAGGCGTTCAAGGAGGATTGTTTTAGCCAAGTCTTTCAATCCAAAAAAAATAAAACTAGTTAGGCAATCCATTTTTACGTATAAAATATTTATTTTTGTCGTATAAATGGATGCCATGGATGCCAAAATCACATTGTCATTTGATAAGGAAGTTATCGAAAAAGCCAAGGCATATGCCAAAAGGAACAATATGAGCCTTTCCCGGCTGACGGAATATATTCTTTCCCAAATCACTGAAAAGCCCTATCAGAATTTGGATGAATTGCCCATCTCGGATTGGGTAAACAGCGTGGCAGAGGGAGAGGCGGAATATGTGAAGCCTGCTTCACGCAAAAAGCTGAAATCCGAATTTATGGAATCCCGTAAGTGAAGGTATTTGTAGATGCCAATGTGCTGGTAGCGGTGCTGAACAGACAATACCCGTTGTATGCCCATGCTGCCCGGATTTTGAGTTTGGCCGATTCTTCAAAATATAAAGTGTTCACTTCGCCTATTTGCTTGGCCATAGCATTTTATTTTGCCGAAAAAAAGAGCGGTACACAGAAGGCCGCTGAAAAAATCTCCATTCTTTCCCATAAACTGCAAATTGCAACGGCTGATGTTTCGGTTGTCAGAAAAACGGTGGCTAACCCTGCCATTGATGATTTCGAAGATGGTCTGGAGTACTATTCGGCTTTACTTTCGGGTTGCGAGATCATTGTGACCGAAGATGTGACAGATTTCTACTTTTCTGAGATTCCAGTGTACGACTGCCGTGCGTTTGTGCGATATGTTTTGGAAAACAGCTAATCGGTTGTATTTTTAAGGATGCAGTCCATTTCCCAACGCACGTCCCTTATTAAAGCCGAAGCCAAGCGCCTCGGTTTTTTGTCTTGCGGTGTTTCCAAAGCAGGTTTTTTGGAAGAGGAGGCCCCTCGTTTGGAAAAATGGCTCAACCAGAATAGGCATGGGGAGATGCAGTACATGGAAAACCATTTTGACAAGCGTCTCGACCCCACAAAATTGGTGGAAGGTTCCAAATCGGTCATTTCCCTGTTGTTGAATTACTTCCCGTCCGAACAGCAAAACCCAGATTCCTATAAGATTTCCAAGTATGCCTACGGAACGGATTATCACTTTGTGATAAAGGACAAGCTCAAAAGTCTGTTGCACTTCATCCAGGAAGAAATTGGGGAAGTACATGGTAGGGCTTTTGTGGATTCCGCCCCGGTTTTGGACAAGGCTTGGGCAGCCCGGAGTGGCTTAGGCTGGATTGGGAAGCATAGCAACCTGTTGACCCAGCAAGTAGGTTCCTTTTATTTTATTGCCGAATTGATTGTGGACTTGGAGTTGGAATACGACACGCCGGTCACCGATCATTGCGGTACCTGCACCGCCTGTATCGATGCTTGTCCCACCCAGGCCATCGTGGAACCCTATGTGGTGGATGGGAGCAAGTGCATTTCCTATTTCACCATCGAGCTGAAAAATGAAATTCCTGGGGAGTTCCAGGGAAAGTTTGATGAATGGATGTTCGGGTGCGATGTCTGTCAGGATGTGTGCCCTTGGAACCGATTTTCCAAACCGCATCGGGAACCTTTGTTCAATCCCAATCCAGAATTATTGTCCTTCACCAAAAAGGATTGGGAGGAGATCACCGAGGACGTTTTCAAAAAGGTGTTCCAAAAATCAGCGGTGAAACGGACCAAATTTTCAGGTCTGAAGCGCAACATTGATTTCCTTAAAGATTAAAAATTACCAAAGGTTATTACCAAAAAAACTTTGTTTGGCAGTTTGGATGGAAAAAATGCTATATTGATGGTGTTTTTTTTGAGGAATTGATATTTGCTCAAAACCACACCACAAAACTAACTGAACTCCGACTATGATCAAGATTACAAAACCCAAACTGAGTTTTTGGCAGATTTTCAATATGAATGTTGGCTTCCTTGGAATCCAATATAGTTTTGGCCTCCAGCAGAGTGCCATCAATCCTATTTTTCTCTTTTTGGGGGCAAAGGAAGAACTCCTTCCCATATTGAACATAGCGGGCCCTGTCACGGGTTTGATCGTACAGCCCCTGATCGGCGCCATATCGGACAAGACCTGGTCGCCGAGATGGGGAAGGAGGAAACCTTTCTTCTTGATTGGGGCCTTGATGGGCAGTATCTGCCTCTTCGCTTTTCCCTTGAGCCCGGCCTTATGGTTCGCCGTGGGGTTATTGTGGATTCTGGATGTGGGCAACAATATGGCCATGGAACCCTATCGTGCTTTTGTGGGCGATAAGCTCCCTGACGAACAATTGAGCATTGGCTATCAGATGCAGAGCTTGTTTGTGGGTGCCGGAATCCTTTTGGCAAATGCCTCTATTTTTTTATTTCAGGATTGGTTCGGGGGAGGTCAGGAACTCGAAGGAACTGTGCCCAAATGGTTGTACTATTCCTTTTTCATCGGATCTTTCCTGTCCATTGCCACCATTCTGTGGTCGGTGTTGAAAACTCCTGAGATTCCTCCGAGTGAGGAGGAACTCAAAGAGATCAATAGGCATAAGGCCTTGTCTTTTTCAGAACGATTTAAAATGCCCTTTGTGGAGATTGCCCACGCGGTAAAGGAAATGCCCAAGTTCATGTGGAAACTTTCGGGAGTATATCTCTTCCAATGGTATGCCCTGTTCGTTTATTGGCAATTCATAACCCCATTGTTCAGGACCACTTTGGGCTATGATACATCTGAAGCGGCAGCACAGGCGGCAAAGATGAGCACCACCTATAATATTGTGACCGCAGTGGTTGCCTTGATTTTGGTGCCGTTGACGGTACGGTTTGGTGGAAAAAAAGTCTATGCGCTCAGTTTGTTGGGCACAGCCGTTGCACTTTTCGCCATTCCACAAATTTCAGACCCTATCTATGTGTTGTATCCCATGGTCTTGTTTGGAATAGGTTGGGCCGCCATGATGGGGATTCCCTACAGCATGGTCTCCAAAATTGTGCCCCAACAACGGCGAGGGGTATATATGGGAATTTTAAATATGATGATCGTGATCCCCATGTTCATACAGACCATTTCCTTTGGTCCGATCTTCAAGAACCTCTTGGGGGCAAATTCCGTGAACGCCATCCTATTTGCTGGGGCCTGCTTTGTGATTGCGGCGATTTTGGCGATGCGGCTCACCCTTCCCAAAAGCAAGAGGGATACTGAATTGGATGTGGAAATCCCGGAGATATAGTTAGATGATTAAAATCATTTTTGTGGTTTAAGGTTTGATTTTATATCAAAATAGGTGTTTATGGTATTACCTAAAAACCATGGAATGCCCTACCTTTACCCTTTCATTAGCTACCATATGAGTAAGGAAAAGCAAAGAAGGGAAGCGTTACTTTATCACGCAAAGCCCCAACCGGGAAAGATAAAGATAGTACCGACCAAACCGTATTCCACCCAAAGAGATTTGGCATTGGCCTACTCCCCCGGAGTGGCGGAACCTTGTTTGGAAATCGCAAAGAACAAGGACGATGTCTATAAATATACCGCCAAGGGGAATATTGTGGCCGTGATATCCAATGGAACGGCCGTTCTTGGATTGGGCAATATTGGCCCTGAGGCGTCAAAGCCCGTCATGGAAGGAAAAAGTCTTCTGTTCAAGATTTTTGCCGATATCGACGGCATTGATGTGGAACTGGATACCACCGATGTGGACAAGTTCATAGAGACCGTAAAGATCATAGCGCCCACTTTTGGGGGCATCAACTTGGAAGATATCAAGGCTCCCGAAGCCTTCGAGATAGAAAGACGCCTGAAGGAAGAACTCGACATTCCGGTCATGCACGACGACCAGCACGGCACCGCCATCATTTCGGCAGCTGCCCTGCTCAATGCCTTGGAAATCGCCAACAAGAAAATAGAGGAAGTGAAAATCGTGGTCAGTGGCGCAGGCGCTGCGGCCGTTTCCTGTACCCGTCTGTACAAAGCCTTCGGCGCAAGAGGCGAGAACATCGTGATGTTGGACAGCAAAGGGGTCATTCGAAGCGATAGGGAAAACCTTTCTTCGGAAAAGGCAGAGTTTGCCACAGATCGCAAAATAGACACGCTTGAAGAAGCGATGGTGGATTCCGATGTGTTCATCGGACTTTCCATAGCCAATATCGTCTCCCCAAAGATGCTCAAGTCCATGGCGAAGGACCCCATTGTTTTTGCGATGGCCAATCCTGATCCTGAAATCGAGTACAACCTCGCCTGCAAGACCCGAAAGGACATCATTATGGCGACAGGACGTTCGGATCATCCCAACCAGGTGAACAATGTACTGGGGTTCCCCTTTATTTTTAGGGGAGCGTTGGATGTTCGGGCCACCAAGATCAATGAAGAGATGAAAATGGCCGCTGTGCGTGCCTTGGCCGATTTGACCCGGGAATCCGTGCCGGAACAGGTGAACATCGCCTATGATACCACACGATTGGCTTTTGGAAGGGACTACATCATTCCAAAACCTTTCGACCCCAGATTGATCACCAAAATCCCGCCTGCAGTGGCAAGGGCCGCCATGGAAAGCGGTGTGGCCAAATACCCTATTCAGGATTGGGACGTGTATGAAGAAGAGCTGTACCAAAGGTCGGGCAACGACAATAAAGTGGTCCGATTGATGCACAATAGGGCCAAGCAAAATCCCAAGCGCATTGTTTTTGCCGAGGCGGAATTGCTGGATGTGTTGAAAGCGGCACAGATCGTACACGAAGAGGGCATTGCGACCCCCATTCTTTTGGGGCACAGGGAGACCATAGAGAACCTTAAGAAAGAACTCGATTTTGATGCCAAGGTGCCCATCATCGACCCAAGGGCCGATGAATCCAAGGAATTGAGGACAAAATATGCGTTGAAACTCTGGGAATCCAGGAAACGAAAGGGAGAGACCAAATACAGTGCCCGGGTGAACATGGGCAAACGCAACTATTTTGGCGCCATGATGATCAAAGAGGGCGATGCCGATGGAATGATCTCGGGATATTCAAGATCTTACCCAAGGGTGCTCCGTCCCGTATTCGAGGTGCTGGGAAGGGCCAAAGGGGTAAAAAATGCCTCTACGGTCAACATTATGATCACTGAAAGAGGGCCTCTTTTCTTAGCGGATACATCCATCAATATCGATCCAACTGCCGAGGATTTGGCAGAAATCGCACAAATGACCGCCAACGTGGCGAAAACCTTTGGTTTCAACCCTGTGATGGCCATGCTTTCCTATGCCAATTTTGGCTCGTCCAGTCATCCACATGCCCAAAAAGTGAAGGAAGCGGTTCGGATATTGCACGAAACAAATCCCGACTTGATTGTGGATGGGGAGATCCAGACCGATTTTGCCCTGAGCCAAGAGCTGTGCAACAACAACTTCCCGTTTTCAAAAATATCCGGCAAAAAGGTGAACACGCTGATTTTCCCGAATCTGGAATCGGCCAACATCACCTATAAACTGCTCAAGGGACTGAACGAAGCGGATTCCATCGGTCCTATCATGTTGGGATTGCCCAAGGCGGTACATATCCTGCAATTGGGTGCCAGTGTGGATGAAATGGTGAACATGGCCGCCGTTGCGGTCATCGATGCCCAAGAACGGGAAAAAAGGAAAAAAGCAAGAATGGAAGCGGAATAGGGTTCCAGCCCAAGACCAAACCATCCAATGCGTAAACTATGATCGATCATTTAAGAGGAAGACTGGTAGAGAAAAGCCCCACCTATGTGGTCGTGGAGTGTCATGGCGTGGGCTATTTCCTGAACATTTCGCTGCACACTTTTTCGTTGCTGAAAGACGATGAGAACATCCATATCTATACCCATTTATTGGTCAAGGAAGATTCCCATACCCTTTTCGGGTTTGTGGAAAGATCGGAGCGCGAGGTCTTCCGTTTGTTGATCTCGGTCTCAGGGGTGGGATCTAGCACGGCAAGGACCATGTTGTCCTCCCTTTCCCCGGCGGATGTGAGGGATGCCATTGCCAGTGGCGATGTGGCTTCCATACAGGCTGTGAAAGGGATTGGGGCCAAGACGGCCCAACGTGTCATTTTGGACCTCAAGGACAAGATTTTGAAAGTCCATGACATGGGTGAAGTTTCAACAGAATCAAACAATACAAATAAAGAAGAAGCGTTATCTGCATTAGAGGTTCTTGGTTTCGCCAGACGACAATCTGAAAAGGTGGTCGAGAAGGTGTTGTCCCAAGACACTTCGCTAAGCGTTGAGAACATTATTAAACAGGCGCTGAAAAATTTGTAACTAGTTTGAAAAAAGGGGCAAAACCAATACTTAAACCAACAAGCTTTAAGTACTTCTTCTTTGTTATTTGTTTCCTGTCCATGACCGCTATTTTCGGACAGGAGACCAACGAACAGGCTCAGGATACCGTACCATCGGGAGTTGAGCTTGGCCGCCTCATTTTGGAGAATCCCGACAGCATCATCGCAAAATATACCTATGATCCCAAGACCGATCGGTACATCTATACCGAAAGTGTCGGGGACTTCAATATCAACCATCCCATCATCCTTACTCCGGAACAATACTACGAACTGGTCCGAAAGGAGCAGATGAGGTCCTATTTCAAGCAAAAAATTGATGCTTTCACCGGGAGAAAGGAGGGCAGCGAGGAAGCCAGAAAAAACCTTTTGCCCAATTTTTATGTGAACAACAGTTTCTTTGAGTCCATCTTTGGGGGGAACACCATTGAAGTGATTCCACAGGGTTCCGTGGCCATGGATCTTGGGGTACTGTGGCAGAAAAATGACAATCCGGCCCTTTCGCCCAGAAACCGGACCAACCTTTCTTTCGATTTTGACCAGCGCATCAGTCTGAGCTTATTGGGAAAAGTTGGGGAGCGACTCCAAGTGACCGCCAATTATGATACCGAGGCCACGTTTGATTTCCAGAACCTCGTCAAACTGGACTATACGCCTACCGAAGATGACATTCTTCGCAAAATTGAAATAGGTAACGTCAACATGCCCCTGAACAGTTCACTCATCACTGGGGCACAGAGTCTGTTCGGGGTCAAGACGCAATTGCAGTTTGGAAAGACTACGGTGACCGCCGTTTTTTCCGAACAACGATCGCAGAACAATACCGTCGTGGCCCAAGGCGGGGGAACAGTGAACGAGTTCTCCCTGACCGCTTTGGATTACGATGAGGACCGCCACTTTTTCTTGGCCCATTATTTTAGGGACAATTATGACCGTGCCCTCCAGAACTATCCGTTCATACAGAGCCAAGTACAGATTACCCGTTTGGAGGTCTGGGTGACGAACCGGAACCAACAGACGCAAAATGTGAGGAACGTGGTGGCCATTCAAGATTTGGGAGAATCCGAATTGGGAAGAAATGGACGCGAAAAGACTAGGATTGGGATTGCCAATGGTAATCCTGCAGGGTTTTTCAATATCACGGGTACGGATGTGTTGCCCCAGAATGCCGCCAACGACTACGATCCCAAGTTGATCGGAAACGGAGGAGCATTGACCCAATCCATTCGGGACATAGCCACTGTGGAATCGGGATTCAATGTTCCCGGATATCAAGTGAACCAGGGTTTTGACTATGCCATTTTAGAAAATGCCCGGAAACTGGAACAGGGCAGGGACTATCAATTCAACTCTCAGTTGGGCTACATCTCATTGAGCCAGAGCTTGAGCAACGATGAGGTGCTTGGGGTCGCTTTCCAATACACTATAAATGGGCAGGTATATCAGGTTGGGGAGTTTGCCAACGGAGGGGTCGATGCCACAACGGTATCGGGAGGTATCAACCCCATCATCGAGAACAATACCTTGATCTTAAAATTGCTCAAGAGCAACATCACCAATGTGGAAGACCCCATTTGGGATTTGATGATGAAAAACATTTATTCCACGGGGGCCTACCAGTTGAGTCAGGAAGATTTTAAACTGAACATCCTATACTCCGATCCTACACCACGGAACTACATCACCCCAGTGGACCCGAACGCGGGTTGGCCCGATGGGCTTGAGGACCAAATATTGTTAAGGGTCTTCAACCTGGACCGATTGAACGTGTACAACGATGTACAGCCTGGCGGCGATGGCTTTTTTGACTATCTTGAAGGGATAACGGTGGATTCGCAGTCCGGCCGGATCATCTTCACCAAAGTGGAACCCTTTGGGGAATACCTGTTCAACCAGTTGGGCGGTGGGGTCTATGATGTCAATAACGACCAAGGCTACAATGCCAACCAAAGGCGTTACGTGTTCAGGAACATGTATGCCAAGACCAAGGCCGCTTCGCTCCAGGATGCGGAAAAGAACCGTTTCCAGTTGAAGGGAAGGTACAAGTCCCAAGGCAACAATGGTATCCCGATCGGGGCTTTCAATGTGCCGAGGGGTTCCGTGCGTGTCACCGCGGGGGGACGCCAGCTTCAGGAAGGCATAGACTACACCGTGAACTATCAGGCAGGAACCGTACAGATCCTGGATCCCAGTTTGGCGGCATCCGATACGCCCATCAATATTTCCGTGGAGAACAATGCCGTTTTTGGCCAGCAGACCCGAAGGTTTGCAGGGGTCAATGTGGAACACAGATTCAATGAAAACTTTGTTTTGGGAGGAACCATGCTCAACTTGAACGAGCGACCTCTTACCCAAAAATCCAACTACGGGGTGGAGCCCGTCAACAATACCATTTTCGGATTGAACGGAAACTTCAGTACGGAGTTGCCATTTTTGACCCGATTGGCGAACAAGTTGCCCAATATTGACACCGATGTGCCTTCCAATATGTCCTTGCGTGGAGAGGTGGCCTTTTTAAAGCCCAATTCACCCAAGAATGCTGATTTTCAGGGAGAGACCACTACCTATATTGACGACTTTGAAGGAGCGCAGGCCTTGATCGATATCCGCTCTTCTTTGGGGTGGACCTTGGCCAGTCCGCCAGTGGAATTTTTACAGGACCGCACCGGAGTGGAGGTGGGTCATGAGCGGGCCAAAATGGCTTGGTACACCATCGACCCTATTTTTTATACCAATCAACGCCCATCCGGATTGTCCGATAATGACATATCCCTGAACTCTACACGAAGGGTGTTCATAGACGAGGTGTTTACCGAGACGGATATTGCCCAAGGGCAGACACAGGTGCAGAGTACCTTGGACATTGTATATTACCCCAATCAGAAAGGGCCCTACAATGCCAATCCCAGTTTTGAAACGGAGACACCGGCCAACAAATGGGCAGGGATCATGCGCCCATTGAGCAGCACCAACTTTGAGCAGTCCAATGTGGAGTTTGTACAGTTTTGGGTGCTCGATCCTTATGTGGACGGCGAGACTACCGATGCGAATGTCGGGGAATTGGTGTTGAACCTGGGCAACATTTCCGAGGATATATTGCGGGACGGTCGCAAACAATACGAAAATGGATTGCCGGCGAGCACCAATAGCGAAATTCCCAGGGAAACCCCATGGGGGCAGGTGCCTTCCACGCAGTCCTTGGTCTATGCCTTTGATGCGGACGAGACGAACAGGACCCTTCAGGATGTAGGGCTCGATGGTCTGGATGACGCTTCCGAAGCCACCATTTATAATGGTCCGGCCGAAGACCCTGCATTGGACAACTATCAATATTACCTGAACCGTGAGGGAAGCATTTTGGAGAGATACCTGGATTTCAACAATACCCAGGGGAACTCCCCCGTGGCCGTGACCAATACCAATAGGGGTTCCACCACCTTGCCCGATGTGGAGGATATCGATAGGGACCTTACCATGAACACGGTGAACAGTTATTATGAATATAGGATTCCGATAGGGCCCAATACCACAATCGATGATAAATATGTAACGGATATCCGGGAGGGGGTCACTCCTGGTCTCCCCAATGGGGCCCAGCTGAACAGAAGGTGGATACAGTACAAGATTCCCTTGAGTGATTTTACCGATGCCGTGGGGGGAATCACTGATTTTAGGTCCATCAGTTTCATGCGGATGTACCTCACCGGTTTCTCGGATGATGTGGTACTGCGTTTTGCTACCTTGGATTTGGTACGCGGCGATTGGAGGACCTATACCAATTCCTTACAGCCCGATGTGGACAATGACCCTACGGACGATGGTACCTTGGTCGATGTGAACACGGTGAACAGGGAAGAAAACTATGGAAGACAGCCCATCCCTTACGAATTGCCACCGGGAGTGGTGAGGGAGCAGTTGAACAACAACAACACCATCATCCGGCAAAATGAGCAATCACTGTCAATAGTGGTGGAAAACTTGGAATCCGAGGATTCGCGTGGTGTGTTCAAAAATGTGAACATCGATGTGCGCCAATACCAACGCATCAAGATGTTCATGCACGCTGAAAAGGTAATGAACGGGGACTACTCCGATAGTGACACACCCTTGGTCGGTTTCCTTCGGATAGGGACCGATTTCTCGGAAAACTTCTATCAAATAGAGCTGCCACTCCAGTTCACGCCACACGGATCTACTAGTGCCGAAGAGATTTGGCCCTCTGTGAACGAACTGGACATCGCTCTGGGCGATCTGAACAAAGTAAAATCCAAAGGGATTGCCGAGCAGACCCTGAACGATATCAATTATTATGAGATTGTGGACGGGGAGGCCGTTCCCGTGGAAGAGTTTGCACCCAGGACATTGGGTGTGGTGCGTATCGGGATACGGGGTAACCCCTCTTTGGGAAGCATCCGGGGGATGATGGTCGGTATCAAGAACACGGATGATGTCCCTGCGCGTGGCGAAGTCTGGTTCAACGAACTTCGATTGGCCGGCCTTGATAATAATGGAGGTTGGGCAGCCATTGTGGCGATGGACGCCAATATGGCCGATTTTGCCAATGTTTCCGCTACGGGGAGCAAGAGTACGTCCGGATTTGGTTCCATTGACCAAATGCCGAACGAGCGCTCCAGGGAAGATGCCATCTCTTATGATGTGGTCACCAATGTGAACGTGGGGCAACTGCTTCCCAAAAAGTGGAACATACAGTTGCCGTTCAACTATGGGATTTCGGAAACGCTCATCACGCCCGAGTTCGATCCCGTGTACGACGATTTGAAACTGGACGACCGTATTGCCGCGGCCACCTCGGCCGAGGATGCAGAGACCATCAAAAAACAGGCGGAGGACTATACCAAGCGGACCAGCATCAACCTTATTGGCGTTAGGAAGAACAGAGGGGAAGAGGCCGAGGAGAATTTCTTCGATATCGAGAACTTTACCTTTAATTATTCCTACAACGAGACCAGTCACAGGGATTTTGAAGTGGCCGATCTTCAAGATCAGAATGTGACCACCGGATTTGTGTACAATCACAACTTTAAGCCAGCTCCTGTTGCGCCTTTTGCCAAAAAGGATTCCCTTTTCATGAGCAAGTACTGGCAGTGGTTGAAGGATTTGAACTTGAATGTGCTGCCCACCAGTCTTTCCGTGAATGCCAACTACAACAGGGCGTTCAACCAACAACGCTTCAGGGATGTATTGGAGCCAGGGGTGGAGGCGTTGGAGCTTCCCCTTTTGCAGCAACGTAATTATATGTTCAACTGGCAGTATGCCCTCAATTATAGCATCACCAAATCCCTTCGGTTGAACTTGACGGCCTCCAACAACAATATTGTCCGTAATTATTTCAATGTGGATGAAGACCCCGATTCGGGCATAGACCAAACGCTTGGCCTCTGGGATGGATTCTTTGACATTGGGGAGCCCAACAGGCATGCCCAGCAGATGCAATTGAACTACGAACTGCCCTTCAGTAAGTTTCCGTTCCTCAATTTCATCAACGCGCAATATACCTACACCAGCAATTTTGATTGGCAACGTGGTGGGGATGCATTGATTGAAGTGGCCGGAGAGAATATCAATATTGTTCAGAACGCCAGCACCCATAACCTCACGGCCAATTTGAGCATGCAACGGTTCTACGACTTTTTGGGGTTGAAGAAAAAAGGCGGCAAGGTACTGGCCAACCAGCCCCCTGTACGAAGGGACAAAGCCGGCAACCCGGTGAGTGGTGCAGAAGAGAATGCGCCGAAAAAGACAAGTAAAGGCTTCAATACCTTGGTGGACATCGTGACGATGGTCAAGCGTATCAATGTCAACTATAGTGAGAACAGGGGAACAGTGCTTCCAGGTTATACCCAATCCGTAGGTTTCATAGGCACCACGCGCCCGACCTTTGGTTTTGTGTTCGGGAGTCAGTCAGATGTGCGCTACGAAGCGGCCCGAAACGGCTGGTTGACCACCTATCCGGAATACAACTCACAATTTATAAGGAGTGCCAACAAACAGTTGAACCTTACCGCTACCGCACAACCGACGCAGGACCTGACCATCGATTTGACCGCGGACAGACAGTTTACGAGTAACTCACAGGAAAACTACAGTCCTGAGCGATGGATCAATTTTGAGGATGGATTGGTCAACGAAATGGGGAATTTCAGTATCTCCACCGTCATGATCGGGACCATTTTCAACAAGAGCGATCAGTTCGATTCCGAGACTTTTGAACAGTTCAAACAGAACAGGATCACCATCGCCAACAGATTGGTGGCCGACCGTGGGCAAAATCCAGGCACCCTTGATGAGGACGGGTTCCCTGAACTTTATGGGAAGACCCAGCAGGAGGTATTGCTCCCTGCTTTCTTTGCAGCCTACACCGGGCAGGACGTGAACCGGGTGAACCTGGATGCTTTTAGGGAAATCCCGATCCCGAACTGGAACATCAAATACACCGGTTTGATGAAAAACCGTTGGTTCAAGAAGAAATTCAAGCGGTTCTCTTTGAGCCATGGTTACCGTGCGGCCTATAGCATCAATCAGTTCCAGACCAATTTGGAGCGGCAGAACACCACAATCAATCCGGAGACCAACGATGTGCTCCCCGAGACCTTGATCAACAATGTGGTGCTCACCGATCAGTTCAACCCTTTGATGCGCATGGACTTCGAAATGCAGAATTCCTTCAGCTTCTTGGCAGAGGTCAGAACGGACAGGACACTCTCCCTGAGCTTTGACAACAACCTGCTCACGGAAATCAACGGAAAGGAATATACCCTCGGTTTGGGCTATCGGTTCAAGGATGTGAAATTTGTCACCAACATTGGCGGTGAAAAGACCCGTTTGAAAGGGGACCTTAACCTCAAGGCCGACCTTTCGTTGCGGGACAACATTACCATCATCCGCAACTTGGACATCGACAACAACCAGATCACTTCCGGACAAAAGCTGATGTCCGTAAAATTCACGGCGGACTATGCCCTGAGCAAGAGTTTGAATGCTCTTTTCTTCTACGATCATTCCTTCTCGGAATTTGCGGTTTCCACGGCATTTCCCCAGACCACGATCAATGCCGGCTTTACCCTCCGGTACAATTTTGGTAACTAGCTTTTCGGTGAATTGTCCTTTTCTTGAATTTTGTTCACGGGTTTGTTTGAAAAGCAACCTGCAATCCGTTACATTTGCCCATCAACAAATTCAAACACTGTTATAATGAACATACCGTCAGAATTGAAGTACACCAAGGACCATGAATGGGTCAAGATAGATGGGGATATTGCCACTGTGGGTATCACCGATTTTGCCCAAGGCGAATTGGGTGACATTGTATATGTGGAAGTGGAGACTTTGGATGAAACATTGGACAAGGAAGAAGTTTTCGGGACCGTTGAGGCCGTGAAGACCGTTTCCGACCTTTTCCTGCCCTTGAGCGGAGAGATTATCGAGTTCAATGAAGTGTTGGAAGACGAACCCGAAAAAGTGAACACCGATCCTTATGGCGAAGGCTGGATGATCAAGATCAAGATCAGTGATCCTTCCGAGGTCAATGATCTGATGAGCGACGAAGACTACAAGGCATTGATTGGTGCTTAGGCATTACAGATACACCATATTGTTCATAAGCTGGGTATTGTTCATCACAATGCTCAGCTTATTTTCTTTCTCGGACATGGATTTGGACGAGGGCAATCTGAACATTCCGTATGCGGACAAGATCACACATTTTTTGTTCTATTTGATTTTTTCGATCCTCGGATGTCTGCTTGTCCGTGAACGTACCAAGGGCGTCTGGACTTTGGGAAGAGCAATGGGGGTGGTCGTGGTTTCGGCCATATCCTATGGCATAGTTATTGAGGTTTTACAATATACACTGACGGAGGACCGAATGGCCGAATTTGCGGACGTTCTGGCAAATACCTTGGGGGCATTTGTAGGAATTGGATTGATTCGGTGGTTTTTTTCCAAGGAAAAGCCGTTAAAATGGAAATTTTAATTGTTTATTTAACCAATTAATAATTAAATTAGCAAACACTAAATTTAGAAAGATGGAACCAAAAAAGAGTCCAAAAGCTGACGTAGGAAGAAACAGCTCCCTCTATTTTGTGATAGGGTTGGCAGCTGTCTTGGCGTTGGTTTATGGAGCCATGGAGTGGAAAAAATACGACAAGGCTAACGATTATGACATTTCGATGAACGTTGAAGATCAGTTGGACGAGGAAGTGCCAATGACCGAACAGATCAAGACGCCACCGCCACCACCGCCACCAGCGGCACCGGAGGTCATCGAAGTTGTAGAGGATGAGGAAGAGGTCGAGGAAACCGTGATCGAGTCCACAGAGACCAGCCAAGAAGAAGAAGTTATAGAAATCGAAGAAGTTGAGGTAGAAGAGGTAGAAGAAGATATCAGTGTTCCATTTGCCGTTATCGAGGACGTACCTGTTTTTCCAGGTTGTGAAAATGCAGCAAACAAAAAGGACTGTTTCCAAGAGAAAATGCAGGACCACATCCGTAAAAACTTCCGTTATCCTGAAATCGCCCAAGAGATGGGAGTCCAAGGTAGGGTGAGCGTAATCTTCGTGATCCAGAAAGATGGAAGCATCGGGGATATCAGAATGCGTGGACCGGACAAGAACTTGGAGGCAGAGGCTTTGAGGATCATCCAAAAGCTGCCCAAAATGACCCCTGGAAAACAAAGGGGAAGAGCGGTAAAAGTACCGTTCAGTATTCCGATTACATTTAAGCTACAATAATAGTATATACGATTCCTGTCGAGGCAGGAATGGAAAAAGCCCTGATGGAAACGTCGGGGCTTTTTTTATGGTGATCAGTCCTTGTTTTTTTGCCAACTATCATAAAACCTTCCCTTTGGTTGGAAAAGATATGTGCTGGCGTTATCTTTGCCAGTCAATTCAGTTCGTGGATGAAATCTGCAGTAGGATCCGTTAAAAGCACCTCATTTTCCTTGGTCTTTTCCGATTTCAAGGAAATCACCAAGGCCAAACTGGCCGTCAGTGTCGTCTTTTCGTCCATTGCAGGTTATTTTTTGGGGGCCTATGAAGTCAGTTTCACAGCCCTTTTGCTGCTGACCTTTGGTGGATATTGTATGGTCGGGGCATCCAATGCCTATAATCAGATCATAGAAAAGGACTTGGACGCGTTGATGAAGCGTACCAGGAACCGTCCCATCCCTTCGGGACGCATGTCGCCCAAAACAGCACTTGCCATAGCGGTCACATTGACCATACTTGGGGTGTTGTCGCTTTTGGCCCTGAGCCCCAAAACGGCCATGTTCGGGGCCATCTCCATCTTTTTGTACACCAGCGTCTATACGCCTCTGAAGACCAAGACACCCCTTTCGGTGTTTGTGGGGGCCTTTCCTGGGGCCATTCCCTTTATGCTGGGGTGGGTGGCTGCGACGGACGATTTCGGAATTGAACCGGGAACGCTTTTCATGATCCAATTTTTTTGGCAGTTTCCCCATTTTTGGGCATTGGGATGGATGTTGGACGAAGATTACAAAAAAGCAGGCTTCAAAATGCTGCCCACCGGAAACAAGGATACCGGAACGGCCATGCAGATCATATTGTACACCATTTGGATGATCGTTATCTCCATCGTCCCTGTATTTGGGTTCACCGGAAGATTGCAATTGTCCATCACAGCGGCGGTGATCGTGTTTTTGGCAGGTTTGGTCATGTTGTTCTTTGCCTTCAGGTTGTATGAGAAAAGGGACAACATCACGGCACGGAAGCTCATGTTGGCCAGTGTCACCTACATATCGTTGATTCAGGTGGTATATGTAATGGATAAATTTATCAGTTAAGAAATGGATTTGACCCAAGGAACGGCAGAAGAAAAGAACAGAAGGGCGAAGAAAATGATGCTCTGGTTCGGTATTGTGAGTTTGATCATGGGCTTTGCCGGATGGACCAGTGCCTACATCGTGAGCAGCAAGCGGGAAGATTGGATCAGCGATCTGGAGTTGCCACAGGCATTCTTCATCAGCACGGCCATCATCATCCTGAGCAGCATCACTTACTTTGTGGCCACAAAGACAGTTGGGAGAAACGACCAAAAGTTGGGGACCATCTTTTTGTTGGTCACCTTGGCCCTTGGAATTTCCTTCATTGTCTTCCAGTTCAAGGGTTTTTCCCAGATGTTGGAAAACGGCTATTATTTTACGGGGCCTACGAGCAATATAAAAATGTCCTATGTGTTCCTCATAGCCGTAGTGCACATAGTCCATCTTGTGGCAGGCCTCATTTCCCTTTTGGTGGTGCTGGTGCAGCAACTCAGAGGAAAATATATGCCCGGGAATATGTTGGGAATGGAACTCGGTGCCACGTTTTGGCATTTTTTGGACTTCCTTTGGGTGTATTTGATATTGTTCATGTATTTCGTGAAATAAATCTTGGACGAAGCAGTTTTCGATCAAGTTTATCTTTTCAAATATGCCAAAAGGTGTAAATTTGTGAAAGTTTTAATAAAACGACCTTTTATATGGATGCAACGGTGACTACCGGTACAGAAGAAAGCGTTTGGGGAGGTGGAAACAAACCCCTCGGCGCTAGCTATGGAAAAATGATGATGTGGTTTTTCATTGTCTCTGATGCCTTGACCTTTTCAGGTTTCTTGGTATCGTACGGCTTTTCCAGGTTCAAGTTCATAGACATTTGGCCCATTGCCGATGAGGTGTTCACCCACGTGCCCTTTTTCCATGGAAACTATCCCATGTACTATGTTGCCTTCATGACCTTTATTCTGATCATGTCCTCCGTGACCATGGTGCTTGCCGTCGATGCGGGGCATAAGATGAAACAAAGTAAGGTCGTGCTCTATATGTTCCTGACCATTATCGGTGGTGCCATCTTCGTGGGATCACAGGCATGGGAGTGGGCCACTTTCATCAAAGGGGATTACGGGGCGTTGGAGACCAAGGGAGGCAGAATCCTTCAATTTGTGGATGCGGAAACCGGTAAAAGGGCCGCTTTGGCCGATTTTGCCAAGACCCTCCCAGAAGAAAGAATAAAACATGTAGAGAGCGAAGGGATATGGTTCGTGGGCGAAGGCTACAAGCCATCCTACTCTCTGAACGAAGTAGTGGAAGGATTCAAGTCCACCCCCAATATCCTTATCCGTACGGAATATTTGAACGAAGAGGGCGAAAAGACCGTTCTGGATAGGAAAGAGTCTTTGGCCAAGATCATGCAGGCCACACAGGTAGTGGAAGGTGCGAACTTGATCCACAATGAATACGGTAGCCGACTGTTTGCCGATTTCTTTTTCTTTATCACCGGATTCCATGGCTTCCACGTATTTTCTGGAGTGGTGATCAACATCATCATCTTCTTCAATGTCATCCTGGGCACCTATGAGCGCAGGGGGCACTATGAAATGGTGGAAAAAGTAGGTCTGTACTGGCACTTTGTGGATTTGGTATGGGTATTCGTATTCACATTCTTTTATTTGGTATAAAAAATTGACGATATAAATGGCACACGAGCATAAACTAGAGATTTTTAGAGGACTGATAAAATTCAAATCGAATACCCAGAAAATTTGGGGAGTATTGGTTTTTCTTACCATCATCACCGCAATTGAGGTAGCTTTCGGTATCATTAAGCCCAGGGCACTGACGCATAACTACTTTTTGGGAATGAAGCTCCTCAACTGGATCTTCATCATTTTGACCTTGGTGAAGGCCTATTACATTGCCTGGGACTTTATGCACCTTCGTGATGAGAAAAGTTCGTTGAGAAGGGCCATCGTATGGACACCCATTTTTTTGATAGCCTACCTGATATTCATATTGCTCTTCGAGGCAGATTATGTGTACAATGTGTTCCACGACGGTTTCCTGACCTGGGATTTCCAATAAAGTATTAACAACTAAAAAAGACGGTTTTCCAACCGTCTTTTTTTATTTTTGCAAAGTCGGGCATACTATGAAAAAAACAGTTGTCTTAGTGGTTCTCTTTGTGTTTCCATTGGTGGCCTATCTCTTCTTTGCATCAGGGGTCAACAACTTTGGAAAACTACCTGTACTGACGGAAAGTATCCCCGATGTACCCACCATACAGGAAGGGGTCACCTTGGATGGTAAGATCACCATTTTGGGATTTTTGGGCACTAAGGTGGACAACATGAAGGGAAATGCCTTCAACCTGAACCAAAAGATCTATAAAAGGTTTGGGGAGTTTACCGATTTTCAAGTGGTAATGGTGGTTCCCAAAGGGAATGAGGAACAGGCCAATACACTGAAAGAAGAACTTGGAGAGCTATCCAATGTGGACAAATGGCATTTTGCCTTTGCGGATGAAGCGCAGATAGAATCCTTTTTCAAGGACCTGAAAACAGATCTGGATTTGGAAGAGGACCTTTCCTCTCCCTATGTGTTCATCGTTGACAAGGACCGCAACCTCAGGGGAAGGGAAGATGACGAGGACGAAGGATTGAAATATGGGTTTGATACCTCATCGGTCGCAGAATTGAACAACAAAATGGAAGACGATGTCAAGATCATCTTGGCCGAATACCGACTCGCTTTAAAAAAGAACAATGCCGACAGGAGCAAATAACAAGAAAAAGTACACCTACGTCTGGGTCTCTGCGATCATTCTCATTTTTGGGAGTTTTGCCGTGTATGAGATCACCAAAAAGGTGAAAGGGGGAACCATTGTTGAAAACGACCGTATGAGCGTGGCTTCGGTGGAGCAACAGGTTGGGTTTGTCATCAACGAGGGAAAAAAACGACAAGTCCCCGAATTTTCATTTATGGACCAGGACAGTGTGCTGGTCACCAATAAGGATTATCTGGGAAAAGTATATGTGGTGGAGTTTTTCTTTACCACCTGCCCTACCATATGCCCCATAATGACCAAAAATCTACTGGAGCTGCAAAAGACCTTCAAGGACGATGCGGATTTTGGAGTGGCATCCTTCACCATCAACCCGCGGTACGATACCCCATCGGTGCTTAAAAAGTATGCCGAAAAGTATGGTATAGTGGACAAGGATTGGCATCTGCTCACCGGGGACCAAGAAAAGATCTATACATTGGCCCAGGAAGGTTTCTATATCGTGGCCAATGAAGTAGAGGATGCCCCAGGTGGCTTCGAGCATTCGGGAATGTTCGCTTTGGTGGACAAAAATGGCTATATTCGTTCCCGTCAGGATAAGTTTGGAAATCCCTTGATCTATTACAGGGGCACCATCACTGAAAAAGAAGGAGTGAATGCAGAGGGAGAGGCCCAGCAGATCACCATGTTAAAAGAGGACATCAAAAAATTATTGGCAGAATGACCGAGGATATTTCTATGCGGGAAAAAAAGTTCAACCAGTGGATCACAGTCATATCCATTGCCGTTCCCATTGTGGTGGCATTACTTTTCGGATACAAGATTCCCAATGCCAAACCATTGGGTTTCCTTCCGCCCATTTATGCGACCATTAACGGTTTGACCGCAATTTTGTTGATCGTTGCAGTGATTGCCATAAAAAATGGGAGAAGGTCGCTCCATCAAAAACTCATGACCACCTGCATCATTTTCTCCGCACTGTTCCTCGTTATGTACGTGGCCTATCACATGACCTCGGAAACCACCATGTATGGCGGCGAGGGAACCATAAAGTACGTGTATTACTTCATTTTGATGACGCACATTGTACTTTCGATTTCCGTGATTCCCTTGGTGCTGATCACCTATTCAAAAGTATATCTGGACGATTTTGAGAGCCATAGACTTTGGGCCAAATATACATTTCCCATATGGTTGTATGTGGCCGTTACCGGTGTCATCGTCTATGTTATGATTTCTCCCTATTATTCCTATTGATTTCCGGTATGAAGGCAAAATATCTCCTCTTACTGTTGTTGCTGTTGGTGTTTCCCTCCTTGGTGGATGCCCAGTGTGCCATGTGCCGCGCAGTAGTGGAGAGTGAGGCCGATGGCAAGACAGCGGAGGGCATCAATAATGGGATAGTTTACCTTATGGCATTTCCCTATCTCTTGGTGGCCGGACTGTTCTATTTTATATACAGAAAGATGAGGGGTTGAACCCGATGTTGATATTTTTTCCCCCTGAAGTGTAACATTTGGTGTTCTCGATCATCTTATAAGGGTACAGATGTACTTCATCAATCAAAACACTGACCTATGTTTGACTTGGAAAGGTGGCAAGAAATATTTGACACCATACGAAAGAACAAACTGCGCACTTTTTTAACGGGCCTTTCCGTGGCCTCCGGAATTTTCATTCTTGTGATCCTTCTGGGTTTTGGACAGGGTATGCGCAATGGCATCGAACAAGAGTTCAAGCAGGATGCTTCCACAAGTGTCTGGGTATGGCCCGGGGTCACCTCCAAGGAATACAAGGGGCTCAATCCAGGGAGGCGCATCCAGTTGGTCAATGAGAATTTTGACAGATCGAGTGCCATGTTCAAAAATACCATCGAACGCGGATCTTCCCGGATCTTTGTACGTGGAGTCAGTGTGAACTATGGAAAGGAAGCCCTCATTTATGGTGTGCAGGGAGTCGCTTCGGATTTCCAGTTCATAGAGAACGCCTCCATGTTGGAAGGCCGTTTCATCAACTATCAGGATGAAAATTCAGCTGGCAAAGTGGCCGTCATCGGCAACAAGATCAAAAAGGACGTCTTCAACAAAGTGGATTCGCCCATTGGCGAGTTTGTGGACATATCCGGTATTCCCTTCAAGATCATCGGGGTCTATAAGGAAATGGAAGATCGCGAAGAGGAGCGTATCTATATTCCCATAACCACGGCCCAAAAAGCATTCAATGGAGGCAACAGGATCAACAACATGTCCTTTACACTCCCTCCCGTGGAAAATTTTGACGAAGCGGTGGCCCAGGCCATAAACTTCAAGGACGACATGCGGAAATACCTACAACAGGTACATACCGTTGCCCCGGACGATACGGGTGCAATGGAAGTGTGGAGCGCCATGGAAGAGGCCAAACGCTATTACGGACTCACCAACAACATAAAACTCTTTTTCTGGTTCGTTGGTATCTGCACCATCATCGCCGGGGTGGTGGGGGTGAGCAACATCATGATGATCGTGGTGAAGGAACGGACCCGGGAAATAGGCATACGAAAGGCATTGGGGGCCAAACCATGGTCCATTATTGCGATGATCTTGCACGAGTCCATTTTTGTGACCGCCATTTCAGGGTTCACGGGACTGATCTTCAGTATGGCCCTGCTCGAACTGGTGGGCCCGAACATTGAGGTGGACTATGTCCTGAACCCATCCGTGAACTTCAATGTGGCCTTCTCCACAGTTTTGGTCCTCATCTTGGCAGGAACCTTGGCCGGTTTTGTGCCTGCATGGAGGGCGGCCAAAGTACAGGTAATCGAATCCTTGCGCGATGAATAAACAATCCAATAAAATAAGCCAATATGTTCAATAGGGATAGATGGCGGGAAATCCTGGAGGTGCTCACCAGCAATGTGTGGCGCACCATCTTCACGGCTTTTGGGGTCTGCTGGGGTATTTTTATCCTGATTGTGCTGCTCGCAGCCGGGAAGGGACTTGAAAATGGTATAAAGCAGGACTTTGGCGACACGGCCACGAACACCATGTTCATGTGGACAAGGGCCACGACCAAGGCCTACGAAGGATTGCCCCAAGGAAGAGGGTTCAATTTCAAGATAAGCGACGTGCAGGCCATCAGGGACAATGTGCCCAATCTCAGGTTTATTTCCCCAAGGAACCAATTGGGTGGATTTGGTGGGAACAACAACGTGGTGAAGGGAATCCGGACCGGGGCCTTCAATGTGTATGGGGATTATCCGGAAATCATCAACCAAGATCCCATGGCGGTGACCTCTGGAAGATTCATCAATTACAATGACATTGATGAAAAAAGAAAAGTGGCCGTGATCGGGCTGGGGGTCAAGAACGACCTCTATGAAAAGGACGAGGAAGTGCTGGGGAGCTACATCAAGATCCAAGGGGTAAACTTTATGGTGATCGGCACCTATAAAAAGAACAACAGCGGTGGGGGAGAAGAAGGGCAGAAGGAGATTTTTGTGCCGTTCACCTCGTTCTCCCAAGCCTTCAACCAAGGGGAAAATGTAGGCTGGATGGCCATTACCGCAAACGATGGCAGCTCCATTTCCCAGCTCAAGGACAAGATCATCGACGAAATGAAAAAGCGGCACAAGGTCCATCCCGAAGACAACCGTGCCATAGGCTATTTTGACCTCTATGAACAGTACAACCGGGTGGAAAGCCTTTTTGGGGCATTAAAAGCGGTCGCCTATATTGTGGGCATCATGGTACTGCTCTCGGGCATTATCGGGGTGAGCAACATTATGCTCATCGTGGTGAAGGAACGGACCAAGGAAATAGGCATCCGTAGGGCCTTGGGCGAGCAACCATGGTCCATCAAAAAACAGATATTGATGGAGTCCATATTCCTTACGTTGATTTCAGGAATGGTGGGCATCATTTTTGGGTCATTGGTCATTTATGGGATCAATTCCCTGTTGGACAGCGTGGGTCCCGTGGATATGTTCATGAGCCCCAGTGTGAGTATTGGGGTGGTGACGGGGGCACTGGTCATTTTGATGGTGTCCGGCCTGTTGGCAGGTTTCATCCCGGCACAGAGCGCTATTAGGGTGCGACCCATTGAGGCATTACGAACAGAATAAAAAAGAAAATCAATCAAATAAATTATACTATACAATGAAAAAATCGGTAACCATTGCCATCTTGTTGCTCATCGTGATCGTGTTCGGTGGCTCCATGTATTATCTCTACCAGAAGAATTCAGAAGATCCGGTGGTCTATCAAACAGAGACACCTTCCACGCAGACCATAGTCAAAAAAGCTGTGGCCACGGGAAGCATTCTTCCTTTGGAAGAAGTGTTGATCAAACCCAACATTTCCGGGGTCATTGAGGAGATCTTTGTGGAAGGAGGGGATTTCGTGAAGTCGGGAGACCTGTTGGCCAAGATCAAAGTAGTGCCCAACCTTTCCGCCCTGAACGATGCAAGGAATGCCATTGACGAGGCCAAGATCAATCTGGAGGATCAAAAGAGAAACTTCGAACGCCAATCCACACTCTTTGCGAAGGGGGTCATCTCCCGGGCCGATATGGACAGGGCGCAGGTGACCTATGACCAGGCCAAACAGGCCTATGGAGCGGCGAACAAGCGATACGATATCGTTAAGACCGGGACTACGAGCGGTCTCAGCAATGCTGCCAATACCATGATCCGTGCCACAGTGAGCGGAATGGTGCTGGAAGTGCCCGTTGAAGTGGGCAACCAGGTCATTGAGAGTAACAATTTCAACGAAGGGACCACCATTGCCGCCATTGCCGATGTGGACAAAATGATTTTCGAAGGCAAAGTGGACGAATCCGAAGTGGGGAAAATAAAGGAAGACCTGCCTTTGGAGATTACCGTTGGGGCCATAGAGAACCGTGTTTTTGATGCGGTACTGGACTATATAGCCCCCAAAGGGAAAGAAGAGAACGGGGCCATCCAGTTCGAGATCAAAGGCTCCTTGAAAAAAGGGGATACCACATTCATAAGGGCGGGCCTGAGTGCCAATGCTTCCATCATCTTGGCACGGGCCGATAGTGTTCTCGCTCTAAAGGAAGCCTTGGTGCAGTTTGACAACGATACCAAAAAGCCATTTGTGGAAGTGGAGACCGCAGCGCAAAAATTTGAGCGTAGGGATGTGGAACTGGGTGTCAGTGACGGTATTTACGTGGAAGTGAAATCTGGGGTGGCAGCCAATGACAAGGTCAAAGTTTGGAACGCAATTGCCGCAGAACAAACCAATTAAAAATCATTTAACAAAAATTTTCAATAATTCTTGTAACATTTTAACAACTTGCCTGTCTTACAAGCAGAGGTTAAAAAAAGATAGCTAACATCACCAATCATGATAGAAATCAAAGATCTTCATAAATCCTATCGAATGGGGAGCAACTCCCTTCATGTGTTGAAAGGGATAAATTTTAAAGTGGACGATGGCGAACTGGTTGCCATCATGGGGTCCTCAGGATCGGGAAAATCCACTTTGCTCAATATATTGGGGATGTTGGACGGAGCCGATTCGGGGGAATATACCTTGGACAACGTGCCCATCAAAAACCTGAGTGAGACCAAAGCGGCCCAATACAGAAACAAGTTCTTGGGTTTCATCTTCCAATCATTCAACTTGATCAACTATAAAAGTGCCCTTGAGAATGTGGCACTACCTTTATATTATCAAAAAGTACCCAGAAAGGAACGCCAGGAAAAGGCCATGAAATATTTGGAGAGAGTGGGCCTGAAACCTTGGGCCTCGCATTTGCCCAGCGAACTTTCGGGTGGACAGAAGCAACGGGTGGCCATAGCCAGGGCCATGGCTGCCGAACCCAAAGTACTTTTGGCGGATGAGCCTACAGGAGCCTTGGACAGTAAAACTTCCTATGAGGTCATGGACCTGATTCAAAAAATCAACGATGAGGGCAACACTATTTTGGTCGTGACCCACGAGGAGGACATCGCTCACATGTGCAAGCGTATTGTGCACTTGAAGGATGGTGTCATCGTTGAGGACAAGAAAATAGAACAAGTAAGGGCAGAGCAGTATGTTTGATCGCGATGTTTGGCAGGAAATATTCAACACGCTTAAGACCAATAAGCTAAGGACCTTTCTGACAGGTTTTTCGGTGGGATGGGCCATCTTTATCTTGGTGATGCTCCTAGCTTCCGTAAATGGGATGCAGAATGGTTTTGTGGGCCAGTTCAATGACGATGCCACCAACTCCATTTTCGTCCGCCCCGGAACTACTTCCGAAGCCTATGCCGGCTTTGAAGCGGGTAGAAGGATCCAACTCAAAAATGATGACGTAGAGTACATCAAGCAAAGTTTTCCAGAAGATATCGAATACATCAGTGCACGGTATTATGCCAATGCGACGGCCAGGTACAAGAGTGAAACAGGATCATATTCCGTTCAAGCGGTGAATCCAGACCATCAGGCCATAGAGAAGACCTTGGTGGTTGCAGGGCGATATGTCAATGAAGCAGATGTGGTCAACAAGGCCAAAGTGGCAGTTATTGGCAGAAAAGTGGCCGAGGACCTTTTCAAGGAAGAAGACCCGTTGGGAAAATTTGTGGAGTTCAACGGATTGCCCTTTCGGGTGATAGGAGTTTTTACCGATGATGGAAATGACAATGCCGAACGGATGATCTATGCGCCCATAAGCACCTATCAGCGAATTTATGGCAATACCAACGACATCAACATGATTGCGTTGACCTATAATCCGACCTATGACCTCACAAAGGCATTGGAGTTTTCCAGAAGGTTGGAAGATGTGATGAAGAGAAGACATAAAATAGACCCGGAAGACCAAGCGGGCTTGTATGTGTTCAACTATGCCGAGGCTTTTGAGAACATCAGCAGTTTTACGGCCGTATTGAAAGGAATTGGCATCGGTGTGGGCTTTTTGATATTGATTGCGGGAATTGTGGGCATTGGAAACATCATGGTGTTCACGATCAAGGAACGGACCAAGGAAATCGGTGTGAGAAAGGCACTTGGCGCCAGACCTCGTCAAATCGTCAATCTGGTTTTGTTGGAATCGGTGTTCATCACCTCACTTTCCGGTTTTGTGGGATTGTTGTTCGCTTGGATCATATTGGCCGCTTTGGGCCCCATGTTCCAGACCCCGGCATTCAGCAACCCTTCGGTAAACGCATCTACTGTGATAACGGCCACCATCATCCTGATCATAGCAGGTGTCCTGGCAGGCCTTATACCGGCAATGAAGGCTGCAAACGTTAAACCCATTGTTGCACTAAGTGATAAATAGTTATGTGGTTATTTGATAGGGACTTGTGGATAGAAATTTTTCATACGCTGGGCAAGAACATGTTCAGGACCTTTTTGACCATGTTGGGGGTCATCTTCGCGATGATCATCTTGGTGCTGCTATTGGGCTCTGCCAACGGAATGAGCAATGGGTTCAACAAGATTTTTGCCGGTACCGCTTCCAACAGTCTTTTTGTTTGGGGGCAACAGACCTCAGAGCCCTACAAAGGTTTTGAAAGGGGCAGAAGGATCCAATATAAGATAGAGGATGCCGAAATCCTCAAAAAGCAGATTCCTGAAATCGAAGTACTGGCACCCCGCATTGAACTGGCAAGCCATCGGAGTACGGTCACCGTGTATCGAAATGGACAGACAAGTGGCTCGGCAGTATATGGCGACTATCCAGAAATAGACGATATCACCAAAAAGAAATTGGTGGAGGGCAGGTTCCTGAACCAAACCGATATCGACCACTCCAAGAAAGTATGTGTCATTGGGGAGGAGACCTATAAGTTGCTCTTTGAAAAAGGGGAAAAGGCCATTGGCCAGGATATTCGTATCAACGGGGTCTATTTTTCCGTGGTGGGTATCTACAAACCCAACAACAATATCAACATTGATGGCGAAAATGCCGTTTTCATTCCCTTTACCACCTTCCAGAAAGCATTCAATTCGGGAGATCGTATGGGATGGATGGCCATAGCGGTGGAACCCAACACCCAAGTGGCCGTGGTGGAAAGGCAGATCAAGGACATCCTGAAAGCCAAATACGACATCCATCCAAAGGATGAGCGGGCCATTGGGAGTTTTGATATGTCGGAGATATTCAACAACATCAACGCATTTACCACCGTGCTTCAAGGATTTTCATTTTTCGTGGGCATCTTTACGCTCTTGGCAGGGGTAATCGCCATCAGCAACATCCTTCTGATCACGGTAAAGGAAAGGACCCAGGAGATAGGGGTAAGAAGGGCACTTGGGGCCACGCCCAAGATAGTCAAGCGCCAGATTGTATTGGAAGCCATTGTTTTGACAGCATTTGCGGGACTGGTCGGATTTGCCGTTTCCGTCGGGATATTGTCCATCATGAATTCCATGTGGGGAAGCGGTGACGATTTTCCCTTCGTGAACCCCATGATCAGTATTCCCCAATTCATCATATCATTTTTACTGATGGTGGGCCTTAGTGTGCTCATCGGACTTTTGCCCGCCAACAGGGCCGTAAAGATCAGACCCATAGAAGCATTGAGAGAAGAATAGAATAATCAACACAAATAAATAACGAAATCAAATAAGCAATAATGAACAAGTATGTAAAGTACGGATTGATCGGAATAGTGGTCATAGGGATAATGGCTGCCATTGTTTACTTTTTAAAGCAGAACAGCACCCCTGTGGAACTCTACAAGACCGAATCCCCTGAGCGAAAGGACATCGTCAATAAGGTGATCGTTACAGGAAAGGTCATCCCCGAGGACGAGATCAATATCAAACCCCAAATATCCGGTATCATAGACAGAATACTTTTGGAAGAGGGAGTACAGGTAAAGGCAGGCGACCTTATCGCTGTCATCAAAGTGGTGCCCAATGAGCAGTCTTTGAACCAAGCTGCAGGAAGGGTACGCAATGCCGAACTTGCCTTGAACAATGCCAAGATTGAATTTGATAGGAACAAAACTCTTTTTGATAAAGGGGTCATTTCCAACCAAGAATTCAACAACCAGAAGCTGACATACGATCAAGCTGTACAAGAGCTTAAAAATGCCCAGGCCGATTATCAGATCATCAGAAAGGGATCTGCCGGAGGCTCTGTCAGTGCCAACACCAACATCACGGCGACCGTATCTGGGACCATCCTTGAAATCCCCGTAAAGGAAGGGGACCAAGTGATCCAGAGCAACAATTTCAATGAAGGAACCACCATTGCCACTATTGCGGATATGACCAGAATGATCTTCGAAGGCGAAGTGGACGAGGCCGAAGTGGGCAAATTGAAAGTGGGCATGCCCTTGGAAATCAGCTTGGGCGCATTGGAAACGGAAAAGTTTGATGCCAAATTGAAATTCATTGCACCCAAAGGTGTGGAAGAAGAAGGCGCCGTACAGTTCAAGATAGAAGGTGACCTTACCATTCCCGATAGCACCGCTTATGTGCGTGCAGGCTACAGTGCCAATGCCTCCATTGTCTTGGAAGAGAAAAAGGATGTACTTTCCATAAAAGAAGCCCTTTTGCAATTTGACAAGGATACCGAAAAACCATATGTCGAGGTTGAAGTCGGCGAGAACAAGTTTGAGCGCAAGGAACTGGAATTGGGGGTCAGTGACGGAATCGATGTGGAAGTGGTATCGGGCATTGAAGAAGGTGCCAAGATCAAGGTATGGAACAAGTTGGAGAAGAAATCTGAGGACGTGAATTGATGACGACCGACCAAAATAAGGAACGAACAAAAATCAAAAAACGAATGAAAAGTACTATAACGACCCTACTGTTGTTCACCGTTCTCGTGTCCACTGCCCAAATGCGCAAATGGACCCTTCAGGAATGTGTGGAGTATGCAGTGGAGCACAATTTGACCATAGAACAGTTTGAACTGGACCTGGAAAATGCGAAGATCGATAAATCCGATGCACTCGGGAACTTTCTGCCAAGTTTGAGCGGGTCCGCATCGGCGTCCAGCAATACGGGTTTCTCCATCAACCCTACGAACAACTTGCCCACGAACAGCACAGCGTTCAACGTGAATGCTAGTTTGACGTCCAACATTACCTTGTTCGATGGACTTCGAAATGTGTACCAAATGAACCGGGCAAAGATGAATGCCATTGCCAACCAGTACCGTCTGGACAATCTAAAGGACGATATCCGGTTGAACGTGGCCAACGCCTATCTGCAGGTACTTTCCGGTAAGGAGCAGTTGAAGACCTTTAGGGCACAATATGCCGTGACCGAGCAAGATATGAAACGGACCAAGGAATTGGTGGAATCGGGTGTTCTGCCAAGGGGAGACCTATTGGAAATCGAGGCCACGGCCGCCAATCAACAACAACAAATTGTGAATGGTGAGGCTACCGTCCTGATTGCCCGTGTCAACCTTGCCCAATTGTTGCAGATTACCGATTATGAAAATTTTGACATCGCAGAAGAGGAGTTTGACATTCCGCCTTCCGACATCTTGAACAATTCCGCAAAAGTCATTTTTAACACGGCATTGACCTTCAGGAACGACATCAAACTTTCGGAATCCAATGTGGAATTGGCCAAGGAAGACCTCAAGATTGCCAAAGGGGCCTATCTGCCTACCCTTGGAGCTTTCGTCCAGTATGGGACACGATATTCCGATGTTACACAGATACCGGATGGAAATGGCGGGGTCTATACCCCAAATTTCACGGATCAGTTGTGGATCTTTGATGGTATAAGCTATGGAGCACAAATGAACATCCCAATTTTCAATGGATGGGCCACAAGAAACAATGTAAAACGCTCCACGATCAGTTTGGAAAAGGCAAAACTGCAGTTGGAACAGGATAAATTGGCTCTGGAGAACACCATCCAACAAGCCTATGTGGATGTCAGCACCTTTGAAAACGCCTATGAGGCGGCCCTAAAAACGTTGGAGGCCCGTACTTTGGCCTTGGAATATGCCAAGGAACGCTATGACAATGGCTTGATGAACGCCTTCGATTTCGGTCAGGCGCAGGCCAGGGTGGACAATGCCCAGGCCGATGTGATCCGTACCAAATACGATTACATCTTCAGGTTGAAAATTTTGGAGTTCTATTTTGGCATGCCCATTACCCTAAACTAGTATCTTTGTGGCCGCTATGGCCATAATACTCAATTTAGAAACAGCTACCACCAATTGCTCCGTGAGCATTTCCAAAGGAAATGAGATCATTTCCCTGAAAGAGAACAATGCAGCGGACTATTCGCACTCGGAACAATTGCACCTATTTATCAAAGAAGCCTTGGAAGAGGCTTCTTTGTCATTTTCAGACCTTGATGCCATTGCGATCAGCAAGGGGCCGGGATCTTATACGGGACTTCGTATCGGGGTCTCGTCGGCCAAAGGACTTTGTTTCTCCCTGGACCTTCCCTTGATTTCGGTGCCCACCTTGCAGGGCATGGCCCTTCAGGTGAAATTGGAAAAAGGGGAGTTGGCCATTCCCGTTCTCGATGCAAGACGGATGGAAGTCTATTCCTGTGTGTTCGACGCCAGTTATCAAGAAATCAGGGAAACCCGTGCGGAGATCATCACCGAAAATGCATTTGCTGATTTTGTGTCCGAGAAAAAAGTGTTCGTTGTTGGCAGTGGGGCGCAAAAATGCAAGGACATCCTACAACATCCCAATTTTTATTTTGATGGAGAAATAGTCCCATCCGCAAAGCAGATGGGACCTATCGCCTATAAAAAATATCAAGCCAAACAGTTTGAGGATGTGGCCTATTTTGAGCCCTATTATCTAAAGGATTTTGTGCTCCAAAGCAAAAAATAACCCCTACAATGCTTTGTGCATGACCCTTTGTGGGAAAGGGATTTCTATTCCAGCAGCATCAAATTGCAATTTCATTTGTTCCATCACATAAAAATGGGCAGACCAGAACACATCATTATTGGCCCAAAAGCGTAGGGTGAGGTTCACTGAACTGTCGGCAAGCTCTGCCACATACACTTCTGGTGCAGGTTCGGTGTTGATGTTCGGGTTGTCGGCGCAGATTTTGAGCAATATTTCCTTGGCTTCCTTGATGTTCGACCCATAACCTATGCCCACATCGATTTTGTCACGTCGCGTGTTTTCCATGTTATAGTTCACAATATTGCCGTTGGACAATTGGCCATTGGGGATAATGGCAATTTGGTTGCCAAAGGTGCTAAGTTTTGTGTTGAAGATGGAGATTTCCTTTACAGTGCCATCCAGTCCCTGGGCAGAGATCCAGTCCCCGACCTTGAACGGCTTAAAGATCAAGATGAGGACCCCACCTGCAAAATTGGCCAAGGACCCTTGCAGTGCCAAACCAATGGCCAAGCCAGCAGCACCTATAATGGCGACCAGCGATGAGGTCTTGACGCCCAATTGGGTCACGACAAGGACAAACAACATAATCTTGAGCGCAATGCTGATAAAGCTCTGCATGAAAGATTCCAACGTTTCGTCATAGTCCTTTCTGGCGAAAAACCTCCTCACCATTTTATTGAACAACTTGATGGCCCAAAGTCCGAAAAAGAATATGACAATGGCCAGGAGGATATTGGGGATAACTCCAAATGCCCACTCAATGGCCTGATCAACATATTCTTGATAATTTTCCAATTCTTTCATAATGGTTTTTTGTTTTTGTGTTACTCTAAATGAATGTTCAAATGATATAAAAAAATAAAATGTAAACAAATGTTATTCGGGGGATAGCTGCACTTCCTTCCATACGTCATCAGTTGTTTCGACAGGGAGCTTGCAGGCACCCTCAATACACACATAGGCCAATGTCTTGTCTTTCACATACCTATTTTTCAATAGTTCGATGTGACCCTCTTTTGGACAGCCGGTCAAAAAGCTGTTCGGTAGATATCTTTTGCCGATGTCCAGTGCCATGGCTTTGTAATCCTCGCCCACTATCGCAATCTCATAAAAGTCCGAATGGTAAAAGAGGACCAAATGGAGCCAGTTGGAAAACCCGTGGGCACTTCGCAAAAAGTCCTTTTGCACGTTTTTGAGCATCTGTTGGGCCAAATGGCCATAACCTTCACCTGGAAAGATTTTGTCCATTTTGAACAGATTGTGCGCCATGATGGAGTTGGAGGAGGAGATGACATTGTCGTTGGTCTCGATGCTTCTTCGGATGAGCGATTGGTCCTTGTCCGAAGTATAAAAGAACATTCCGGAAGCCTCGTCCAAAAAATGCAATCGGGTATGTTCCACCAGATTTTTGCACAAATTGAGCCATTTTTCATCAAAAGTGACTTCATATAAAGCCAAAAAGGCCTCTATCACTGTGGCATAGTCCTCCAAAAAAGCATTGATGGTACTCTTTCCACCTTTGTGGTTCCGATATAGCGAAAAGTCTTCCTTGACCATCTCCCGCTCAATGAACTTTGCATTTTTGAGCGCCAGTGCCAAATATGCTTTGTGGTCGACATACCTGAACGCATCCACGAGGCCCTTCAGCATCAACCCGTTCCATGAAGTGAGGATCTTGTCGTCCAATCGGGGTTTGGAGCGTTTGTCCCTTTCTTTTTTTAGAAGGGAGAGGGCGTTTTTCATTCGCTTTTTCAGGTCAGAAACGGAAATCCCGTGCTTTTCGGCAATTTCCCCATCCGATTTGTCCCTAATCAGTACATAGTTCTCTTCCTCCCAAAGCCCATATGGATTGATGTTGAAATAATCCTGAAAAATGTCGAGATCGGTTCCTAGGAGTGGGGCGAGTTCTTCCTTTGTCCAAACGTAAAAGGCGCCCTCTTTCAGTTCCCCATTGTTGTCCAGACTATCCGCGTCCAAGGAGGAGTAAAAACCTCCGCTCTCGTCCATCAGTTCCTCGGTGACAAAGGCGATCGTTCCTTCGACCGCCTCTTTGTAGGTTTCATTCTTGGTCACGGCATAGGCCTTGGCGTAGAGACTGGACAACTGTCCATTGTCGTACAGCATTTTTTCAAAATGGGGCACGTGCCATTTGATGTCCACCGCGTATCGGGAAAATCCACCGCCCACATGGTCATAGATGCCGCCATAGGCCATTCGGGTCAGGGTAGTCTTTACAAATTCGAGCAGTTCGGGTTTATGGCTATTGGTGGCATAATGCAATAAAAAATCCCAATGGTTAGGCATCATGAACTTTGGGGCGCGCTTGTGCCCACCCAAGAAAGTATCGAAATGGCCCGACCAATTTTGAACGGCATCCTCCAATTGCCCCAAGGAGAACAGGTCCTTATCTTTTGAGGGCTCCAGCAAGTTGATGGCGTGGAGGCCATTGGCAAGGTCGGTAGCATATTGTGTGACCCTGTCCCTGTCCTTGGCATAGAGTTCGCTCAGTTGTTGCATCACGTTCGTCCAACCCTCTTTTGGGAGATAGGTGCCGCCCCAAAAAGGTCTCCCATCGGGAAGGGCAACGATATTGAGGGGCCATCCACCCTGACCGGAGATCATCTGGATGGCGTCCATATAGATCTGGTCCACATCGGGCCGTTCCTCACGGTCTATTTTGATATTGATGAAATGCCCGTTCATCACGTGGGCCACATCTTCGTTTTCGAAACATTCTTTTTCCATGACATGGCACCAGTGGCAAGCGGCATATCCTATACTGATGATGAGCAACTTGTCCTCCCTTTGTGCACGTTCCAAGACCTCCGGGGCCCACGCCTCCCAGTTCACGGGGTTGTGCGCATGCTGCAAAAGGTAGGGGCTGGACTCATGGATGAGGGCATTCGTATGTTTATGGGCCACGTTACTTGTTTTGAGGGTTGAAAGTTCGAGGACTCATTGCAATTGGTTTTTGGGCATAAAAAAAGCGTCCTAATAGGACGCACTTTCTTTTGGATGTGGGATTATTGCACCTCAAAGGTGATTTTGACATTTACCCTATAATCATCGATTTTGCCATCTTTTACGGTGGCACTTTGCTCGTTCACATAAATGGAACGGATATTCTTTACAGATTTTGAGGCCTGTGCCAATGCACTTTTTGTTGCTTCTTCCCAACTCACATTGGAGTTTGCCAATACTTCGATAACTTTTAAAACTGCCATGGTCAATGTTTTTTAATTTCCTTCAAGTTACCAAATTTTGACCACAATAAGGCAAGGAAATCCTTTTAATTAGCCGTTCAAGGCCACTACTTCCCGTACTTTGTCACCCATCATGTTCTTGAGCATGGTCTCTATGCCGTTCTTCAGGGTAAAGGTGGATGAGGGGCAACCACTGCAGGCCCCTTGAAGGATGACACTCACAGTGCCACTGGCCTCTTCGTACGATTGGAACATGATGTTGCCGCCATCACTGGCCACTGCAGGTTTTACATATTCTTCCAAAATGTCGATGATCTGTTGGGAAGTATCATCGTATTGGGGTTGCGTGTGGTTTTCAGTTGCTGTTTCGTTGGTCTTTTGGATGGCCTCTGCGGACACGACCTCTTTTCCATCACCCAAAAAGTCCCTGATAAACTCGCGCAACTGCATGTTGATCTCCTCCCAATCGGCCACTTCGTATTTCGTCACCGAAACATAGTTTTCATCAAAGAACACCTCTTTGACGAACGGAAAATGGAATAGGGCCTTGGCCAACGGGGAGTCCTTGGCCTCATCGATGTTCTTGAACTCAAAGACAGCCGGCACGATGCGCTTGTTGCACACAAATTTCATCACGGCCGGGTTGGGGGTCACTTCCGCATAGACCGAAACAGGTTGTTTCTTTTGGTCCTGTTCTTCATGTACAATGGGTTCCCCGGCATTCAGGTATTCCACCAATTGCTGGGCCACATCGTCCTTCACATCTTGCCAGTCCACGATGTCAAATCGTTCCAAGGCTATAAAATTACTGGCGATATAGACCGTTTTGATGAAGGGTAGGTAGAAAAGTTGTTGGGCCAACGGGGAGTTCTTGGCCTCGTCGATGTTCTTATATTCGTAGTTGCCCTTGACCAAAAAATGATTGGCCTCCAATTTGATGATCTTTGGATTGTTTGTGGCAACAATAGTGATGTTGTACTCTTTCATGGCAAAGATTTCCTGCAAAAATACCAATAGTTGGCATGTGCTGCAACATTATATAATAATGTATCTTAACAACCGTTATCTAAATGTTTGATTACATATAAATCACACCATAGCCCCAATCGTCAGATGAGACGCAGTCTAACCTCGATTATCATTGCCCTTTTTTTTGGCAGCATGGCCAAGGCCCAGGAAGGGATTCCGGTATATTTTGATTACCTGGCGGATAACTATTATCTGGTATATCCGTCCATGGCAGGGATTGCCGAGGGCACCAAGATACGCCTTACTGCCAGAAAGCAATGGTTCAACGTAGATGAGGCGCCCAGTCTCCAAACCTTCAACATCAATTCCAGGGTAGGGGAACGCAGCGGTATCGGTGCCATTCTTTTCAATGACTCCAACGGATACCATTCCCAAACAGGGTTTAAGGGAACCTATGCCCATCATTTGCAATTGGGTGGTGATTTCAGGACCCTGAACCAATTGTCCCTTGGATTGAGCGCAGGGGTGATTTTGAGCAGTTTGGACGAGACCGAATTCCGGTCCATCATCCCCGATCCCGTGGTGACCGGGGTAAAGAACACGGTAAGTTATTTCAATGTTGACCTTGGTGCGTCCTATAATTTCTTGGAGTTTTATGCGCACGCTGCCATTTTGAACATTTTGGGCAGTGGTCGCGACCTGTATAGTGCAGTTGAAATAGATAATATTAGAAGATATCTCCTCTCCGCAGGGTATGTGTTCGGACGAAATACCAGGGTGGAACCGTCCATTTTGTTCCAGATGACCGATTATACCAAGGAGAAAACAGTGGACCTGAACGCGAAGGTGTACAGGGATGTGAGCTTTGGTACGGTCTGGGCAGGACTGTCCTACCGCAGAAGCTTTGATGGCGCACAGTTCCAGTCCAACGGAAATTTCGGGGAACAACGTTTACAGCTTTTTACGCCCATTATCGGGGTGAATGTGAACCGCTTCCTGTTTTCCTATAACTATTCCTACCAATCCGGGGATATCCGTTTTGACAATGGCGGGTTCCACCAGATTACCTTGGGCTACGATTTTGGACAGAGCGATCAGGGCAAGCGTTACGACTGTTATTGCCCAGCTGCAAACAATTAGTAGTGTCCCGGCCAAATGTCAGTTCGAGTTGTCATCCTGAGCGCAGTCGAGAACTGCACGGGGCATCTCGACTGCGCTCGATGTGACAACTATCTGGAATGTTGTTCCTAATCCCACTTATAGTTTTTCTTGGATGCCTGTGCCTTGATGGCGGATAGCAGCGCATTTTCCAGTTCGCCCTTGTCCTCTTTCTGGTTTTCGGCAATGTAGGCCTCCCGCTTGGCGTTGAGTTCCTGTATCTGCTTTTGGATCTCTTCACGCTCGCCCTTCTTTTGGGTCACATAGGCCTTGATCTCACTTTTGGATTTGCCTTGGAGTTCTTTTGGCAGGTCCTGTTCCTTTAGGCGGGTCAGCACGGCCTCATCGTCCTCAACAGCATCCACAAGGTCCCATTGTGTGTTTTTGTACAACCGTGAACTCTTGCTCACTGCCCGTTGTACCACCACCGCCTCTTCCAGTTCAGCGGCGTTGCTGTCCTGCGCACTTTGCAATGCTTTTTTCTCATATCCGAGCGAGCCGTAGGAAATATAGGTGTTGTTCAACTTGGAGTTGAGCTTGATGATGATGTCGTCGTAGGGCGTGTCGATGTGCACCACGTGTCTGTTGTGGTCAATGGCCATGTATTCCCCGCCTGTGAGTGCAGCCCCGCTTTTCCACATGGTGGAGATGCCCTGTTGATGGTCACCACAGAAAATGGTGTTCACAATGACGCCTTTTTCTTTGGCGTTCATGGCGGCATCCTTGTAATTGAGCTTCCCTTGGGTAAAAGGCTCGTTCCCCGCAATGAAGATCATTTTCAGGTCGTCCGCGTTTTTTCCCCAATCCAATTGCTTCAAGGAAGTGTGGATGACCTCACCACAGTATTCCTCGCCTCCATTGGTGGTCAGGGAAAACAGCTTCTCGGAAATCTCGTCCAAATCGTCACTAAACCCCAATACCTGTCTGATGTACCCTTCGTTTGACGAAAGATTGTCATTGCCGTATTCATAAAGGGCAATCTGCAATAAAGGCCGGGTGTCGTTGCCGCATTTGGCATGGGTGAACTCGTTCACAATGTCCCACAACTGTGCTTTCGCTTGGTTGATGAGCCCGTCCATACTGTTGCTCGTGTCCAACAACAAAGCAATCTTCACGTATTGCTTCGCTGGTTTTTCCACAATGGATTGTGTCACCAATACCGTGTTTTCTTTTTTCTGGGCTTTTAAGTTGCAGCCATAGCTGGCGCCAGTGGCCATAAGTGCGAATGCTGCTCCCAATACTTTATTCAAATGTTTCATGATGCAAAATTTTTAATTGTCGGGGTAAATCTAGATGCAACTTTTTTCAATAAAAATCGACAATGAGGGAAATGGCCTCTTGGATGAGCGACATGCGCGGTCCATTTCGCAAAGTGGTCAAAAGAAGGGGCAATCGGGCGTTTTTTGGAAAGGAAGCATTTTTTAATCCGCTTGGGATGGAGTAAGTTTACTTCAATTATGATCAAAAAGGCATACATAATTCTCTTTTTGTTGATGACCAACCTGACCGCCATGTCCCAAGTGGGGCAAACCGGTGGTGAGGTGGAGATCAAGGGCTCTGTGAAGGGAAGGGAGAGCTATGTGCCCATTTCTGGAGTTGAGGTGACCACGGACAGGGGAAATTATGCCAAGACCAATAGTTTGGGAGAGTTCAAGATCAGGGCTTCCATTGGGGACATGCTCATTTTTGAAAGCCCCGAGATCGAAACCGTGCGCCATAGGATCACTTCCGGTGAAGATGTGGACGTTTTGGTAGAGGGATATGGAAGGGCAAGCTCCAAAAAGAGGGAAAGTGCATCCGCCAGATCACGGAATGTGGCGATGGACCACCAGCGGTTGTTGGACTCTGCCAACTTTTACAAAAAAACCAGTCTGGAAAAAAGCATCGATTTTGTGGCCCAGTCCATGGAACCTTTGGGTACTTCGGGCAACAAACGTGAACTTGCCCAATCGCTGAGGACCTTGGGTGAAATCTACCTGTACCATAAACAATATGATCTGGCCATCGACAATTTTAAGGATGCCCTTTCGGCCACGGAATCCAACCGGACCAAATTGGTGTTGGGACAAGCGTACACCTTGAACGGGGAACACGATTTGGCCATCAAGACCCTTACTCCATTGATCAAGGAAAAAAACATGGTGCCCTACCAACGGGTGGAACTCTTCGAGGCCTTGGGTGATGCCAGTAAAGGTTTGGGAAAGATAAAGGAGGCCCAAGGGTATTACAACCAAGGGTTGATGATTGCCGAAAAGAACCAGATCTCCCCTAAGATCGTCGACCTGAATTCCAAGATGGCAGATGCCTTTGCCAGTGAGGATAGAGAAGTGGAGGCAGAGGGGTATTATCGAAATTCATTGGATCTTTCCAAAAAAGTCGCACCGGAGCGATTGATCCAAGAGAGCGAACGGGTGGCGGATTTCTACAATCAAAAGAGCCGGTATAATGATGAGATCCAGCAGCGGAAAAAAAGCCTGAACGAACTCAAACAACTTTCCCCTCCCAGTGTGCCTCGGGAAAGCAAGGGCGTATCCGGCACCGATACCATTACCTCGCAAAAGATCAATTATAAGATTGCGAGTGCTTACATTGCCCAAGATAAATTGGATGAGGCCATTCCCTATCTCGAAAAAAGTATTGTGGAAGCCGATAAGGATGATGATCTGGTCATCCAGAAAGATGCTACCCGCAAACTTTCGGAAGTGTACCGGAACAAGGGCGATTTCACCAAGGCATTGGAATCCTATCAAGACTATGTGGCCGTGGTGGATAGCCTCTACGTGAGAAAGGAGCAGGAAATTTCAAGGGCGGCCCGGCTCAATCGGGAAATCGCCAATACCCAGAACCGTATTTCGAGTTTGGAGCAGGAACGGGAACTTTCGCAGAGCAAGTACACTTTGGCCGTGACCGAACAACAATTGTACGAAGTGACCAGTAAACGCCAAAAATGGATCATCTACTCGCTTGGGTTTGGGGTATTGTTGATGGCCCTTACCGCCTTTTTGTACTACAGGAGCAACCGTCAGCAAAAGTTGGCCAACAACCTGCTCGCACTCAAATCGCTCCGTACCCAGATGAACCCACACTTTATCTTCAATGCACTGAACTCGGTGAACAACTTCATCGCCAAGAGCGACGAACGCAGTGCCAACCGATTTTTGAGCGAATTCTCCGTGCTGATGCGCAGTGTACTGGAAAACTCGGAAGAAGACTTCATACCCCTTGCCAAGGAACTGGAGTTGTTGGAACTTTATGTGAAACTGGAACACTCCCGCTTTGCGGACAAGTTCGATTATGAGATCAATGTGGACCAAAAAATCGACATCGATGCCTATCAGATTCCGCCCATGTTGCTGCAACCCTACATCGAAAACGCCATTTGGCACGGACTGCGCTATAGGGAAACGAAAGGCTTTTTGAAGATAGCGGTGGGACAGGTTACGGAGAATATGTTGGAGATCGTGATTGTGGACAATGGCATCGGCCGTACCCAGTCCGCGGCATTGAAGACCAACAACCAACGCAAGCAAAAATCGAAGGGGATGGGCAACATCAAAAAGCGCATCCAGATCCTGAACGATATGTACAAAAACCGCGTGGACGTTTCCATAACAGACCTGAATGCGGACAGAACCGGGACCAAAGTATCCCTAAAACTCAAGAAACAATGATGGAACTGCGAGCAATCATCGTGGAGGACGAAGCCAATAGTCGCGAAATCCTTCGGAGCTATTTGGGCAAATATTGCGAGGGAGTGCAACTTTTGGGTGAGGCGGCCAATATAGAGCAAGGTTTGGCCCTTATCCAAAAGCACGAGCCGGATATCGTTTTTTTGGATGTGGAAATGCCCTTTGGCAACGCCTTCGACCTGTTGGATCAACTTCCCGAGCGCAGTTTTGAGACCATTTTTGTGACAGCCTACAACCAATATGCCATGGATGCGCTCAACCATCATGCGGCCTACTATTTGATGAAACCCATCAATATCGATGAGTTGGTCAAGGCCGTGGAGTACGTCAGGGCCATCAAGGAAAAGGAAAGCGCGTTGGAAGGACAGGTGCTGAAGACGAAACCCATCAAGGCGGAAGGAAAGATCACCCTGCCCCAACAGGATGGGTTTCAGATTTTGAATGTGGGCGATATCTTTTTCTGTAAAGCGGACGATAACTATACCGAAATCTACCTGGAACGCAAAAAAATAGTGGTGAGCAAGACCCTGAAATATTTTGAGGATGCCCTGCAGGCCTATCCCTTTGCCCGCATACACAAATCCTATCTGGTAAATGTGGCCGAAGTGGTGAAATACAAAAAAGGGAAGGGCGGGAGCGTGACCCTCTCCAATGGCAAGGAACTCTCCGTCTCCGCTTCCAAAAAAGCCGAACTATTGTCTTATTTTCAGTAATTGCAGGTCAAAAAGAAGAAATCCAGTCGCTGTCACATCGAGCGCAGTCGAGATGTCTTCGCAGTGATGTAATTTTGTAAAATCAAACAAAATAATTATGATCATCAAATCCGTTAGGGGCATATCCCCGGTCATTGGAAACGATTGTTTTATTGCTGAAAACGCCACCATCGTGGGCGAGGTCACCATGGGCGACCAATGCAGTGTTTGGTTCAATGCTGTACTGCGGGGCGATGTGCATTTCATCAAAATGGGCAACAAGGTGAACGTGCAGGACGGGGCCGTGATCCACTGTACCTATCAAAAATCACCAACCACCATCGGAAACAATGTCTCCATAGGCCACAATGCCATCGTGCACGGCTGTACCATCAAGGACAATGTGCTCGTGGGCATGGGCAGCATCATCATGGACGATTGTGTGGTGGAGAGCAATTCCATCATAGCCGCTGGGGCCGTGGTCACCAAGGGCACCCATGTAGAGGCCAACAGCATCTATGCCGGCATGCCCGCCAAGAAGATCAAGGACATCAGTCCCGAGCTCAGTTCGGGCGAAATAGACCGCATCGCCAACAACTATGTCACCTATTCCAGTTGGTTCAAATGATTTTATGTGGAATGACGTATTGCTGAGGTCCCGCCATCCAATAATCCAACCATCCAACTATCCAATCCTCCAAATTATCCCTATTTTTGTCCCACTCAAAAAAACTCGACAACTATGAATGCATATATTTTCCCCGGACAAGGCGCACAGTTCACCGGTATGGGCCTGGACCTTTACGAAAACCACTCCCTGGCACAGGAACTGTTTGAAAAGGCCAATGATATCCTTGGTTTTTCCATCACCGATATCATGTTCGAGGGCACAGCCGAAGACCTGAAGCAGACCAAAGTGACCCAACCGGCCATTTTTCTGCACTCCGTAATCTTGGGCAAAGTGCTTGGGGAGAATTTCAGGCCGGACATGGTGGCCGGACATTCCTTGGGCGAGTTTTCCGCTTTGGTGGCCAATGGAACCCTCAATTTTGAGGACGGATTGAAACTGGTCTCCCAGCGGGCCTTGGCCATGCAGAAGGCCTGTGAGATCAAGCCCAGTACCATGGCGGCCGTTTTGGGGTTGGATGATGAGGTTGTGGAGAGGGTATGTGCTGGAGTGGAGGGGATCGTAGTTCCTGCCAACTATAACTGCCCAGGGCAATTGGTCATTTCCGGAGAGGTGGATGCCGTGAACGTGGCCTGTGAAAAACTCAAGGAGGCCGGGGCAAAAAGGGCCCTCTTGCTGCCCGTAGGCGGTGCATTTCACTCCCCGTTGATGGAACCCGCCCGCGAAGAGCTCGCCGCGGCCATTGAGGCCACCCAGTTCAACGTGCCCAGTTGTCCCATCTATCAGAACGTGACCACCACGGCCGTTTCCAATGCCGATGAAATCAAGAAGAACCTGATCCTGCAGCTCACAGCCCCCGTAAAATGGACCCAGAGCGTACAGCAAATGGTGAAGGACGGAGCAACTTCCTTTGTGGAAGTGGGGCCGGGCAAAGTGCTCCAAGGCTTGGTGAAAAAGATAAGCCCAGAGGCCGAAACCAGCTCCGCGGCGGTTTAGTCGATTGGGCAAACAGTTCATCCGATTAAATAGAGATTTAAACAGATTGGTTGGGGCATTCCTTGCCTTTTTTGTAATATTGACTCATCCCAGATTACCTGCTGTTGCTTGGCCAATTGAACGAACCCCAAATAGATTGAATAGGCCATGTTGTCTTTGTTGAAAAAAACTGCTTCTGCACGCTTGATCCTTCGCGGTCAACGAAAATTCCTGTTCTTTTTAGGAGTACTTTTTGGTATGGGGATGGGGTATGGGCAAGTATCAATTTCGGTAAATAACCATGCTTCCGAACCGAGTACAAATGGTCAATTTTTTGTACAAGAATTAGGTATTTTTCCAGGGTCGGTAACAGTTAATTATCTAGTTACAGGTTCTGCCGTTCCTGATGGAGATTATACTGCTTTGTCAGGTTCTTTAACACTGGCGGGGGGCATTTTTCAAGCTTCAGGGACAATTGACGTAAATGTTATTGATGATTTACAAATTGAAAATTTGGAAACAATAACGGTAACGCTTTTAGATGGAGCCGATTATAATGTGAGTTCTATAAATGGTTCGGCTACCATGAATTTAACAAGTGACGATGTTCCAGGTCCTTGTCCCACGGCACCGAGCGCCCCACCTTTGGATGCTTCAGAACCTACTGTGTTCTGCGATGTCATCAATGTGGACCTAAACGATTATTTGACCAGCACAACAGCACCGCCAGGAACTGTCCTGACATGGAGTGTGGATCCCAATCCTTTGGAAACGGATGCCCACCTGATCAGCAGCAACGTGGTAGATCCCGGTTCATACTACGGTTTTTTCTATGATGAATCCAATGATTGCGCAAGTCCTGTATTGCAGATTACTTTGGTCAGAAATTATACCCCGGTGATGGATATGGAGGAAACAGTCGGAAGTTCCCGTTGTGGGGAAGGCACCGTGACACTTACTGCCTTGGCGACCGTGGAGGATGGCAGCACCATTACCTATAATTGGTTTGCAGCTCCCACAGGCGGTTCGTCCTTGGGCACGGGCAGCAGTTTTGAGACCCCATCCCTCACAGAGACCACCTCTTATTATGTGTCCGCTTCGGCCAATGGTTGCGTTTCGGAAAGAGTGGAAGTGGTGGCGACTATAAATGAAACTCCCTTGGCAGGTGTCCCTTTGGAAGATATTTCCGTTTGTAATGTAACAAGCGATGATGGCCCAAATACCCTGGATCTGGATGACACTTTGATCGGGCAGGACGCTGGCACATGGACCGTGGTCACCGATCCATCCGATGGGACTTTGGTCATTGGCACGGGAAACGTAGTGGATTTTACAGGTTTGCCGAGCGGGGATTATGTGTTTGAATATACCACTAACGGGGCCGTGGCCCCTTGTGAGAACACAACAGCCCAAGTGACGGTCTCTGTTTTGGATTGCGTTTCGAACGAGGCCATAGACTTGGCAGTGACCAAGCAACTGAAAGATGAAATAGCCTATCTACTGGGCGACCCCATCACCTTTATCATTACTTTGGAAAATGTAGAGGGGAAAACCGTCACCGATATTGTGGTCTCCGATCTGTTGGACGATGCCTTCCAGTATGAAGGCCATCAGGCAACCTTGGGAGATTATGATCCCACCACTGGGGAATGGACCATTGCCAATATGGCAACGACCGACGCAACCGCAACTCTGGAAATCACAGTGATATCCACAGCAACTGGAACTTTACAGAACACGGCGACGCTGGTCTCTTCTTTCCCGAATGATGATGTGGCTTCCAACAACACGGCAACGGTATCGCTGCAAGTGAACCGAAACCAGTGTGAAGACCCAGGGACCATTTGTAATATTTTTTCACCCAATGGCGATGGTGTGAATGATCGTTTGACCTTGGTGGATCACGCATCGTACCCAAACAATACATTCGAAGTGTTTGACCGTTATGGGAACAGCGTTTTTCAAATGGATGGGTATGACAGCTCATGGGACGGAACAGGAAAGAATGGAAATCTGCCCAAGGGCACCTATTTCTACATATTGGATTTAGGGGATGGTTCCGAAGTGGTCAAAGGGTGGATTCAAATTGTAAGGAAAAACTAAGATGCCAAAAACGATAGGTTTGCGAACATATAGGATGCTTTGTTGGATGCTTTTTCTGGGAGTTGGTTTCGTCCAAGCCCAAAAAGAGCCACAATACACCCAATATATGTACAACATTGGCAGTTTCAATCCGGCCTATGTGGGCACAGTGGAAAGCCCGGAGGTCATTGGTCTGTACAGGGCGCAATGGGTAGATGTTCCCGGGGCCCCGACCACCATCCGTGCAGGTGCGAATATCCCTTTTAAAAATGAAAGGACGGGACTGGGCATCAACATCGTGAACGATGAACTGGGGCCATCCCGACAGACCTATTTGGATGTGGCCTATTCCTATCAGATCCAATTGTCGGACGAGACCAGGCTTTCTTTTGGACTAAATGCAGGAGGTTCCCTGCTGGACATCGATTATTCCAGGGGAACGTTCGAGAACCCGTCCGATCCTTCCATTTTGGGAGAGAATTACAACAGTTTTTACCCCACCATCGGTGCTGGACTTTTTATGTACCACGAAGAAGATTGGTATCTGGGGGTATCCGTACCCAACTTTTTGACCAATGGACTGTATAATGACGAAGTGGCGACCATTGTGGAGGACAATATGCAGTTCAACGCCATTGGGGGCTATGTGTTCCAATTGGGGGACAGGACCAAGTTCAAGCCCGCCTTTTTGGTGAATTACCTCGAAGGGTCGCCGGTGACAGTGAACCTTTCGGCCAATTTCCAGTTTATCGATGCGCTGACCATCGGGGCCTCATACCGAATGGACAACGCGGTGAGCGGTCTTGCCGGTTTCCAGATTTCCAATGCCATGTTCATCGGCTATTCCTACGATTATGCCACCAATGGGCTGGGCGAATACAGTGGGGGATCCCATGAGGCCATATTGAAATTTTATATAGGCAGGGGAGGATTTGGTTCAGGGAACAAAGGTGACAAATCAAGGGACAAGAACAACAAGAACAAAGGCAAACAGATAGATTCCCCAAGATTCTTTTGATATGATAAAGGCAAAGAAAATACAAGCGGCAATCTGGATTTCCCTTATGGGAATGGCCCTATGTTTTGCCCAAGGAAAAAAATCCAAGGGCGATGTTTTCTTTTTTCAATACGAATACCAAAAAGCCGTGACTGCCTATGAGGCCGATCTGGCGAAGGGAACCCTGACGGAGCAACAATTCTTGAACTTGGCAGATGCCTATTTCAAGACCAACAATTTCAAAAAGGCCTCGGATATTTATCTGGAGCTCTTCAAAAAAGATACCTTATTGGATGGCCATCGGTACAACCGAATGTTACAGAGTCTTTCCAAGACCGCCGACCCAGAGCGAAAGCAAGCATTTTTGACCACCATGGCAGCAAAGTTTCCCAAGGAACTCATGGAGAATAGGGAGTTCAACGAGCAAATGTTGGCAAAGACTTCGGATGGTACGGAACTGGACTATGAAATTTTCAACCTAAGCGTGAACAGTCCGCAAACGGATTTTGCGCCTACCTTTTACAAGGACAAACTGCTCTTTTCCAGTGGCCGTATCCAAGGAAAGGGATTAACGTATGCGCCTGGAAATGAAGGATATTTCAATATTTATGAGTCCACCGTGCAGTTGGACGGACAGGCCGGGGCAGCGCAACCCTTCAAAGGTGTGGCAACTTCCAGCTACCATAAGGCGACACCCTATTATGCCGAAAAGCTCAACAGTGTGTTCTATGTGCTTTCCAACACCCAAAATGGGGAATTGGCCTTTGATCCCAATGGAAAAAATGCCCTTGCCATCGGAAAGCAGACCATGGACGGACAGTTCCAGTTATTGTTGAAAGATTTGAGCACGTCCTTCTATTATCCCTTCTACGATGAGGCCAGCGGGAAACTCTATTTTGCAGCCGATTTTGAGGACGGGTATGGGGGCACCGATATTTATTATGTGTACACCAACAGTGGGCAGGTGATGTCCGCTCCCATCAATTTGGGTCCCAGGATCAATTCTCCGGGCAATGAAGTGGCCCCTTTTATTTTTGAGAACAGTTTTTATTTTGCTTCCGATGTGTTCTACGGCCTTGGCGGTATGGACATCTATAAATCGAACATCGGGGAAGAGGGCGAAGTGGGCATCCCCATCAATTTGGGTAAAGGGATTAATACGGAATATGACGATTTTGGCCTGGTCATGAGGAACGAAGGGGAAGGCCTGTTGGGCTATTTTGCTTCCAACCGTCCGGGAGGAAAGGGAAAGGATGATCTATATGGTTTTAAAGTGGATGAAAAGCCGGGACTGAAAACCTTGGTATTCAAAGGAAAAGTCATCAAACCGTACAATGAGAACAGCATATCCAAAGCGGCCATACGCTTGTTGGATGGTGAAGGTACCTTGCTTGCCGAAACCTATTCGGATGACGGGGGCAACTATCGATTGGAGGTTCCATGGGAAAGTGGGGTGGTCCTTGAAGCATCCAAGGAACGGTATTCCAAATTCAAAAAGCAGTTTTCAGAGGAAGAATTGACAGGGCTGGAAAACAAATCCTATACCATTGGGATGTCCCTCTACGACGATTTGGTGGAAGAAAAAGAAGGACAGGCCGTCGTGAAAATGGATAAGTTCTTTTTCGGGAACGCGGCCACACAGCTGACTCCTGAAATTGAGGCAGAACTGGACCATGTGGTGGACTTCATCAAGGCATTCCCAATGGCGCAGCTCAGGATAGAGACCTATACCGACAGTAGGGGAGGCAGTAGTACCAATTTTAAGCTTACTCAAAATCGTTCAGATGCCATAAAAAAATACTTGATAAAAAAAGGAGTGCCCTCCACCAACATTCTATATTCCATTGGGTATGGGGAAGATAAGATTTTGAACAACTGCACCAACGGGGTCTTCTGCATTGAGGTCCTGCACAAGCAGAACCAACGCTCTCTGATCGTTGTGCTCAATGACAATGTACTTTTCGAATAGGTTCAGACCATCAGCATCCAACAATAATACAGCGCAAATAGCGAAAGGAAGACCATTCCGCAATAGGTGAGGATGCGCAGTCCGGTGCCGGGCCTCTGTTCCAAAGGAACATCCTTGCCCATCACGGTCTTTAGGTTCATCCACCCCAAGAGTGGAGCCAATACAAAGGAAACAAAGGTGGCCAACCCGACCAGATCGGCCATATTGGCACTGAACAACATGATGACCATCCAGTTCACCAGCATCATTAGGATCACGGTATAGGCAAAGGCATTCGTGTTCTTGAAAACAGGTTTTTCCGGGAACAATTTTTGCATCACATCCACACTGACCCTTGAAATGGCATCATGTGCCGTCATGCAGGTGCTGAACATGGTGGCAAATGCGGCCACCGCAATAAAGAAATAGGCCCAATTGCCAATGTGCACCGTAAAAAGGTTCACCAATTGGTCCGCAAAGGTCACAGCATTTCCACTGAGTTCCGTTCCTGTTCCGTACAGGGTCATCCAACCGATGATGAGAAAAAATATGGCCAGGACGGCGGTCAAGATATACCCCACGTTGAATTCCTGCAATGCAATTTTCAAGGTCGGTTTCTCTTTCATGGTTTTTAGGTTTTCCATGTCCCACAGGCTCACCCATCCTGATGCTTCTACCGCTGTGGGCATCCATCCCACCAGCCCGATGAGAAACAGAATGCCCGCTTCATTGAAGATTTTGGGACGTTGGAAACCTTCGGCGATGGATACAGGGCCTTTTTGTAGCACCATTATGGTAGTGATCAAAAGGGCGATGAACAGGATGGAAATGACGGCTTTCAATGAGGTTTCCAAAAAACGATATTTCCCTACGATGAGCAGAAGACTGATGAACAGGAACAGGCACAGGGAAATGGTACCCGCGCCCCACACCGTGATCTGGAACAGGTTGATGAAAAGTCCGGCAGTGACCACATACAGTGCAGCCAGAATGGTAAATGTGGAGATCAAGGTGACAAAGGCATAGATCCATAGATAGGTCTTGCCCATGTTCAAGTAGCCTTCCACCAGACTTTTTTCCGTGACTGTGGTGTAGCGTATGCCAAATTCAAAAAAGGGATACTTGAGCAGATTGGCCAGTAGAATGGGGATGACCATGATCCATCCGTATTGTGCCCCGGCCTTGGTGGAGAGTACCAAATGCGACGTTCCTATGGCCATGCTGGCAAACAGCAGCCCTGGGCCAAGTGCTTTCAACAATGCTCTCATCCTGTTCGTTTGTTGGTTAATTTTAGGGCAGGAAGATATGTTTTTTTGTTGAAATTTTATAGGCTTTCCGTTTGATGCACAACCCATTGTGGATTTCGAAGGTTTCTTGGGTCAAAAATGCACAATGGGTTGTTTGTCAATATTTTATTTGTCCAACAATGCTTCTTGAAACAGGTTGAAGATACGGGTATATTCATCCGTCCAACTGCTGGGCTCCACAAAACCATGGCGCTCCACGGGATAAACGGCCATTTCCCAATTTTCCTTGCCGAGCTCGATCAGTCTTTGGGACAGGCGAACCATGTCCTGAAAATGGACATTGTCGTCCACCATGCCGTGCAATATGAGGAGTTGTCCTTGGAGACCGTCCGCAAAATAGATGGGCGAACTTCTCTTGTAGGCCAGACTGTCCGTGGCAGGGGTGTTCAGGATGCGGGCCGTGTAGCCGTGGTTGTATGCGGCCCAATCGCCCACGGAGCGTATGGCCCCACCGGCACTGAACGTTTCAGGTGCGTTGAACATGCCCATCAAGGTGATGAATCCTCCGTAGGACCCACCATAAATACCGACCTTGTCCGAATCGATACCATATTTTTCCATCAACATTTTGGCCCCGTCCACTTGGTCGGACAAATCTTTTCCTCCCATGTGGCGATAGATTCCGGTACGCCAATCCCTGCCATATCCGGCACTTCCCCTATAGTCGATGTCCAACACGGTATACCCATTGTCCACCAAAAGATTGTGGAACATGTATTCCCGGAAATAGGAGCTCCACCACTTATGGGCGTTTTGCAGGTAACCGGCCCCGTGCACAAAGATTACGGCCGCTTTGTTTTTTACGGATGGATCAGGCTGGTACAAGCGGGCATAGACCTCGGCACCGTCCGAAGCCTCAAAAGTAATGATCTCTGGATCCTTCCAATCATATGCATCAAAGGCCTCGGTGTTGGAACGCGTAAGCTGTACGGCCTCCGTTTTTTGCTTGGCGTTCACTGGATTCTCCTGAAGGAAAAGTTCCGTGGGTTTGTTGGAATACGAATAAAGGATGGCCATATTTTTTTCATCAGGGGAAAGAATGACCTCGTTACCGCCCACTTGATGGGTCAATTGTTCCATTTTACCGCCCTTGAGGGGCATGGTGTAGAATTGGCGATCGCCGGGATGGTTTTTGTTCGCTGTGAAATACCATCTGGATTCGTCCTTGGAGATGAAAGGGTCATAGATTTCAAATTCGCCGGAGGTCAAGGCTTTTGCTTTTTTGGAATTGATGTCCATGGTATATAGATGGGCATAACCGGTTTTTTCGGACATGAACCAGAACTCTTTGTCGTTGGGCATCCAGCCTAGGGAGCCGCCACCCCATCCGCTGATGCCGGGCCCGGCGATCCAGGCCTCGTCATGTTGACGGTCCATTTGCTCCACAGTTCCTTTCTCAGGGTCCAAAAGTACGATCCAACGGTCCTTGTAATCATTGGCCTGTATGTCCAACAAAGCCTTGGATCCATCGTTGTTCCAAGTTGGTCCGCCAATGGAACCGATACGGTCCTCATTTTTATAAGGCTTGTCGGGATAATCTTTGGTGTATTCGGGCACGTAGTCCAATCCTTCCAAATTGTCCAAGACCACAGGGTAGCTCTTGCGTTGTGCGATATTATACACGAACATTTCAAATTTGGTGGGCTCATCACCGACCTTGGAACGGGTATTCTGGTTTTCCGTATAGCCAGATTCCGTCACAAAGTGGGGCATGATGGTACCTTTGGAATCGGGCCTGTCCACAAGGACATAGGTGATGTAGCGTCCAGAGGGATCTATTTGTTGACCGATGACGGTTTTTCCCCCGGTCTCCAATTCCAAGGGTTCCAATGCTTTCAATTTTTCTTCCAGTTTTTCCCCGGCATCCTTTTTGGCCTTTCGTTCCCGAAGCACATCAAAAAGCTCCAACTGGTCTTGGTACAGCCATTCATCCTTGGAGTCCCTTTTGGGCTCCCCATTCTTGGACTTCAAGAAATTGGTCAATTGCTCCGTCGTTCCCGTGGCGATATCCCAAACATAGAGGTCATCCCCTTTGGTGTAGGCTATTTTAGTGCCATTGTTGGTGAAGTGCGGGTCGCCTTCACGATCTTGGGTCTTGGTGATTGGGGTAGATGTATGGGTGGCGAGGTCCATTAGGAAAATATCACCGTTCTTGGAGTAGATGCCCTTGGTCTTTGCCTCATTATAAGTGATGCGGGAAGAGGGCAGTGCGGCAGCAGTCAAAAAATCCACTTTTTGGATCTTTTTGGAAGCTGTGGAATAGGCATAAAGGGAATCGCTCATGGCCCCGTCGGGGTTCCAATCAAAATAAAGGGTTTTCCCATCGGTGGACCAATGGGCGTTTGATGGCCTATGGCCGACAAAATCGTCCCCTTGCATGATGTCTTTGATTTGTAAGGAGGAGATGTTTCCCTTTTGTGCGCACAGTGTGTTAATCACAAGTACGGACACTAAAAAAAATACGGATTGCTTTCCCATTGAGGACATAAGGTTGGTAAGTTGGTTTTAAGTATTCTTCAAATATCGTTTATTTTGATGAAACTTACCAAATTGTCCACCTAAGGGAAAAGGGGAATGATTTTTATGAAAAATCAACCTTCATCAAGGTTTGGGGTCGGATAAGAAAACGTCTGCATCACCCGATATGTGAAGCTCATGCCCAGTTTCGTTCAAATCTGCGGGAATGGTGAACTTATATGTAAAAGTAAGATGGTTGTTCTTGGTTTCATCTAGCATAAAATCCTTGATTTCCATACTTGGCAGGTAAAAGTTCTCATAGGTATGGCTGAGGACAAAATATTTGGCATCGTCACCGATCACTACATATTGGTGGAGTCCATAACCAATATAGGTCACCTTTTGGGATTCCTGCCCCAGATTGGCGATTTTCAGAAAAATCCCGATACCCGTACCTTGGTACACATCTTCTGGGGCACTCAGTCTGCGTACAATGTGGATTGTATGTACATTGTTCACAGGAGGGAACAGTTGGTTGAATGAAGGCCAGAGTGACGGATCTACGGACAAAAACTTGAATATAGTGGAGTCCTGGAACGGCACACCATCGGCCCTGATGCCCTCCAATTGTAGGGAAACGTGACCGTATTTGGCTAGCTCATCATATCCAACGACGTTGGCGCCGTCCTGTCCGTTGGTGCCATCCTTTCCGTCTGTGCCATTGATCCCGTCAAAACCGTCCCTGCCGTTTACGCCATCAGTTCCGTCCTCCCCGTCGGAGCATGAGGAGAGTGAAAGGATCATGGACAGGAACAATATGGCTAGCTGACGCATGAACCCCATGGTATGTTGTGGTTTCTGTAGGATCATTCTGCGGTGGAGGTGAAAAGTTTCACGTCCACGTTGCCTGATATATGTAATTCATGCCCTGTTTCGTTATAATTTCCAGGAAGGGAGAAAGAGTACGAAAAGGTAAGGCGGTTGTCCTTCGTTTCGTCAAACACCAGCCCATCAATATTGAGGTCGGACAAATCGTTATGATCATATGAATGATCAATGACGAAATATTTGCTGTCGTCCCCGATCACTGCATATTGGTGGATGAGATATTCAAAAGACAGTACCTCCTGCTCGTCACCGCCCAAATGGGCCACCGAGAGGTCAAAATACATAAGGTTCTCTTGGTACCAATCGTCCGGGACACTCAAAAAACGGGCCACCCTGAACCGGTGCACGGGCTTGTTGCCCACTAGATGGGTGAAAGTATGTACCGTATTGGAATATTCGATGTTGTAGGGATCGGCCCCTACAAACATGCACTTGAAGAGCGCAGAATCCTGAAATGGAATGCCATCGGCACGGGTACCTTCAAGGTTTAGGGAAATGTCCCCGTACTTGGTGAATTCCGAACCCCTCCCGTCCTGGCCATCGATGCCATCCTGTCCATCGGCACCATTGGCCCCGTCAATACCGCCCCTGCCATTTACGCCATTGGTTCCGTCCTCCCCATCGGAGCAGGAGGCAAGTGAAAGGGCCACTGCCGCCATGGCCATAAAAATCAATCGTATCGATTTCATATTATTTTTTTAGGTCTCATCCGTTGTGCATCATAATGATTTATTGTTTTAAAAAATGGTCAATCAGCTTAGCTAAGTCTAGCTTTGCCTTGTACCATTCCGGTCAGGTTCCCGATACATTTCGGCCCCCAGCTCTATACAAAGTGATTTTTCTTTGGTTTTGACTCCCTTCGACTTCGCTCGGGGATCAACGTCCACCCATTGGAAAAATCACCTGGACGAACAAAGTTGAAGATTGGACGAAGCCAACTTCAGCCATTTTGCACAACGGGTGGTACATAGTGTCCCTGTTGTCATGGCACCTGCGGCCATGAAATGCCATTTATAGTGTTGGGATCAGTTCCAGATCCCGTACATCCACGGTGGCGGTGACGTGCAAATCATGACCGCTCGAATTCTCCCCCGCTTGCTGGGTGAACGAGACCGTGTACACCAAATGGTTGCCGTCGGCGTTCACCTCAAAAGACAGATCGGAAAGGATGGCCTCTGCTGGGGTGTCTAAAAAGAACAACTGAAAGTATGTGTTGTCCTCTCCTATGACCGTATAATCGTAAAGTTCAAAATACAGGTCGGTCAGCTGTTCCCCGGCCCCACCAAGGTCCTCTACAGAAACTCCCATAGTAACATAACTACTTTGGAAGACATCGCCAGGTGCGCTGAGGAAACGAGTGGTGACAAAACCATAATCGTCAGCTTCGCTCACCCAATTGTTGTTTAGGTTCCCATATGGATGTACCATGGAAGTGAATTTGAACACGGCGGTATCCTGAAAGGGCACACCATCGGGCCGGGTACCTTCCAGTTGCAGGGAAATATGGCCATATTTGGCCAATTGGTCATAACCTGCGGCATTGGCACCGTCCTTTCCGTTGGCACCGTCCTGCCCGTCCTGTCCATTGGTGCCGTCAATCCCGTCAATCCCGTCCATGCCATTGGTGCCATCCTCCCCGTCGGAACAAGAAGCCATTGCGATGGCCAATGCCAAAATGGCCATATTGAATATTCTGATCGTTTTCATGTTTTTCGATTTATGGGTTATAGGTTTCATGGGACTATCTTTTCCAAAAGGTTCACATCCACCGATCCGGACACCTGGAGCGCATTGGTGGTGTTGTTGAACGCTCCTGGGATGAGGTAGGAAAAGGTAAAGGTGAGATGGTTGTCCGCCTCGGCATCGAATATGATGTCTTGGACCATAAATTCCATAATTTCAGGGCTTACGGAGTTATATTCATGGTCTAAGGTAAAGTACTTGCCGTCCCCACCGATCACTGCATATTGGTTCAGGTCAAAACCAAAGAAGACGAGAGACTGTGTTTCCCCTTCCCCCGTGGATACCAAATTGAACTGCATGTAAGTTTCTTGATAGGCATCATCAGGTGCACTGAAAAAGCGGCCTACCTGAAAATTGTGTACCACCTGTCCCTCCTCGATACCGGAAGCCACACTATTGAAGCTTTCCACCCACTGGCCCTCCACCGGGGTATATGGGAAGGTGACAGTTTCATCAAAACTTTCCCCGTCAATCCTGACCCCTTGCAGGTTGAGGACAATCTGTCCGAAGCGGGTGAGCTCGTCAAATCCCTGTCCGTCCGCACCGTCCTGCCCATCCTGCCCGTCCTGCCCGTTGGTGCCGTTCTGTCCGTTGGTGCCGTTTATGCCATCGATGCCGTCCTTTCCGTCCTCCACGGAGCAGGAGGCCACGGTAAGGCCCAGGGCAAGCATCGCCATACTGAATAATCTGATGGTTTTCATAGTCTTGTACTTTATATATTGTTCGTTCAAAGTTTTCATTGGTCCAAATTTTCCAGAAGGTTCACGTCCACACCGCCGGATACGGATATGTCCGTATTTAGATAGTTGAAACTAGGCTTGGAGGTGAAGGTGTATGAAAAGGTGAGGTGGTTCATGTCCGCTGGGTCAAATGCCAGGTCCAAGATCTGGTGATCGGGGTTTACGTCTTGTGATGAGTAGCCCACATACATCACAAGGGTTCCGTAACCTTCTACGTATATGGGATAGAATAGCTCGAAATCGAAATTCACCTCCTGATTTTCTGTCCCAAGGTTCCACACCGTAAGAACAATGGCCACGTACACTTCCTGATACACATCATCGGGTGTGGAAAGAAAGCGGGCCATACTGAAGATATGCACCTCGTCGTCCCCGTCCTGTTCCACTCGCACACTGTTTAGTTCGTCCAAAAGGTTTCCTTGTACCAAGGTGTACCTGAGGGTGTCGATTTCCTGGAAAGGGATGTTGTCAACGGTGGTGCCCCCAAGGGAAAAAGCCACATAGCCAAAGCGGAGCAGTTCGGCAAAATCATCAGAATCTGTGCCGTCCTTTCCATTGGCACCATCGGTTCCATCGGCTCCATTGGTCCCATTGGTCCCATCAATGCCGTCAATACCGTCCGCTCCATCCTCGCCGGAGCATGAGGCCATGGAAATGCCCAAAAGGAGGATTGCCATGCTGAGTAATTTGGTAAATTTCATAGTTTAAAATGTTAAGAATTGTTTGTTATGGGATAAAGAATGAGTATGTAGTGGTGAGTCGATACAAAGTTCCCTTAGCCGCAGCCTATCATTGTATCAGTTCCAGTAAATTGACATCCACAGTACCTGAAACACTCAGGTCATGACCAGAGTCATTGTTGGCGGCATCCACGGTAAAAGCAAAGGAAAAAGTGAGATGATTGCCAGCGTTGGGGTCAAAAACAAGATCGGTAAAGACCATCTCCGAAACTCCTTCTCCCCCAGTTTCATAGGAGTCGTTGAGAATGAAGTACTTGTTGTCCGGCCCGATGACTCCCACTTTGATGACAACTACGGCCTCTTTTATTTCCTGTGAGGGCTGTCCGGGGTTGACCACGGTCAGTTCCCAGTCGGTGTAGGTGATGTTGTAGATATTGTCGGGTGAGTTTATAAAGCGGCGGAAGTTGAAGAAATATTCCGTGTCGTCGCCTATCTGCGTTGTCGTGAGGATGTTGTACTGGAAAAAGTCTTCTGGGTCTAAGGGGGTGAACTTGAAAGCGGTGGTCTGTTCAAAGAGCACGTCATCGGGTCTTGTACCGGTCAAGAGCATGCTCACTGCTCCATATTGGGCCATTTCCTCAAGTCCGGCACCATCCTGTCCATCGGCCCCGTCTTGTCCCGGTGCACCATCCTGTCCATCTGTGCCATCTTGTCCGTCGGCCCCGTTCAGGCCATCTTGTCCATCTCGACCGTCAATACCGTCCACACCATCCTTCCCATCCTCAATGGAACAAGAGGTCATGGCCACCCCTAGAGCAAGCACAGCAGTGCCAAAAAGTTTGATCAGTTTCATACCTATATCATTTTGAGTTAAATGAACCAAAGGTAATCGTGCGGAGAATTGGTAAAGGGCCCAATTGACGTATGCCCCGTTTGAATTGACGGATGGGGGTTTTGGGTTGATCTATGCAGTTTTTCATTTTTAAGGACCAGACCATCGATATGATCTGTTTTCAAATGATCGATTTTTTTTCGGACAAACGCGAACCCAAAATGGTTAATCTTGAAGTATCTTTGTTGTGTGAAAAGCAGGTATAAAATACTGGGAGTGTTGCTTTTGGCATCGATCTATGGTTTTGGGGTCGGTGCTGTGGGCAGGTCCATGGCCCCTTCGGAGGTGGGAGATTCTAGCCAGGGCAACTACTTTTCAGTGGCAAAGACATCTCTCTTCTGCCATGTTCCCCAACCTGAAAGTTCTTTTGAAAAGGTCCAGGACTATCCTGCCCCAAGTCCCAATACTTTCTTTACGGACAATGTTGGTGTGCAAAGGCCCCATGATCTGTTGCTGGGGGCCACGGGGCGGCATTACCTTAACTTTTCCATCAATTTTTTGGTAAGGCACAGAAAGGCCGACCTCATTTTCCCCTTCCATTATTTTTGGTGATGTTTTTCTGAACATTCTTGGTTGAAATGGATCTATCCAGGTCCGTGGCTTTTGCCTGTGCAAGGCCAATATCACTTTACATATCATTCAAAATCAAAAAAAATGGAAATAGATTTTGGGACCCTTTTGATAGGTTCCCTCACCGTGGCCATATGTGCCATTCCCTTTGTTCTGACCATCGGTGGCAGAAAAAAGCAGGAAAAACAGATGATGAGATCACTTTGTGCCATAGCTGCACAGTACAACTGCAAGATGGGACAACATGAGTTCTGCGGAAACTACCTTCTGGGAATTGACGAAGCAGGTCGATATGTGTTCTTTTGTCGAAAAACCAAAGAAAGCATAGAGGAGCGGACCGTTGACCTTGCCAAAGTTGTTGCCTGTAAACCCATGAACGTGGGGCGAAAGGTTGCCGGCGAGAGGATAGTCGAACGTCTAGGGCTGGAATTTGTCCCGATAGACCATAACACCCCTGAAATCACCTTGGAACTCTATAACAACGACCATAGTTTCCAACTGCGTGGGGAGCTGCAATCCATGGAAAAGTGGACAAGGCTGGTCAACGATGGGTTGAAGAAGTTACAGCCAATAGAATAGCAGTCAATAAAGCCGGGATGAATGTCCCGGCTTTTTTTGTACTAGGACCTATCGCGTGGGAGAGAGGTCATGTCTCTTTTTTTAATTCATTGTAAGGGACAAAAAGAATATCATACGTTTTTGCATAGACGTAGGTGAACTGTGCTCCGAAGAAAAGGATGAGACAGGAATAGGAGACCCAAAGCAATACGAGAACGATAGTGCCCGCTGCACCATAGGTGGAGCCAGGTTTTGCTTCACCAAAATACAGCCCCAACAAGAATTTACCGATCACGAACATGATTGCGGTGATCAAGGCCCCAAACCACACCGCTTTCCATTTGATCTTGGCATCGGGCAAAAACTTGAACATAAGGGCGAACATGACGGTGATGATGGCAATGGACGAGGTAATGTCCACGATATAGGCCAGATAGACCACGATGTCGGTCAAGAGGGTTTTTAAGTAGTCGTTCAGGGCCGATATGGCCGCAGTGATCATGAAACTGATCAACAACAAAAATCCGATGACCAAGATAAAGGTAAAGCTACGCGCCCTTTCGGAGGCCAGTTTCCAAAAACTGAAATCGGTGGGGCTGTTTATCCGCCATATTTCGTTCAGCGATATTTTTAACTGGTACAGCACACCCGAAGCACCAAAAAGCAGTGTTGCAATACCGATTATGGTAGAGATCAAGTTCTTGTCCTTGTTCTGCGTATCCTCAATGATTTTTTCGATGGTTTCGGCCGCATTGGGGCCCAGTGCCACTGCAAACTCGTCGGTCAATCTTCCTTGGACAATGTCCACCCCCCAAATGGCCCCCACCAGATTGATGATGATCACCAAGAGAGCGGGCAGGGACAATACGGCGTAGTAGGCCACCACTGCGCTCAGGCGCCAGGGCTGTGCTTTTCTCCAGGCCTTAAAGGTATCCAAGACAAGATGGGGGAAATCTCTGGGCTTAAATCGTTCGGAATATATATGGGGCTTTCCCAAAATACAAATGTTTATACGTTGAGGGGTTGTCCACACTTTAAAGTTGGCGTAGTACCACAATACTAATTTTTTTTGAAAATGGATACTGACGCAAATACGATTAATGTTGACGGGATTACGTTTAAAAACTGGATGTTGCCAAGGTAACGGAGAGGATATGCTCTTGTTCGTGGGGTAATAGATGGAAAAGAGGGCCTTTGGTCAATGAGTCCAGATGGGTTAGCACGGGGAATCATATAAGGTGTGATATGAAAATCAGAGAATGGAATACGAAGAAATACCGCTTTATAATTACATAAGTTTTGTAGAGAAACTGTCCTAAAGATTGGGGTATCTACATGGGATATACACAAAACAAATTGTTGAGAAAGTGATTAAGTCTACCGTGAGCAATGATTTATGACAAAATACCGTTATAACAACCGAAATTCTTATATATTTAGGGGTTTCCTAAAATAGTGGAAGTGAATTATATACCGGCACATCAATTTGAAATAAGATTTACAAACATATTGGATTTTCCAAGCTGCATGTATGATATTGTCGCTCCTTTTGTACAATTGACCACTGGGTTGAGAATTGAGAATGAAAACTCCCATAATGCTATCATTCATCTTTTCTTTAAAGATACTTTTGATACAATTTCAATAAGATGGGACAGGATAATTTATAAAAGCGAGAACCATAAAGAAAATCTCATTGGATCTAAATCCTTTTTTCAAGAACCCTTCCTAAATCTATTTAATAAAATAAGGGAGTCCAAGCATTTTGGGCAAATTAAAAACATTCTTTACTTTTCAATGTTTATCAAAATAAACAGAGAGATGACTTTAGATGAAGCCAGTGATAATTTCTTGAAAAATTATTTTAAGGATGGTATAACCAATATAATTCCTCAGAAAACAGATATTGGGATTACAATAGAAAGATTGACCCCTAGTGGTCAAATTTCACTTAATATGGGGCCATATTCTGGACCAATGGAAATTCAGAAACATGGTAAGGGAAACTTCATAATTGAAGACTTAGAAACATTAAAAAACATAACTGGTTTTGGGGAGATTGTAATTCTCAATATTCTCAGAAATACCAATAGTTTCAGTTTTGGAGATTATAAGGATTTACATTCAGAAGCAAAATCAATAGCGGAAAAAAGTTGGTCAAATGAGCAATAAGGGTTTAACTTTTCAAAATACGACTGATTTCCTAGAGGGGGAAATATTTGTTGAAGAGCAAGTAAAAGAAAGGAAGGAAGATCTACCTCGAGCTAACGTTGATGCAAATTATGATAAAGTAGATGTTGATTTTTTTGTTGGTCGCGAAGAACAGAAGGAAGAATACAATCTAACTCATCATGATTTTATTTCTGGAGGATTTAAGGTTGAAGAATCTTGGACAAATAAAATATCATATCAATCAAGAATAATTGAAGTTGGTTTAGATTATGTTGTCTGTGAATGTTTGGTGGATAAAGAAGAAAGGGAATTTGAAGTAAGGGAGTTTGGTAAGGTTTTATTCAAACATCTTGAAGGATTGAAAGAGAACATGCCAGTAATGATTGTATATAAAGAGAGGCCGGGGTCAATGAGGTTCGATCTGTACAACGGGGAGTATCTTGTTGACATGAAGCTTTTTGAACTCAACGATTTATATGAGGGGCTTGAAAACTCTGAATTGACCAAGCCGATTAAGTAGTTTAGAAATTGTTAGAAGTTACGTTCAAGGATGTTGGTCAAGGTGATTCTATTGTTCTTGAATGGGGTCCTGGTGATTCCATTAAGCATATAGGAATTATTGACTGCAATCGAAACAATGATAATCCTGTTTTAAAATTCATTCAGGATAAGAAGCCGGAAAGTATTGAATTTTTGATTCTTTCGCACCCGCATTATGACCATTTCTCAGGCATGCTTGAACTTATTGATTACTGTTATTCACAGAATATTAAAATCAACTACTTCTTACAGACCTGCTCTCATTTTACCTCTGATTTTATTCGGGCAGCCTTAAAAACTACGGTTTCCGAAAAGGCGTATTTAGATTTAATGAGGTATGTTAATGATAGATACGCCGCTAATGGTACCAAAGTAGGGTTGATACAAGCCGATTTAAATTTCAATATTGAATTATGTGGAAAAGGGATTATTTCCTTTTTATCTCCTACTTATGGAGATGTATTAAAATATATAAAGAAGGAGAAGTACAACGTTCATGAAGAAGATGTTCATAATAACCCGTTGGCAAATATTCTATCGACAATTTGCAGGATTGATACAGAAGAAGGCTACGTGTTATTGACCGCGGATACGTCTAAAAAGCAACTTGAAAGGCTAAAATTGGATGGAGAGCTAATAATGTGTCAAAGCCCCCATCATGGTTCTGGATATAATCACAGTAGTTCATTTTGGTCAAGAGTTGTGCGAAAGAAAAAAACGCCAGTTGTTTTTTCAGTAGGCGCAAATAAATACGGACATCCCGCACAAAAGGCAGTTGAATCATTTCTAAAAAACGATTACGACTTGTATTCAACAAATGAGGTGGGATGGCTTTCTAAAGCATCAAAACCATCTTCCAAGCCCAATCCATTGGATGTTATTAGTAAAAAAGTGAAAGCCACGTTGAAATCAAAGACTTCTGGCGATCAAAAGTTTTCTTTCAATATTTAATTTTGATTAAAGTTCTGAAGAAGTAAACTCCAAGTAAACTTAATAAAAATAAATAACCCTGAAAATCAGTTGATTAACAGGGTTAAAAGTACTCGAGGCGGGACTTGAACCCGCACGGCCAAAAAGGCCACAGGATTTTAAGTCCGGCGTGTCTACCAATTCCACCACTCGAGCTTGTCTGCCGTAGGCATGACGGGACTTAATCTTTCGTATGTTGCTTCTTCTGGTTTTGGATCAAACTCCTTAAAAACTCTTTTCCAAACCCAGATTTCAATTTTTTCTCTTCAGCTCTGGCCTCAGTCCTTGTCTGAAACTCTTTTTCAAAAATCAAACCAAAAGGTCTATAAGGCCTAGTGGTTTTGTTTTTGCCTGAATTGTGTTCATTTAACCTTCTTTCCGTATTGGATGTGATACCTACGTAAATATAGTTTCTTTCCAAACTAGATATCGCATAGGTATAGAACATAATCCACTTTTTCAATCTGTTTCTACCAACCTGCCTGCCGGCAGGCAGGTTCCACCACTCGAGCTTGTCTGCCGTAGGCATGACGGGACTTATCAGTAAAAAAAAAACTCCACCCGTGGTGACTGAGCGGAGTCGAAATCGAGCGAAAAACGGGATTCGAACCCGCGACCTCCACCTTGGCAAGGTGGCGCTCTACCAACTGAGCTATTTTCGCATTTTAAAGAACTCGCACTTTTTCCGAGCGCGGACCTGCCTTCCGGCTTAGGCAGGTGCAAATTTAAAACATTTCCTTTAAAATAAAAGAATTTTTTCAGGAAGTCGCCTTTTTCTTTTTTCCCAACAATCTTTTGATCTCGTTCAATTTCATCAATGCCTCCACAGGCGTGAGGGTGTCGATGTCCAAATGCAAGATCTCTTCCTTGATTTCTTCCAACAGTGGGTCGTCCAAGTTGAAAAAGCTCAGTTGCATCTCGTTTTGGGAGGCTTGGAGCTTATCCGAAACCTCTTCGCTGGAATGTGATTTTTCCAGTTTTTTCAGGATTTTGTTCGCTTTTTGGACCACCTGTTGGGGCATCCCCGCCATTTTGGCCACATGGATCCCGAAACTATGTTCGCTGCCCCCCGGCACCAATTTCCGAAGGAAAAGCACATTGTCCTTCAGTTCTTTTACCGAAACATTGTAGTTTTTGATCCGGGGAAAGGTGGTGGTCATTTCATTCAGTTCGTGGTAGTGCGTTGCGAAAAGCGTTTTGGCCCTGGCCGGGTGTTCGTGCAAGTATTCGGAAATGGCCCATGCGATGGAAATTCCGTCATAGGTACTGGTACCTCGACCGATTTCATCCAGCAACACCAAACTGCGTTCGGAAAGGTTATTAAGGATGGATGCCGTCTCGTTCATCTCCACCATAAAGGTCGATTCGCCCATCGAAATGTTATCGCTGGCCCCCACACGGGTGAAAATCTTGTCGATCACGCCAATTTTGGCCTCTGAAGCGGGTACAAAACTTCCCATTTGCGCCAAGAGCACTATCAAGGCCGTTTGCCGCAACAAGGCCGATTTACCGCTCATGTTCGGCCCTGTGATCATGATGATCTGTTGGTCGTCACGGTTCAGCAGCACATCATTGGTCACGTACTGTTCGCCCAAGGGCAACTGTTTTTCAATAACGGGGTGCCTGCCTTCCGTAATGTCCAATTGGGTGGACTCGTCCATGATAGGCTGGACATAATGATTTTCACTGGCCAGTTGTGCAAACCCGCAAAGGCAATCCAACTGCGCGATCAAATGGGCATTTTGCTGCACCGGGGTGATGAATTCCTGCATCCACACCAAAAGGCGTTCGAACAGTTGCTGTTCCAAGTGCAAAATGCGCTCCTCCGCACCCAAGATCTTGGCTTCGTATTCCTTGAGTTCCTCGGTGATGTACCGTTCCGCGTTCACCAAGGTCTGTTTGCGGATCCAACTTTCAGGAACCTTGTCCTTGTGGGTGTTTCGCACCTCAATATAGTAACCGAACACATTGTTGGAATCGATTTTGAGCGAGGTGATTCCTGTAAGTTCGGTTTCCCGCTCCAACATTTTGTCCAGATAATCCTTGCCCGAAAAAGCAAGGTTGCGCAATTCGTCCAATTCCTCGGAATAGCCTTGGGCGATCGTGTTGCCTTTGGCAATGTTCACGGGAGCTTCCTCGTTCAAGACCTCTTTGATTTTGGAGCGAAGGGCTTCGCAGGCGTCCAATCGCTCCCCAATGTTTTGTAGCGAAGGGTTGCTGCTGTCCTGCGCCGCCAATTTTATGGGCACAATGGCTTCCAGTGAATTTTTGAGTTGGATGACTTCCTTCGGATTGATCTTTCCGGTCGCCAATTTGGAGATGAGACGCTCCAGATCGCCCATTTGTTTGATCCAGTGCTGCATCTTTTCCAATTGATCGCCATGTTCCTTCAAATGGGTCACCACTTGATGGCGCTGTTGAATTTTCTCCAGATTTTTCAAAGGAAGGGCCAACCAACGTTTCAACAAACGTCCACCCATGGGTGATAATGTCTTGTCGATGATGTCCAGCAAGGTCACCGCATTTTGATGGGGGGAATGGTAGAGTTCCAGATTTCTTATCGTGAATCGGTCCATCCACACATATTCCTCTTCCGCAATGCGTTGGATCTGGTTGATGTGTTGTAGTCGGCTATGTTGCGTTTCCGATAGGTAATGCAACACGGCCCCCGAGGCAATGATGCCATGGTTGAGGTGCTCTATGCCAAAACCCTTAAGGGTTTTGGTGCCGAAATGGTTGTTCAGGCTTTCGTGGGCGTAATCTTCCTGAAAGATCCAATCTTCCGTGAAGAAGCTGTGGTACTGGTTGCCGAAGCATTCCACAAATTCCTTTTTATGGTTTTTGGAGACCAGCACCTCGTTGGGCGCAAAGTTTTGAAGGAGTTTGTCCACTTGCTCCACAGAACCTTCCGAGGTCAAAAACTCCCCAGTGGAAATGTCCAAAAAGGAGATGCCCAATTTGTTTCGCCCAAAATGCACGGCACATAAAAAGTTGTTGCTTTTGGCCGTCAAAATGTCGTCGTTGAGGGCCACACCGGGCGTTACCAATTCGGTTACCCCGCGTTTTACGATGCTCTTGGTCATCTTGGGGTCTTCCAACTGGTCGCAAATGGCCACCCGTTGCCCGGCTTTCACCAATTTTGGCAGATAGGTGTTGAGGGAATGGTGCGGAAATCCGGCCAGTTCCGTTTTATCGCCACCATTGTTCCTGTGGGTAAGGATGATGCCCAGAATTTTGGCGGCCTTGATGGCATCGCCCCCAAAAGTTTCGTAAAAATCGCCCACACGGAAGAGCAACAACGCATCAGGATGTTTGGTCTTGATGGCATTGTATTGTTGCATCAACGGAGTTACCTTCTTTGTCTTATTGGCTGCCAAAGCGATTTTATTCTTTTATTTTTGCCCCAAAATTGGGTGGAAGACGAATATATCGTTTTCATCAGCTTCCCAAAATTTTTGTTGATATTTTGCCCCCAATGGTTAAAAAAATGAATCGAAAACTGGAAAATAGCGAATTGGAGCGACTGGATGTGGAAGGTTTTAAGGAGGCAGAAAAATCGCCCATCATCATCATCCTGGACAATGTACGTAGCTTGAACAACATCGGCTCAGTGTTTCGGACGGCCGATGCCTTTTTGGTGCAAAAGATCTATCTCTGCGGCATAACGGCAACCCCGCCGCACAAGGATATCCGGAAAACGGCCCTTGGTGCCACCGAAAGTGTGGAATGGGAATACAGGAAGGACACCCTGGCATTGGTGGAGGAACTCAAATCAAACCATATTAAAGTCATTTCGGTGGAACAGGCGGAAAATGCCATCATGCTCAATGAATTTCAGGTGGATACCGACAAAACGGTCGCCCTTATTTTTGGAAACGAGGTCAAAGGGGTTTCGCAAGAAGTGGTATCGGCCAGTGATGCCGTTTTGGAAATTCCGCAGTTGGGCACCAAACATTCCCTCAATATTTCGGTAAGTGCAGGGGTAGTGGTGTGGGACATCTGGTCCAAACTGTATGCCCAAAAATGAAAAAAGCCCTGAAGAATCAGGGCCCGATATAAAGTTTGAGTTAGTTAGTTCCGTATTAAGAGGGCTCTAAGAAAATAAAACCAATCGTTATATCCAAACATTTTCTAAAAATTCTCCTAAAATCAAGATGAAAGGATATTATCATCGAGCATCTCCAAAATGGACTCATAGTCGGTTGGATTGTTCACAAAATCCCGTTCGCCCATGTCGATGATAAGGCTGTTCTGTTCCGGGTGGTCCTTGATGAAATCCAGATACCCCCGATTGATTTTTTCCAAATAATCGGGGTCCATATTCTGCTCATAGTCCCTGCCCCTTTTCTTGATATTGGCCAACAACCGTTCGGTATTTTGGTAGAGGTAAAGGTATATTTCGGGCTTTTTCACCTCCTTGTACATAAAGTTGAACAGCTTTCGGTACAGATTGAATTCTTCCTGCTGCAGAGTGATTTTGGCAAAGATGAGCGATTTGAAGATGTCGTAATCACTCACCATAAAATTCTTGAACAGGTCAAACTGAGAGGTGTCGTCCATGAACTGCTGGTAACGGTCCGCCAAAAAGGACATTTCCAAAGGAAATGCGTAGCGGGACTTGTCCTGATAGAACTTGGGCAGAAACGGGTTGTCGGCAAAGCGTTCCAGTACCAATTTGGCATTGAAATCCTCGGCGATCATCTTGGAAAGCGTGGTCTTGCCCGCACCGATATTCCCTTCAATGGCGATGAACTGCAATTGGGAATATAGTCCCGAACGGTCCTTGAACAGTTGGTATTTCGTTTTGGTGAGCTTGCTGCGGTCCTTGCATTCCTGCAACAGGTTTCGGGTATCCTTTTGGAGCACGGGATGGTACAGTTGTGGGGCAATGTCCGCCAACGGTTTCAACACAAAGTTCCGATGCTGCATTTGGGGATGGGGCACCACCAAGTGATCTGTTTTCACGACCTCGTTGCCATAATAAACGATGTCGATGTCCAGGGTCCGCGATCCATACGTCTTTCCTTCCGAACGCACACGGCCAAATTCCCGTTCAATCTGCATCAAGGTGTCTAATAGCTCTTCCGGCGAAAGTGGGGTCAGTAGGGAAATGCAGATGTTCAAAAAATCGTCCCCCTCAAAACCTACGGCCGGATTTTCATACACCGAAGAAATGTCCAAAATGGATCCTGCACGTTGTTGGATACGAAAAACAGCTTTTTGGAGAGTTGCCCGGCGATTGCCCAAATTGCTTCCCAGCGAAAGATATGCCTTTTGTTTTCTGACCATAATCGAAGAAACAAAGTAAACAAAACAATACAACAATGGTTATATTTGGTACGGATTAAATTTTCATTGGATGAACTTTTTGAGAAACCTATTGGCCTCGATTTTGGGGAGCCTTGTGGCATTTGGGATCATTGTGGCCATGTTCTTTATCTTTTTGGCCTTGGTGGGCAGTGCGGATGATGGTATTGTGGTAAAGAAGAACTCGGTTCTGGAGCTTGGTTTTATGGCCCCTGTACTGGATTATACGGGCAAGGACGAAACCGACCCCTTTGCGGCATTGTGGGGCCCCGAGTTGGGCATGGACGAGATCTTGCACACCATAGAAGTGGCCAAAACGGACGACCATATCGAGGGAATCAGCATCACCACCAGCTTTTTACAAGCGGGCATCGCGCAGACCCGGGAGATCAGGGAAGCCTTGCTCGATTTCAAGGCGTCGGGCAAGTTTGTGCTCGCCCATTCCGACATTTATACCCAGAAGGATTACTATTTGGCCAGTGTGGCCGATGAGGTGTACATGAACCCCGTAGGCGTACTCGATTTTAAGGGACTTGCCACAGAGGTGTTGTACTTCAAGGATCTTCAGGAAAAATCAGGCATAAAAATGGAGGTCATTCGCCATGGCAAGTACAAAAGCGCGGTGGAACCCTTTTTGTCCAATACCATGAGCGATGAGAACCGCACGCAGATCAAGGAATTGATCACTTCCATTTGGGACGTTATCGTGGACGACATTTCGGTCTCCAGAAAGATGAGCCCATCTGACCTTAACACCGTCGCCGATACTTTGGGAGGAAGGACACCTAGTCTGGCGGTAGCCTCGGGACTACTGGATGGGGTGTTGCATTTTGACGAGTACGAAGACCTCCTCCGGGAAAAAGTGGGCGTGAACGAGGGAGAAGAGCTCAACTACATCAAGTTTATGGATTATGCCCAATCGGCAAGCAAGAAAAATATATTGACAGGGGCAGACAAGATAGCCGTGATCTATGCCCAGGGGGAGATATTCTACGGTGAGGGCGGAAAAGACTATATTGGTCAGGTACTGATCGTGGAGGCATTGCAGAAAGCGGTGGAGAACGAAAGTGTAAAGGCCATCGTCTTCAGAGTGGATTCCCCCGGAGGAAGTGCTTTGGTCTCCGATATCATTTGGAGGGAGATGCAACTGGCCAAACAGGAAAAGCCCGTGGTCGTTTCCTTTGGAAACGTGGCGGCATCTGGAGGTTACTACATCGGTGTGGGCGGCGATAAGATTTTTGCCGAACCTACGACGATTACTGGGTCCATTGGGGTGTTCGGGACCATTCCCAACATCAACGAACTGGCCAAGAATGTGGGCATCAATGCCGAGCAGGTAGGTACCAATAAGAATTCGGTGGACTATTCCCTTTTTGAGCCCATGGACGATTCGTTCCGAAACGTGATCCAGGAAAGTATTGAGGAAACGTATGCCATCTTTTTGGAACGTGTGGCCCAGGGCCGCAACATGAGCATTGCCCAGGTGGACTCCCTCGCCCAAGGAAGGGTCTGGAGCGGGGTGGACGCCAAGGCGAACGGGCTGGTGGACGAGTTGGGCAGTTTGGAGGATGCCATAGCGGCTGCGGCCGAGATGGCGGGATTGGATTCCTACGGCATCCGAAAATATCCGAAGTACAAGTCGGGCCTTGAGCAATTCATGGAAAATATGGGCGGGGTAAAGACCAAGATAGGGGAGTCCATCATTCAGGAAGAAATCGGAACGGAAGCCTACCAAATCTTGAAGGAGTTCAAGGAGTTGGGCAAACAAGAGGGCATCCAAGCCAAGATGCCGTTCCGGCTGAACATTAAATAAGGATGACGCAAAAGGACAAAAAGGCGGCATTTTCCATTTATCTGTACCTTGGGGCACTTTTCATCACCTCCTTGGTGGTGTCCAACCTCATATTCCAAAAGTTTTTCCATTGGGCCCCGTTTGGTGACGTCACAGTTTTTGGAGCGCCACTTTTTGAGCTTTCGGTGGGGATCATGCCTTATCCGATCACTTTTTTGATCACCGACCTGATCTCCGAGATCTATGGTAAGAAAAAAGCCAACCAAGTGGTGACGGCGGGTATCTTTGCCTCCTTTTTTTCCATGGGCATTATTTTGTTGGCCATCTATTCCAAGGCCATTCCCGCTTCACCGGTGGATGATGTTACCTTCAGCAAGGTGTTTGGACTATCTCCCCTGGGTGTACTGGCCTCCATGTTGGCCTATTTGGCGGCGCAGTACATCGATATCAGCATCTATCACTTCTGGAAAAAGGTCACACAGGGCAGAATGTTGTGGCTCCGAAACAATTTCTCCACCTTCTCTTCCCAATTGATAGATACGGTCACCGTAGTGGGACTTTTGTGCATATTTGGTGTTTTGCCTTGGGACAAATTCTATGGTCTGGTCATCAGCGGAGTGCTTTTTAAGATAATTATAGCACTTTTGGACACCCCTTTGCTTTATCTTTTCGTATATCTGATGAGGAAAAGATTTAACTTAAAAATAGGGGAAGAAATTTCTTTGGATTGAGGACTTCTCCGTTAATTTGTTGTAAAACATTCTATTATGAAGAAAAAAGTCCTAAAGATTACCGTTATAACCCTACTTGTACTCATCGCCCTTGTTGTGGCCATTCCTTTGTTCCTCCAAGGAAAGATCGAACAGATCATCAAGGATAAGGTCAACAACAGCATCAATGCCACTTTGGATTTTGAGGATGCCAGCCTGAGCCTCCTCAAGAGCTTCCCCAATGCCAATGTACAGCTCACCAACATTTCACTGGTGAACAAGGCCCCGTTTGAGGGCGACACCCTGTTTTCTTCAGGGAACATAGAGCTTACCATGTCCATCAAGGAGCTCTTCAAGTCTGCCGATGAGCCCATCGTTATCCAAAAATTCAATGTGGATAAGGCCAAATTGAATGTCAAAGTGGATGAAAACGAGAATGCCAACTACGACATTGCCAAGGAAGATGAAAGTACACCTTCCGAAGCCACCGAGGAATCTGGGGACAGCTTCAGCCTGAACATGGATTCCTATAGCATCACCAATTCCGAGATTATGTACCACGATCTTTCCAGCGGTATGCGTTTGGCCATTTCCGAAATGAATCACTCCGGTACTGGAGATTTGTCCCTCGAAAAATCGCAATTGAAGACCATGACGGACGCCTTGGTCTCCTTTGAGATGGACAGTACCCTGTATTTGAACAAGAACAAGATCAATCTGGATGCCTTGATCGATATCGACTTGGCGGAGAACAAATATTCCTTTTTGGAGAACAAGGCGTTGGTGAACCAATTGCCCTTGGTGTTCGATGGCTTTGTAAAGGTCAATGAGAACAACCAAGAGGTGGACATTACCTTCAAGACGCCATCATCCGATTTCAAGAATTTCCTTGCCGTGATCCCTGAAACCTATTCCAAGAACATCGAGACCGTGCAGACCACGGGCAATTTTGAGGTGAACGGACAATTCAACGGCATCGTGGATGACGAGCACATCCCTACGTTCAAGATTGCCATCAATTCGGACAATGCGTCCTTCAAATACCCCGATCTGCCCAAGGCCGTGCGCAATGTGTTCATCGATACCGAGATCAACAACGAAACCGGGATCACAGAAGACACTTATGTGGACATTAACAGGCTGTCCTTTACCATTGACGAGGACAAGTTCAACATGAACGCCAAGATCAGGGAGTTGATGGGCAACACCAAGGTGGATGCCCACATGGACGGGCGAATCAATTTGGCCAACATTTCGCAGGCCTATCCCGTTCCCGATGACTACAATCTGAAAGGGATTTTGAATGCCGATGTGACCGCTGGATTTGATATGGAATCCTTGGAGAAAAAGCAGTACCAGAACACCAAGATGAGCGGTAACATGCAGCTCACAGGATTTGAATATGCTTCGGAGGAACTGAAGAATCCTGTGGCCATCAACAAGGCGGCCATGACCTTCAATCCCCAAACGGTTGCCCTGAACTCCTTTGAGGGCAAAACGGGAAGCACCGATTTCAATGCTTCGGGAACCCTGACCAACTTGTTGGGCTTTATGTTCAATGATGAGAAAGTGGAGGGGAACTTTAAACTGACCTCCAACCAGTTTGCCCTGAACGATTTTATGATGGAAGAAACGGCCGAGACGGAAACCAGCACAGGCGAAAAGGAGAACACCCCTGCGCCGACGGGAGAGGAACGCATCAAAATACCTTCCTTTTTGGACTGTACCGTGGAGGCAGCCGCAAATACCGTGATCTACGATAACCTGAAGCTGAAGAATGTGAAGGGGACCTTGGTGATCAGGGATGAAACGGCAACGGTGCAAAACCTCACTTCCAATCTTTTTGGGGGTACATTGGGCTTGTCCGGCTCCGTTTCCACCAAAGAGGCCAACTCCACGTTTGATGTGGACCTGGGCATGAACAATTTCAACATAGGGGAGTCCTTTGCAGGGTTGGACCTGTTCAAGGTGTTGACGCCCTTGGCCACCGCCATTCAAGGAAAACTGAATTCTGACATCAAGATTTCGGGGAACCTCAAGGATGACTTTACCCCCAATTTGGCGACCATATCCGGGAGCCTTTTGGCCGAACTGTTGTCACCAAAGGTGGACACCGAAAAAGCCCCTTTGATTTCGGCCTTGGACAGCAAATTGAATTTCTTGGACACCAAGGAAATCAATCTGGATGGACTAAAAACGGCCCTGAGCTTTGACAACGGGACCGTAAGTGTGAAGCCGTTCACGCTAAAGTACAAGGACATTGCCATCAATGTGGCAGGTAGCCATAGTTTTGAAAAGCAACTGGAGTACAAGGCGACGTTGGATGTCCCCGCCAAATATTTGGGCGCAGAGGTCAACAAGCTCATTGCCCAGATGAACGACAATAGTTTGGAAGAAGTCACCATTCCGGTAACCGCGAACATTGGGGGCAATTTCACCAATCCGACGGTGAGTACGGATCTGACCTCAGGGGTAAAGACCTTGACCACAAAACTGGTGGAGATCCAGAAGCAGAAATTGGTGAACCAAGGCAAAGAAAAAGCGAAGGATCTGTTGTCCGATGTGTTCAAAAAGAACGAAGGCGATACCACTTCCACCAAATCCTCTGGGGTGAAAGAAGCTTTGGGGAACCTGCTGGGTGGTGAGAAGAAATCCACTACTACCGATACCACCAAGACCACCACCAAGGAAGAAGATGTCAAGAATACGGCTAAATCCGTACTCGGCGGATTATTGGGCAAGAAGAAAAAAGATACCGTGAACTAAAAAATATAAAGGGCGATTCAATCGCCCTTTTTTTATTCTCCAAACCCAAGAATAATTGAATAAATTTCAATTCCATTTTCGGTATAGAAGTATGCATCTTCTCCACCTAATTTGTCTTTGATGAACTTATACTTTATTCGTTGTATTTTTTCTTGGTTTTTGTTATTGATGATTTCTGCCTCTCCATTTAGTAAAAGAGCATGAAATTTCAATTCAAACTCCGCAAGAGGTAAGGTCATAATAGTTTTTTCCTTTTTAAAAACCTTGTCAGATTTTAATGATTTTAAGTCCTTGATGTAGGATTCAAAACGAGGGTCGGACCATTCTTTTAAATCTTTCTCATAAAGATTAACCAGACTATTTCTATCAAATTTGATTTGGAAGCTTCCATTATCAACAACAACTTTTATGGCATTTTTTGGAATAGGAGAGAGGGATATGGTTTTGTTTTTGGTTTGAACTATAAATGAGCTTGAACAGCTAGAGATTCCAATAATAGAAGTCAGGATTAAAATTTTCAAATTGAATTTTATTCTCGATTGCATAATGAAGGTCTTTATAGATTAAACCAGTTGTGCTTATTCCTTGATTTCACTGTCCAAAAGGCGTAAAATTTCATTCAGGTCTTTCAGCAACGGAGCATAATGTGTCGTTTCAGTGGATTGACTGGTTATGATGAACAATAAAATATTGTTCTCAAAGGCTATGGATTCCAGTGCGGAAAGATTACTGGTGGGCTCGTTCTCATTGTCTATGCCCAACTGGGACGACATTCCTGTTTGGTCCAAAATGGTTCTTATCCTGTATCCTTCTGTTCGGAACCAATCCACAATAGTGGTGCGTTGATCACCAAGAAATTTCTCTTGGTTGGCAATGTCATCTATAGTGGCTACCCAATTGGTAAGCCTGATTCTAAGGGTATCATTGGTAATGTCCTTAAGGCTTCCCGAGCTTATCATTTCAAACAAAAGGGAATTGTTCGGGTTGAAGAAGATGTCAGGCGCAAAGGCATCCACGAACAATGTGGAGAGTTGTTTTTCTGAAGCTTTTTCCACATTGTCCATCATCGAAACTATATTCTTTGCGGCCTCATAACTTACTTGGTTTACCCTGATCAACTCTTCCAATTTTAATTTACTTGTCCGGAACTCTTCCCTAAGCCCCATCAGATACACCTGTTCCTTTTCCCTTTTGATGTGTTGCTCATTGGCATTGTCAATGGCCAAGGCGATAAGGATGCCGATCACCACCAAAACTATTTCTCCTATGGCATACAGGAGGTAATTGCTGATTTTTTTATCAGCGATCAGTCCCCTTCGGATTTTTCTAAAAAATTTGAGCATGGTACAAGGTTGGTTTTTGGAAAAGGCATCAACCGATGCCAATGCCCACATAATATCCCTCGCTGCCCCGTACATTGAAGACGGTACTGTCCTCAAAGATGAGGTACTGTCCTTTGATGCCCTTGAGCACTCCGGTGTAACTGGGTGTTTTGTCCAGGTTCAGGCTTTTCACCTTATCGGGATATTGCAGTACGGGGAATTCCATGTGGGTCTCCCCATTGTCCTCGATGAAATATTTGGCCGCTTCGTCGGGGATGAAGGGTTTCAGCTTGTTCCGCCATTCCACAAGGTCCACATCCTCAATATCGTTTTGGAGCATTTTTCTCCAACTGGTCTTGTCGCTCACATGGTCCTTGAGGGCCACCTCGGTAATCCCCGCCAAATACCGGTTGGGCACCTCCACAATCTCGATGGCCTCGTGCGCTCCCTGGTCGATCCAACGGGTGGGCACCTGCGATTTTCGGGTGACCCCTACCTTTATGTCGCTGGAATTGGCCAGATAAACAATGTGCGGTTGCAGCTGCATTTTCTTTTCGTATTCCAGGTCACGGTCCTCCTTGTCCAAATGGGCCGTGCTCAATTCGGGTTTCATGATCCAATCCCCGGCACGTGGGGTCTCATAAAAGCAGGATTTGCAGAAGCCCTGTCTATAGATGGGCTTGTCCTCTCCACAGTTCAGGCATTGATATTTGATGAAATCGATTTGTAACTGTTTGCCCAACGCTTGGTTCAGGTTGATAAAATCGTTCTCAAAGACCAAAAAGTACTGTATGGGCTTCCCGTTTTCAGTTTGCATTTTTCGTAAAACTCCTTCGTATAGCATGTGGAATGAATGTTTGGTACTAATTTGAAAATGAATGCCAGAAAAGCTATTTTAGCAATTGCACCCAACTAAATTATTTGGTTAAATATACCCAAAATGCCAATACCATTATTCAACTCCATAGCTTCTTGGTTATTGAAAAAGCGTTATCACCAGATAGAGCTTTTTTTAAAGTACCCCTTGGACGTCCAAGATGAGGTATTGAGACAGTTGATGGATTTTTCCCAGGACACCATGATAGGGAAGGAGTATGGGTTCAGGGATTTGCCCAAATATGAGGAGTTTAGCAGCAGGGTGCCCTTGGTGAGCTATGAGGATGTGGCGCCATTGATAGAACGTACACGAAAAGGGGAGCAGAACCTCTTCTGGCCCACCACCATCAAATGGTTCGCCAAGAGCAGTGGCACCACCAATGCCAAGAGCAAGTTCATCCCAGTGAGCAACGAGGCCTTGGAAGATTGTCATTACAAGTCCAGCAAGGACCTTTTGTGCCTTTACCTGAACAACAATGAGAATTCCCAACTGTTCACGGGAAAGAGCCTCAGGTTGGGCGGGAGCAAGGAACTCTATGAGGACAATGGGACCTTTTTCGGGGACCTGTCCGCCATTTTGATAGACAATATGCCCCTTTGGGCAGAATACAGCAGCACGCCCAGCAACAAGGTCTCCCTGATGAGCGAGTGGGAATCCAAACTGGAGGCGATTATCGAAGAGAGTATCCGGGAGAACGTTACCAGTTTGGCAGGCGTTCCCTCGTGGATGTTGGTATTGCTCAACCAGGTGTTGGAGAAAACGGGCAAAAACCATTTGTTTGAGATTTGGGAAAATCTGGAAGTCTATTTTCATGGTGGGGTGAGCTTCACTCCCTATCGCAACCAATATAAAAAATTGTTGCCCCGTAAGAGCTTCAATTACTATGAGACCTACAATGCCTCCGAAGGATTTTTCGGCATCCAGGACCAGAACAATTCGGATGATCTGTTGTTGATGTTGGACTATGGCATTTTCTATGAGTTCATCCCGATGGGGCCCGATGGTGATGGAAAGGCCATCCCTTTGTGGGAAGTGCAGTTGGGGGTAAACTACGCCATGGTAATCACCACCAATGCAGGACTTTGGCGGTACAAGATCGGGGACACGGTACGGTTTACCAGCAAGAATCCCTACCGCATCAGGATTACGGGGCGTACCAAACACCACATCAATGTTTTTGGAGAGGAATTGATTATAGAAAACGCCGAAGAAGCCTTGCGGCAAATCTGCCAAACCACCGATTCCGAGATCATGGACTACACTGCTGCCCCCATATTCATGACCGATAAGGAAAAGGGGGCCCATGAATGGATCATTGAATTCAGGAAACCACCACAGGATGTCTCCCATTTTATTGAGTCCTTGGACAATGCACTCAAATCGCTGAACTCGGATTATGAAGCGAAGCGGTACAATAACATCACCCTCAAAATGCCCAAAGTACACGTGGCACGCAAGAACCTATTCCACGATTGGCTGAAATCCAAGAACAAACTGGGGGGGCAGCACAAGATCCCTAGGCTCTCCAATGAAAGGTGTTACATAGAGGAGCTGCTTCAAATGAACATGAAATAAGGAGGTTGTTTTATAGTACGGGGAAGGGTGCAGTGAATTTACGAAAACGTTTTCGTAGATTTGGACCCTTTATCGTGGAAACGAATCTTTTGAACAAATAAAAGCGGAGTTTTTCCGTTTATTGATGAAATTTCCCCCATCAAACATTTGATAAACACTAAACCATTGAATAATGACAGAAAAATTGGTAGTCATCTCCGACATGTGGGGCGCTAAAAAAGGACTTTGGATAGCCTCTTATTTTGGATACCTCCAGCAGTATTATGACATCGTGTTCCACGATTGCCAACAACTAGGGGGCATTGATGTGCCGCTTGGCACGGAAGAGAACATCCACAAGGCCTTTGTTGAAGGTGGGATTGACACAGCAGTAGCCCAATTGCTCAAAAAAGAAACAAACCCTGCACATTACTTGGCCTTCAGCACTGGAGGGACCATTGCCTATAAAGCCGCACTTCAAGGATTGCCCATGAAATCCCTTACTTCCTTATCGGCTACACGGATCAGGTTGGAAAGCCAAAGGCCAAACGTGCCACTGAACTTGATCTATGGGGCACATGACGAGTTTATGCCCAGCCAAAAATGGGCACAGGAAATAGGGGTGGACCTCACTGTGGTTCCCCATTTTGGGCATAGCCTTTACACTGATGAAAAAATCATTTCAGAAGTATGCCTAGGGCTTTTGGAGCAAGTGACACAAGTGGTTACCAAGAAAGCGGTTTAGACCCTAAAGGGTCTAGGATACCACTTTCAGTTTTTTGATGGTCTCGTAGGAGAGCATTTTCTCGGCGTAGGCCTTGGTGACCTTGAATTCGGTTTCGTCACTGCTTGGCAGGGTGAACATGGCATCGGTGAAAACGGCCTCGCAGAGCGAACGCAGTCCACGGGCTCCCAATTTGTACTCCACCGCCTTTTCTACAATATAGTCAAGTGCTTGTTCCGTGATGGTGAACGAAATACCATCCATGGCGAACAGCTTTTCGTATTGTTTGATGATGGCATTCCTTGGCTCGGTCAAAATGGCGCGCAAAGTTACGGCATCCAAAGGATTCATGTGGGTGAGCACAGGTAGCCTACCGATGATTTCAGGGATGAGCCCAAATTCCTTCAGGTCTTTTGGGATGATGTATTGCAGGATGTTCTCACTGTCCAGTTTGTCCTCCGCTTTGGAAGCGCTGTAGCCAACGGCCTGCATGTTCAAGCGTTTGGTGATGATACGTTCGATACCGTCAAATGCACCGCCCGCCACAAAAAGGATGTTCTCGGTGTTCACCTCGATGAACTTTTGGTCGGGGTGCTTGCGCCCACCTTTGGGCGGAACGTTCACAACGGTACCTTCCAAAAGTTTCAACAGTCCTTGCTGCACACCTTCCCCGGAAACATCACGGGTTATGGAAGGATTGTCACTTTTTCGGGCAATCTTGTCAATCTCATCGATGAAAACAATGCCCCTTTCCGCTTTCTCCAGATTGTAATCCGCCGCTTGCAACAAACGGGTGAGTATGCTTTCCACATCCTCACCCACATAACCGGCCTCCGTGAGCACGGTGGCATCCACAATGGCCAAAGGCACGTTCAGCATGCGGGCTATGGTCTTGGCGATAAGGGTTTTTCCGGTCCCGGTCTGCCCCACCATGATGATGTTGCTCTTCTGGATCTCTACCTCATTGTCCTTGCCCTTGGGCTGTAAAAGCCTTTTATAGTGGTTGTACACGGCAACCGACATCACTCTCTTCGTTCTTTCCTGGCCAATGACAAAAGTGTCCAGGAAATCGTGGATTTCCATGGGCTTTTTCAGGACCAGTTCGGAAGAGAGGTCTTGGTTCTTGGATTGTTTGGATTCTTCAGCGACTATGCTGTGGGCCTGTTCGATGCATCTATCGCAGATGTGCGCATCAAGCCCGGCGATCAATAAATTGGTTTCCGGTTTTTTCCTACCACAAAAAGAACATTCCAGATTTTCCTTTGCCATACTTCATCAATATTCTGCATTCAACCTACAATAACGTAAAAAAAATGGTTTTGGTTTGCGCTAAGTGGTTGTTTTTTAATAATCTAATTTATTAGGATTTGTCCCGTGCCAAAATTTCGTCGATCATTCCATATGCCTTGGCTTCATCGGCCTTCATCCAGTAATCGCGGTCACTGTCATCATACACCTTGTCAAAAGGTTGACCGGAATGCTTGGCGATGATCTGGTACAGTTCGTCCTTGATCTTCAACACTTCCTTGGCTGCAATTTCAATATCGCTTGCCTGTCCCTGTGCTCCTGACAGTGGCTGATGGATCATTACCCTGGAGTGGGTAAGCCCGCTTCGCTTGCCTTCCTGTCCGGCGCAAAGCAGCACAGCGGCCATGGATGCGGCAATACCGGTACAAATGGTGGCCACATCGGGTTTGATGAACTGCATGGTGTCATAAATACCCAATCCGGCGTACACACTACCGCCCGGAGAGTTGATATATATTTGGATGTCCTTGGAGGCATCCGCGCTTTCCAAGAACAGCAATTGTGCCTGTACAATGTTGGCTACCTGATCGTTGATCCCTGTGCCCAAAAAGATGATGCGGTCCATCATCAATCGGGAGAAAACATCCATGGCAATGGCGTTCAACTGCCTTTCCTCGATGATGTTCGGGGTCATGTTCATGGGGTACATGCTGCTCATGATCTGGTCGTAGTGCATGCTGTTCATGCCATGGTGCTGGGTGGCGTATTTTTTGAATTCTTTTCCGTAATCCATAGGATTTCTTTCGATTTATCTTAAAAAAAAGGTGCCGAAAAAGTTGCTTTTCGGCACCGTAAAGATACTTATTTTTCTTTTAGCGATAGCCTAGCTATATGCTTCCTTGATAAAGTCGTCGTAAGAGACTTCCTTTACCTTGAGGTTGGCCTTTTCTTTGTAAAGGTCCAATAGTTTTTGGCTCATCAACTGCTCCGAAAGCCTTCTGACCTCGTCTTGGTTGCCCAATACCCTGGCGGCAATGCCTTCCAGTTCCTCGTCCTTGGGGTCCAAGTGGCCATATTGCGCCATTTGTGACTTGATGAAGCCTTTGGCAAATTCCTTGAGTTCATCAAACTGTACCTGAAGGTTGTTCTCCTGAATGATCTTGCCTTCAATAAGCTGATAACGAAGTCCTTTTTCGGATCTTTCAAACTCTTCTTTGGCCTCATCTTCGGAAAGTGGTTTTTCGCCGCTGATCTGGATCCACTTTCTCAAGAACTCGGCAGGAAGTTCAAACTTCGTCTCGTCGATCAGTTTTTCAGTGATGTCGTTCAACAACTTCTGGTCGGACTGTTGCTCAAATTGCTTTTCAGAATCTTCCTTGATGCGATCCTTCAACTCCTTTTCAGAGGTTACCTTGTCCTTTCCGAACAATTTATCGAACAGGTCTTGGTCCAAAGCAGCGGGTTCGCGCTCATTGATCTCTTCGATGGTGAAGGTGACGTTGGTGTCCAATTTGTCCGCTTTGTCACGGTTGATGCCCAAGGCACTGGACAAAAGATAGTCTTCCTTGAAAAGTCCTTTGGTGGAAAGGGTCACGGTTTCGCCCACTTTCTTTCCGGTAAGGGCTTCCAAGGCTTTTTTGCCCTTGATCTTGTCTATTTCGATGGTGGTCTTGTGGTCAATGTCCTCGGCCTCATTGGTAAAAGTGCCGGTAACCTCGTCCTTCTTGCCCACTTCGTTTTTGGAAACAAGTTTTCCATATTGTTTCTGGATACGCTCCACTTGCTCGTCGATCATTTTCTTGTCGGCGACAATTTTGTATTGGGTCACCGCCTTTTTGGTCTTGAGTTGTACGTCGAAACTGGGGGCCAGTCCAAGTTCAAACTCAAAATCGAGATGGTCCTTGTCCCAATCAAAGTTTTCCTGTTGCTTGGGCAGAGGATTGCCCAATACATCCAATTTTTCCTCGGTAAGGTATTTGTTCAAGTTGTCTTGGAGCAGTTTGTTCACTTCATCCACCAAAACGGCCTTGCCATATTGCTTTTTGATCAGTCCCATGGGAACCTGACCTTTTCTGAAACCAGGGATATTGGCCTGTTTTCTGTAATCCTTTAGGATTTTTTCTACCTTGTCCTGATAGTCTTCCTTGCTTATGGCGACTTTTACAACTGCATTAAGATCGTCAATCTGCTCTTTAGTAATATTCATCTCCTACCTAATTTGCTATTCAAAAATGGGTGGCAAAAGTAATGCATTTTTGATTTGGTAGCAACTTTTTAAACGCTTGAATGTCAAACAAAATCAATTCTATTGGTCCTCTTTCAAAATGGAGTGCAAAATGGCCTGTAAAAAAGCCAACAATAAACTGAAGATGATGGCCCACCAAAAGTTTACCACCTGAAACCCGTCTATCAGCTTTGCTGCAAGGAGTATGATGATGGCATTGATAACCAGAAGGAAAAGTCCGAGGGTGAGCACGGTGATGGGAAGTGTGAGGATAACCAATATGGGCTTGACCAAAAAATTCAGGATGCTCAGGACCACGGCGACAATGATGGCAGTGAACATCGAGTCCACACCCACACCGGGCAGGATATAGGAAAGGATCACAACGGCCAAGGCGTTCAGTAAAAGTCTCAAAATAAGTTTCATAGGGTTGTTTTAGATTTTTGTGATACTAAAAAAGGCACCGCTTCTGACGGTGCCTTTAAGATAGTGAAATAAAATGTTGTTTAGTTAATATATAGTCCAGTATAATCCAAAGGATTTACACCGGGCAAATTTGATCCGTATTTGGTGTTGATGGCCGCAATGAAGGCATTGGCCAAAATGGCGTAGCCCCTTGGGGTCGGGTGGACACCGTCCAGTGAGAACCCTCCACCAGTGGCAAAGGCCGCAGTTACAGTGCTGCCGTCCGCCAATTGAACACCGTTTGTTTTGATATTGGTCATCAAAGCGTTCGCATCTACAAAGGCCAGATCGTATGAAGTGGCCAAAGCGGAAAGGGTCTGGTTGTACGCATCTGTCGCGTCCTTGACCATTTTTTGCTCTTCAGGGGTCAAAACCCATTTGTCGGCCAAAGGAACCGCTACCCCATTAATGGACGTGGGGTTGTTGGGATCGGCCAGGGTGCCGATGAACGTTCTTGAGGTGAGCACCATAAGGTCTTCCTCGGTAGCTTGCCTCATATTGATCAATGCTGGGTTGAAACCGGTCAAATCAGTAAGGTCCTCATCAATGATGACCACAGCATTGCCTTCACCTGCGGAAAAAGTAATGGTTCTTTTTTCCAACTCATCTTCTGTTATGATGTCCAAGGACTGCAATTGCTGAAGGCCTGCGTTGTAAGCCCCATAAGCGGCCTCGCTGTTCAAAAATGCTGCCGTGTTCGCATCCAAAGGGATGGGATTGTGTGGTACTGTAGTGAAATAGGGAATGTCGGTAACGTAGGGGATGTTGGCAATGGCACCTTTGGCCCCGTTTGCGGTCATCGTCATTAAAATTCCATTCATGACGTTAGCATATACGTTGGGGTCGGTGATATCATCGCGGGAGTAGGTGCTTGGATCCAGATTTCCTGTTTGATCTTCTCCTGCACCTCCGCCAACGGCAAAAAGAACCACATCGTTGGTACCTGTCCATAAGGTAAAGAAAGTGGGATTCTGTGCAGCTGCATCACCAATAACAGTAGCTGATTCTGAGGAGGAGAACCGCACAAAATAGGGATTGGCCACTCCTATGGCCAAACCGGCCAAGCTACCATAGCCCGGTGCCAACAGCTCATAACTTTTGGCTCCCGGAACACCCATATTGTTGAAAGGGCCTGAAAGCTTATTGGTGATTTCGGTACTTCCTTGTCCGGCCACGGGGACGGGGGCGGGTCCAGCGGCAAAGCTCAGTATCAATCGGTTACCTATGTCGGGAGAGCCGTCCATGTTCAGGTCGGTTTCTCCGTTTATGGTCGCGCCGCCCAAATTGTCCGCCATATAAGGTATCTTGAATTCACCTCCGCCGACAAGGGCAAAATTGGCAGCCAACATGTTGGGCATGGAAGCCTCTTGTCCATCAATAAAGAGTGCATTGTCCGAGAAACCGGCGGTCAAGGAATTGCCTACGGCAACATACTTGGAAAAATCTGCTGCTCCTGCGGTGTATTCCACAGGGTCTGGGCCTGGTGGGTTGGTCGGGGTAGTATCATCCTCACATGCAATTAAGAATAGGCCTAAAAAGGGGAGTAAGGCATAAAACTTTTTCATATCGAATAATCTGTTAGAGTTAGTTCCTGATAAAACCAGAATTAACCAAAGCTATATCAAAATTGTTATACAGACAATTAAATGGATGAAAAAATTATGCATGCATAATAAAAAGGGTAAAATTTTAGGAATTTAGAAAATGGAGGCTCTTTTCAAAAAAATGTTGGGGATTCTCAGCGTGGAGCCAGTGTCCCGCATTGTCCACGGTCTCAATATGGGCGTTGGGGAAATGTTTTTTGATCTCGGGAAGATCGGTGGGTTGTATGTATTCGGAACGGTCGCCCCTGAGAAATAGGGTAGGGCCTTCGTAAAGGGCCGTGGGGCTGATATTGTCCCCGATTTCTTCCATTTTGTTCCTGAGCACCTCAAAATTGAAGCGGAACCCCAACTTTCCCTGCTCCACCCAATACAGGTTTTTCAAGAGGAACTGCCTCACACCAAAATTCCTGATGCTTTTGGAGAGGATCTCATCGGCCTCGGTACGACTGGATATTTGGTCAAAATCCAATGTGGACAGCCCATTGACGATATCTTGGTGATGCGGAGGGTAGAATTTGGGCGCTATGTCCGCCACAATGAGTTTGGAGACCAATTCGGGGTGGGAGGTGGCCAACTGCATTGCGGTTTTGCCGCCCATGGAGTGCCCCATCACAATGGCCGGACCCATGTTGTGGTGTGCCATGTAATCCTGTACGTCCTTGGCGAGCAACTCATATTCAAAATCAGGCGAATGGAAACTTTTGCCGTGATTGCGCTGGTCCAGCAAATGCACTTCGTACCCATTCTCGGCATATTGGGTGCCGAGGGTCTTCCAGTTGTCGGACATGCCCAAAAAACCATGTAGGATCACAAACGGTTTGCCTTCTCCCAGTATTTTTGAATGTAGTAGTTCCATTATTTCAGTCGGTGTAGATACATGTTCACCACATTTTCCAGTCCCATATGGATGGATTCGCAGATCAGGGCGTGCCCAATGGAGACTTCCAAAAGGTGGGGGATGTGTTCCTTGAAAAATTTGATATTGTCCAGATTGAGGTCGTGCCCGGCATTGATGCCCAATCCGAGTTCATGCGCCATTTTCGCCGCTTCGGCAAAAGGGGCAATGCTCTTTTCTTTTTGGCCTTCGGCAAACTGATGGGCAAAACTCTCGGTATAGAGTTCTATTCGGTCCGTGCCCGTTTTGGCGGCTCCCTTCACCATCTCCACATCAGGGTCCACAAAAATGGAGGTCCGGATGCCATTTTCCTTGAATGTTTTAATGACGTCCACCAAAAAATCCTTGTGTTTTAGGGTGTCCCATCCGGCATTGGAAGTGATGGCATCTTCCGCATCAGGAACCAGTGTGACCTGGGTGGGCTTCACTTCCAGCACCAAATCGATGAACTTGGGCACTGGGTTGCCTTCTATATTGAATTCGGTGGTAACGATTTTCTTGAGGTCCCTGGCATCTTGGTAGCGGATGTGTCGCTCATCCGGTCTGGGGTGGATGGTAATTCCCTGGGCGCCAAACGACTCAATGTCCTTGGCCGATGTGATCAGGTTGGGGACATTGCCGCCGCGGGAATTCCGTAAAGTTGCCAGTTTGTTGATGTTGACACTCAACTTTGTCATAAACTTCTTTTTTAGAGAGGCAAAAATAAGGATTAGGCACGCCTTTTGCCATTTTAAATTAGTATTTTGCACCTAATAGAACTGTCATGCACATACAAGACCAAATTGTGACCAACGTTCCCATTTTTGAGGTTTCGGAAACCTTGAAGGATGTCATCAAGTTTTTTGAGGAGACCACTTTTTCGCATGTGGCCGTCACTGAAAATGGGATTTATTTGGGGCTGTTGTCCGAAAACGACCTCGCCTGTTTTGAACCTGAAAAGAAAATTGAGGATTTCAGGTATGAAGTGGAAGGATTCTTCGTGACCAAGGAAACGGCTTGGCTGGATGTACTGGAAATGTTCTCCAGGAACGAGTCCAACATTTTGCCCGTTTTGGATGAGAACCAGGTCATTCTGGGCTATTATCGGCTTGAGGACATTGTCAGTGTTTTCATCGACACCCCATTTTTTAGGGAGCCCGGAGCCATCCTTGTGGTTTCCACGGGAATCAAGGACTATTCCTTCAGTGAGATTGCCCAGATCGTGGAAAGCAACAATGCCCGGTTGTTGGGCGCCTTCATCACGGATTCCGAGAACGATGTGGTGCAGATCACCCTCAAGATCGGCACACAGAGCCTCAATGAGGTGACACAGACCTTTAGGCGATACAACTACAGCATCATTTTTGGAAACAGCGACGATCAATTTATGGAAGATCTCAAACAGCGATCGGACTATCTTGAAAAATATCTTAACGTTTAGCATGAAGGTAGCCATCTACGGTCAAACTTTTCTGGAAGAAGACAAACAATGTGTGGAGGAACTGCTGGAAGAGCTGGAGAAGCTGAATGCCAGTATTTTTGTGGAAGAAAAATTCAACCGATTGATTTCCAGTTCCACCAATGGGCATATTGAAGGCACTTTTTCCCAATCCAAAGGATTGGATTCCACTTTTGACATGTTCGTGAGTTTTGGCGGGGACGGTACCATGCTTCGGGCCGTTACCTATATTAAGGACCTGGGCATTCCCATTGTTGGGGTGAACACGGGCAGGTTGGGCTTTTTGTCCACCTTCAAAAAGGAAAACGTGCGCAAACTGGTCACGGAATTTGTGGCGGGTCACTATACCATTGAAGAGCGTGCCTTGGTAGAGGTGGAACTGAATTCCGACCTGGATGAGTTCAACGGGCTCAACTTTGCACTGAACGAAGTCACCGTTAGCCGAAAGGACACCACATCCATGATCACTGTGGAAACCTACCTGAACGATGAATACTTGACCTCATATTGGGCAGACGGCCTGATCGTCTCCACGCCCACAGGATCTACGGGCTACTCCCTGAGCTGCGGCGGACCGGTGATCGCGCCGACGGCAAAGTCCTTGGTGCTCACCCCGATCGCCCCGCACAACCTGAATGCTAGGCCCTTGGTCATTTCGGATGATACCCAGATCAGGCTCAAGGTCTCCGGAAGGGAAAAGACCCATTTGGTGTCCTTGGATTCCAGGATAGCCGACATTCCGAACGGCAAGGAAATCAAGATCAGAAAATCGGACGTTGTCATAAAAATGATCGAATACAAATCGGAGAGCTTTCTGAAAACATTGCGCAACAAATTGCTTTGGGGGGAAGATAGACGCAATTGAACCCATCAAAAACAATAAAAGGAGCGAAAAGCTGTTTAACAAAGGAGAACAATGCAAACATCGTACTTATTGACCTTCCTTTACTCTTAACACGTGAAATTTTTTGGATAGTATGCGGATAGTTTTGGCTGTTTTTCTATGCTGTGTGGTCAAGCTCAGTGCCCAGACCTATGAGGTGGGGGTGTTTGCCGGTGGTGCCAATATGGTGGGCGATGTGGGGAGGACAAACTATATATTGCCTTCCGGTCCGGCCTTTGGCGGAATCTTCAAATGGAACAAGAGTAAAAGATATGCATGGCGCGCCAGTGTCATCTATGGTGACTTTACGGCAGACGACACAAAATCCAGCATGGAATCCAGACAGGAACGCGCCTATATCGTGGACAATTCCGTTCTGGAAGCCTCCTTGGGGCTGGAGATCAACTTTGTGGAATATAATCTGCACAAGCTCGGACCGGCCTTTACACCATACCTTTACACGGGTTTGACCTACTTCAGATACGATTTTAATTATATTGATGCCCTTCAAGTGCAGGATATTAACCAAAAAGAAGGTAGTTTTGCAATTCCAATGACGGTTGGGGCAAAGTATCGGTTAAATCAATTCCTGATCCTCGGCGCCGAAATTGGGGCCAGGTACACGTTTACGGACAATTTGGACGCAAGCAATCCCGAAGGTTCCAATTATGAGCAGTTCCGGTTCGGGAACATATTGAGCGATGACTGGTATGTCTTTACAGGGTTTACGTTGACGTACACCTTTGGACGCAAGCCCTGCCAGGATTGTTTTCAATAAGAATGCACACACTAGAGGACGTAAACAAGGACAGACTTCCCCAACACGTGGCCATCATCATGGACGGTAACGGTCGTTGGGCCAAGCAGCGCGGCAAACTCAGGGTCTTTGGCCATGAGAATGGTGTGGAGTCCGTGAGGCAAACCGTGGAAAGTTGCGCCAAGCTCCAAATCCCCTTTCTGACCCTATACGCTTTTTCCACTGAAAACTGGAACCGACCAAAAGTTGAGGTGGACACCTTGATGAAATTGTTGGTGACCGCGTTGAAGAAAGAACTCAAGACCTTGCACGAGAACAATATACGGTTGAAGGCCATCGGTAAAATGGACACTTTGCCCGAGAAAGTGCGCAAGGAATTGGAGGAGGTCATTTTCAAAACATCAAAAAATACAGGGATGACAGTTACCCTGGCCCTCAGCTATGGCTCGCGGGAAGAGATAAAAACAGCCGTACAGCAGATTGCGACCAAAGTTAAAAATAATATAATTTCACCTGAAAATATTGACGAAGCCGTTATAAATACACATCTTTACGCACACTTCCTGCCCGATGTGGACCTGCTAATCCGCACCAGTGGCGAGTGTAGGATAAGCAATTTTCTGCTTTGGCAGATTGCATATGCCGAATTATATTTTATTGATGTATTTTGGCCGGATTTTAGAGAGCATCATTTGGTAGAAGCAATATTAAGTTACCAAAATAGAGAACGACGATTTGGAAAAACTAGCGAACAACTCAATTAAGGGTATTAGGAACTCTATACATTCATACCTTAAACTACTTCTCCCCCTATTATTTTTTTCCGGCCAGGGCCTCGCCCAGGAAACCTCGTTTGAGGACGGAAAGCAATATATCTTGGGAGATTTGACGGTCACCGGGCTCCAGAGCTATAATGAGCAGACCGTAAAAACGTATACCGGACTACGAGTGGGCCAACCCATAACAGTACCCGGGGACGAGATCAGTGCAGTGATCAAAAAATTGTGGAGCCTTGACCTGTTCAGCAATGTGGAGATGTACTACACCAAGATCGAAGGTGACAAGATCTTTTTGGAACTCAATATCCAAGAGCGCCCAACCCTGAACAATGTCACGGTGTATGGTGTCAAAAAGCGCAAGGTCGAGGACATCATCAACGATACCGACCTCAAAAAAGGCAAAAAGATAACGGAAAGTCTTATTGCCAATACGAAGAACTACCTTCAGAACAAGTACAAAAAGCAAGGATACCTGAATGCCAAGGTGAACATAGCCACTTCTGCGGACACCTCTGGCGTCAATGTCCAGAACATGGTCATCAACCTGAACAAGGGAGACAAGGTCAAGATCAGAAAGATCGTGTTTGAGGGCAATGAACAACTTTCGGACAAGAGACTTCGCAAATCCTTGAAAAAGACCAAGAAGAAGAAATTTTATCGATTCTGGAAAAAGTCGAAGTATATCGAGGAAGACTATAGGGAAGACCTCTCCAATTTGATAGACACCTATGCCGAAAGAGGCTACAGGGACGCCCGTATCTTGATGGACACCTTCACCAAGGTCGATGAGAACAATATCGACTTGAAGATCAAACTGGAAGAAGGCAATAAATATTATTTTGGGGATATCGATTTTGTCGGGAACACGGTCTATACCGACAGGCAATTGAGCCAAATATTGGGAATCAAAAAAGGGGATACCTATAATGGGGTATTGTTGAAGGAACGGATTGCCGACGACAGTAAGCCCGATGCCGTGGATATCACCAACCAATATCAGAACAACGGATATCTCTTTTCCAGCATCAATCCTGTGGAGGTTTCCGCAGTGAACGACACCATTGATTTTGAGATAAGGATCATTGAGGGTAAAGAGACCTTTTTGGATCACGTCACCGTGGTGGGCAACGACAAGACCAACGACCACGTGATCTTTAGGGAACTGCGCACACGGCCCGGTCAAAAATACAGTAAGGACAATATAGTAAGGAGTATCCGTGAGTTGGGCCAATTGGGCTTTTTCGATGCGGAACAGATTGTGCCGAATATCGAAAACCCCAACCCAAATGAGGGCACTGTGGATATTGAGTATAGTCTTGTAGAGGCAGGTTCCAGCCAAATAGAACTACAAGGTGGTTTTGGAGGCGGAGGTTTCATCGGTACCTTGGGACTTTCCTTCAGCAACTTCTCATTGAAGAACATTTTCAACGGCGAGGCATATAAACCCGTTCCAATGGGAGATGGGCAGACCTTTGCCCTGCGTTTGCAGGCCAGTAGGACCTTTAGGGTGTATAGCTTGAACTTCTCCGAACCTTGGTTGGGCGGTAAGAAACCGGTAAGGTTCAACCTTTCCCTCTCAAGGACACAACAATTTGCAACCGGCTATGACAGCCGGGGAAGGATAGATGTGGACAAATCAAGAGGTTTTGCCATCACGGGAGTTTCGGCAGGACTGGCGAAAAGGGTACAATGGCCAGATGACTTCTTTACCATTTCCCATGCTGTGAGTTATCAGAGATACGATTTCAACGATTACAGGAGCGGTCTTTTTAATTTTGGAAATGGTAGTTCCAACTCCCTCAACTATACCATAGGGATTTCAAGGAGCTCCCAAGGACCTAGTAGGATTTTCCCCATGACGGGATCCAACTTTGAGCTTACGGCCAAGTTCACGCCTCCTTACTCTCTTTTTAGCTCCAAGGATTTTAAGCAGCTTAGGGAAGACATAGAAGCAACGACCGATCGGTTGAGAGAAATAGGGCTTGAGCCTAGTACACCAGAAGAACAATTGGAATACACTCAACTCAGTAGTGAATTGGAACAAAAAGAAGAGGAACGGTTCAAACTGTTGGAATTCTATAAGGTCAAGTTCAAAGGAGATTGGTACACCCGTTTGGTGGACAAACTGGTGCTACGCACCAATGCCGAATTTGGCTTTTTGGGTGCCTATAACCACGATATCGGGGATGTGCCCTTCGAGCGTTTCTATGTGGGGGGTGACGGTCTCGGAAACTTTACGCTGGATGGTAGGGACATTGTACAGTTACGTGGATATGAGAACCAATCCTTGACCCCATACATCAACAATGCCATAACTGGAAGGTTGGAACAAGAGGGGGGCACGGTTTATAACAAATTCTCTTTGGAGCTCCGTTATCCCTTCACCCTGAAACCCTCTGCATCCATTTATGGACTAACATTTTTGGAAGCAGGGAACTCGTTCAACAATTTTAATGACTATAATCCGTTTGAGTTAAAAAGATCTGCCGGAGTGGGGCTACGTATTTTTATGCCGGCATTCGGACTCTTGGGAATCGATTTTGGATATGGCTTCGACACTGATGCCAGACCAGGATCGGTCGGACCAAGCGGCTGGCAAACGCACTTCATCATCGGGCAGCAGTTTTAATCAAGGGAAAATAATGTCTTGATAAACGATAAACATTTCATTTTAAATGGATTGTTTATTTTGGCACGATATTTTCTATGTAAAAAGCGGAAGTAAAGATGAATACAAAAGTTCTTTTGTCATTGGTGGTCCTCATGTCGTCCCTCTATGGGTTTTCCCAACGGGGCGTGCGCATAGGATACGTGGATATGGAGTATATCCTGGATAATGTGGAGGAATATAGGGATGCCACCCAGCAGTTGGACATCAAGGCGCAGAAGTGGAAACAGGAGATAGAGCTGAAGCAGAGCGCCATCGAACAAATGAAAAAAGACCTGATGGCGGAAAAGGTGCTCCTCACGGATGAGCTTATCGCTGAGCGGGAAGAAGAGATCCAAATGTTAGAAAAGGAAATGCTGGACTACCAACAGGACCGTTTTGGCCCGCAGGGAGATTTGGTGATGCAGAAACAACTGTTGATCCAGCCCATCCAGGACCAAGTTTTCAACGAGGTACAAAAAATCGGGGCCAATAAAAGATATGATTTTATTTTTGATAAATCGGCAGATGTTGTAATGTTGTACTCCGAAAAAAGACATGACGTCAGCGACTTGGTTTTAAGGGAAATAGCACGGACCAGAAAAGTAAGTGCCTCCAACACCAAGCAAGAACAGCAAAACCGATTGGATAGGTTCATTGAAGAGGAAGGGGACGAAGAGGAAGAAATAAGTGAGGCCTTATTGGAGCGCCAACAACGGACAGACTCCATACAACAGGCCAATACCAAGGCGGTGGAAGACAGAAGGGCCGAACAGTTGAGGCTCCGGGAAGAACGTAAGAAAGCTTACGAAGAACGAAGAAAAAAATTATTGGAAGAGCGCGAGGCCAAACGTGATGCCAAATTGGATGAACGGAAAAAAGCGCAGGAACAACAAAAAGATTCAATAGATTAACATATATTGAACCACTAAATTTAATATCAAATAGTAACTTAGAACCATGAGAAATGTAAAAAGGATTGCTGTGGCCCTTGTATTGTTTGTAGCGGCTACGGGTTTTGTGAGCGCACAGAGTAAAGTTGCACACATCAATGTGCAGCAACTACTGTCCGATATGCCAGAGATGAAGGCCGCACAGGCGGAATTGAAGAAATTGCAGGAAACCTACAGGGCGGACATACAAAACTCCATGAAGGAGCTTCAGACTAAATTGACCCAATACCAGAATGAAGCTACCTCCAAAACAAACGAGGAAAACGAGCAAAGGGCGTTGGAGCTCCAAGGTTTTGAAAGAAACATTCAGGAAGCTGAGCAGGCTGCCATGCAGGAAATGCAGAAAAAACAACAGGAACTGTTCGCACCGATTTCCGATAAGGCCAAAGCAGCCATCGAAAAAGTGGCAGCTGCACAAGGTTTTGACTATGTGATCGATGCCAGCCCAGGATTGAGCCTTATCGTGGCCAAAGGAAAAGACCTTTTGCCCGAAGTAAAGAAAGAATTGGGCTTCTAAGCCAATACCGTATACCATTCCTAAAACCGCTTTTCATTGTGAAGAGCGGTTTTTTTGTTCCATGAACTTTTTAGTCTTTATTTTTGGGTATGGACAAACCAATTGGCATCTTCGATTCAGGCGTAGGCGGAACTTCCATTTGGAAGGAAATCCACAAAATGCTGCCCCACGAGGATACCTTGTACCTTGCCGACAGTGCCAATGCCCCTTACGGCGTGAAATCCAAAGAGGAAATCCAGCGGCTCAGTATCAAGAACACGGAGTTTCTATTGGAGCGTGGGAGTAAGATCATCGTTGTGGCCTGCAATACTGCCACCACCAACGCAATAGATCATTTAAGGGCCAATTACGATGTTCCATTTATCGGCATAGAGCCCGCCATCAAACCGGCTGCACTTCAGACCAAGACCAAAAAAGTGGGGGTACTCGCTACAAAGGGTACACTCGCCAGTAGCCTCTTTCACAATACCTCCAAACTGTTCGCCGAAGGCATCACTGTATTGGAGCAGGAGGGAAAGGGACTGGTAGAACTCATTGAAACGGGAAAGATCCAGTCAAAGGAGATGTACGACCTATTGGACGAGATTTTGCAACCCATGCTGGCACAGCATATAGACTGTCTCGTTTTGGGGTGTACACATTATCCCTATTTGCTGCCCGTACTCAAGGAACTATTGCCCGAGGACATCACCATCATCGATTCTGGGGAGGCAGTGGCACGGCAGACCAAAGCCGTTTTAGAAAAGAATGCCCTTTTACGGACCGATGGGAGTGCCCAAACATCTATTTTTTATTCCAATAAGGACATTGAGGTACTGAAAAGTCTCATCGACTGTCCAAAGGCCCAAGTTTCCTATCTTGATTTTTGATTATTGAAAAGTTAGGCAAGAAAATGGATAAATAGGATTCCGACTTGACAAAAACATCAAGCTCAAGTTCAAACATCAAATCCAAGTGTATTCGTGCAATTCCCGCTCACGCAGGCGAGTGTGCCAAAAAGGTCATAAACTTGAAACTCCTAACTCAGGACTCTTAACTCTTAACCTGATACATACCACCTATGACCCTTTTCTTCGATACGTAAGATAGGTAAAGGCATACTTGTGCCTATCATCCTTTGGATGGTGTTCCTCGCTCACGAGCTCCCATTGGCTTTCATCAATCTTTGGGAAAAAAGTGTCGGCCTCAAAAATACCGTGCACCCGGGTCAGTTCCAGGTCCGTGGCCAACCGCATGGACTGTTTATAGATTTCACCTCCACCAATGATGAACGCCGTTTCCCCCTCATTGACCAATCTAATGGCTTCTTCCAATGAGTGTACCACCGTACAAGGGAATTTCGGGGTATAATCCGTGTCTCGGGTAATCACAATATGTTCCCGATCGGGCAGCGGTTTGGGGAAACTTTCCAAGGTTTTCCGTCCCATAATGATTTGATGGCCCGTGGTGAGGATCTTGAACCGTTTGAAATCGTCAGGAAGGTGCCACACCAAATCGTTGTCCTTGCCCAAAGCGTCGTTCTCCGCAGCTGCGGCAATGATGATCAATCGCTTCATTGATCTTTTTTTTTATTGATAGTGGAAAGTGGGAAATCCGTCTCAATTTCCTTTTGGATCTCGGCAATACGTTTCTTTTGCAATGCAACCAGTTTTTCACGCTGGGCGCGCTCCCAGTCCTGTCCCATGAACCTGTGGGTCACGAACACATTGACGGCGTGGACCACGAACAGGAATGCCCAAATGAGGATGGCCCACACGAACCAATCATAAGTCTCCCCATATTTCAAGACCTTGTTGATCAGCACCAAAAAGACACTGCCGATCAAAAAGATCACAAAGTGGGAAAACAGCCGTTTCTTTTGTTTGATGCGCTTATGGGCATTCTCCAAAAGTTCGTGCTGTTCCAGATCTATTTCAGGTTTCTTCTTTTTTCCGAATGACAACATGGAATGGCTATCTTTAACAACAAATATAAAGGAATTGTACCCAAAACAGTAGCAATGCAAAACCTCAGAAAAAAATTCCCCGTACTCAAACAATGTATCTATGCGAATACCGCCTCGGCGGGCCTGTTGAGCGAAGACCTGATGGAATGGCGGCAGGGACACGACCTGGACTTCCTCATCGGTGGGAGTAAAATGAAGAACAAGGGATTTGCCCATATGCCCGAGATCAAGAAAGTGGTAGGTAAGTTTTTTCATTGCAGTCCGGAGAATGTGGCCCTGGTGCCCAACTTCAGTTTGGGGCTGAACCTCTTGCTGGAGGGCCTGTTCAAGGACAAAACGGTGCTGTTGCTCCAAAACGATTATCCGTCGGTGAACTGGCCTTTCGAGACCCGGAATTTTAAAAGGGAATATGTGAATATCGATGTGGACATGGAAGCGGACATCCGTGAAAAGGTCAAATCGGGAAAGATTGACGTGTTGGCCCTGAGCTTGGTGCAGTGGGTGGACGGCGTTCGCATCGACCTTGATTTTTTAAAGGAGTTGAAAAAGGATTTTCCCGACCTGATGATCATTGCCGATGGCACCCAATATTGTGGGGTTGAAGAGTTTGATTTTGAGGCATCGGGCATAGACATTTTGGGAGCCAGTGCCTACAAATGGCTCTTGGCGGGCTATGGTAACGGATTTTTTCTGGTAAAGGACGGGGTGAAGGATCAATTTGACCTGAAGGGCATTGGCAATGGTTCCGTGAACAATGATCTTTCCCAGCGCAACAACATTTCGTTCTGCAAGTTCTTGGAACCGGGCCATTTGGATTCCCTCAACTTTGGGAGTCTGGAATTTGCGCTCCACTTTTTGGAGGATATCGGTCTGGAAAATGTGCAGACCCAATTGCGAAAACTTTCCGTGAAGGCCATGCAGACCTTTTCGGAACTGGACCTCTTGGAGTCCCATATTGCCCAAAGAAAACAGCACAGCACCATCTTCAACATCAAAGGGGATGAAAAGCTCTTCAACAGGCTGAACGAGGAAAACATCGTGGCCTCACCGCGGGGTGGGGGCATACGGCTCAGCTTCCATTTTTACAATACCGAGGAGGAAATTGATGTGATTGGTACACTTCTAAAGCGTTGGATGTCAAAAAGATAATTGGTAAAAAAGCAGGAACTAATTTGCCAAAAGTAACCTTATGGTTAGGCACATTTTATCAATTTGATAAATCGGTGCTAACTAATTGTAAGTAAGCAGTTTTATGTATTGCTTTGTACCGGAATTAAATTTTTGGTACCATGGCAATTAAGAAACAATACCTAAAAAGCAAGCCTATCTGCAAGGTGACCTTCACCGTTCCCGCAGATGAGGCAGAGACCGTTGCCGTAGTCGGCGATTTCAACAATTGGAACCCTACTGCAAGCGAATTGAAGAAGTTGAAGAACGGGACCTTCAAAGGGACCTTCGAACTTCCGATGGAGAACAGCTACGAGTTCAGATATCTGATAGACGGATCGTACACCAACGATGACGAGGCGGACCGTTTCCAGTGGAACGAGTATGCCGGCACCGAGAACGCCGTTTTGGAAGTATAAGATGTATGTCGCCATCAGGATTCCCCAAGACTGATGGCGGTCTTTTTTTTGGAAATTCTTTCCATCAAATCAAATCTTGCCCATCAACCCTTCTCCGGTTGTTCGGTCCACAAAACCCCTCTCAAGTCCGGATTTAGGGTCTAGGTTTTCATGGACTTCCATGTTTTCGCCCAACCCAAATTGGGATTGCAACCCCTCCACATCCAGAACCACATCAAAATAGATCCAAGGTGCAGTTGCATTGGACCAAGCTAGCCCAAATGAGGTGATGGCAATCCGCTTTTCATCTGCCAGATAATAGGCCATTTCCCTAATGGGGTCCGATTGTATTTCTTTGATCTTTAGGTACAGTTCAAATCGGTTCATAGTGTAGGTTTAAAAGATTGTGCTGGGACAGAAAAGCTGGAATGGATCCACTCCACAATTTATTCCGTCCAGTAATCCACCACAAGGACATCCTCGATGTGTGGGCCTGCAATCTCTCCAAAAACCTTATGGTCGGGATGGGGGAGATAGGCATCGCGGTCGGCCTCACTGTGGAACGTGAGGAAAAAGCAGTGGGTAAAACCCTTGTTCAAGTTTTCTGGACTGTTGTTCAGCCCCCATTCGTACCCTTTGATGATCGGAATTTTGGAAGGCAGGGCATCAAAGGCCTGTTTTACCTGCTCAATATCTTCGGCGGTGGAGGTCTCCTTAAATTTGAACAGCACCACATGGCGCAACTGACGGGTGGTGGTTTCTTCGGTTTTTTTCACATTCTCTTCCGTTTTTTTGGTGGTTTCTTTTTGGGTCGAATTGCCACAACTCATCATAAGCAATGCAGCAAATAGGGTGATGGAAATGGTTTTCATTTGTTTTGGGATTGTTTTTTATTGAATAAAATACACTTTTTTGATCTTACCGTTTTCAACGTGGTACATAGCGACCGCCTCTACGGTTTCCGTGCCAAATTGAACCCGCTCTTTGTCGATCACCACATTGCCCTGAACAATCCGTTCCTTGAGTTCACAATGCAGGTCCGGGGTGTTCTTGAACATTTGGCCATACTGTTTTCTCATCGTTTCTTTGCCCTTATAGAGCAATTGGTTGGGGAAAGCATAGACTTCCACGTCCTCGGCATAGGGTTCCAGAAAGGCCTCGATGTTCCCCAAATTATAGGCGTTCAGTTGTCGCTGGGCCAAATCGGTCGGGGAATCTTGCAGAATGTCGTTGGGCTTGAAAGCCTCTCCCAAATTGAAGACTGTATGTATTTGGGTGATATTTTCGAGATTCTCGATGGGGTTCGCATCCAGGAGCAAAAGATTCGCCTTTTTTCCTGTAGTCACCGTTCCAAACTCATTTTCCTTGCCGAAGAGCTTTGCTCCGTTTACAGTGGAAGCCTGCATGATGTCCCAGTTGCTCATGCCGCTCTGTTGCATGGCCTTCAGTTCGGGCAGGTAGGACGATGTGTGCAAGGTGCCAATATTTCCAGCATCCGTTCCGGTCACGATCAAAACGCCCGCATCGGACAGTTTTTTCAGGTTGACCCTGGAGATGGAATCGCTCTTTTGGAGTTTGGCAACATTCTTCGGGTCGTTTGCATAGGTTTTATAGTTCTCGATGAGCGAAGTCTCGGGCAGGTGTTTCAGGTCCAGTAGTGTTCCCAATTGGTAAGGGTCGGCTTTTTGGAGGTCGTGGGTGTCAAAGTCCAGTTTTTGGCCAAAAGTGTCCATGTATCCGCCCGGAACGACCAGTGTTGGGCAGAGGGCCACGTTGTTTTTCTTCAGCAAAGCCACAAAATCGTCCGTTATGACCTCGTCATCCACACTATGGACCAAAAAATCGGCACCGTTTTCAACGGCCAATTGTGCCGTGACCCGTTCCGTGGCATGGACTGCCACCTTTAAATTGTGCTTATGGGCCTCTTCAATGATCGCTTTTACAATGGGCAGGTTTTTGCGCGCACTTTCTTCGACACTCAACCCGTCCGCCCCTGCGATGTACCATATTTTGATAAAGTCCGGTTGGTGGGGCAATTGCTGCCGTACGCCCTTGATGCCTTCTTCAATGGTCTTTGTCAAGGTAAATACACCGTCATTTCCAAGGTTTGCCAGAGCTGCCGGCTCGTAGGTGGTCAATAGGGGCCCCGTCATGAATATTTGGGGCGTAGCGGCTTTGTCCTTGAAATTAGTTCTTGCATCGAGCAGGTTGAACGACGAGCCCACATCCACCACTGTGGTGATCCCGTTTTGGAGGTATCGCTTCAATTTGGTCTCCATGTCGGATCTTGCAAGTGCAATCTAGTCCTTGTAGTCCATATATTTTCTCAGGTCGATGGCATCCGGGCGGGTGTACAGCCCCCCATTTTGGGAGAAATGGATATGGGCATCCACAAGGCCGGGAAAAAGGAACTTGCCACGTCCGTCGATTACGGTCGCATTTTGTGGGATTTTAACGGTACTGCTTTTTTTGATGTTGGAAATCAGGCCATCGGTGATCACCACGGTCTGATCGGGCAGCAATCGTTGTTTTTCCACATCGGCCACGGTCACATGGGTGATGTAGGTTTGTGCGAACAGGGAAAACGTGCTGATCAGAAAGGCGCAAGCCAAAAGATGTTTTCGTGTCATAAAATGGAGGTTGGTGTTTTTTGAGTACAATCACAGCTAACCGTCTCGTAGCGATGGGATTGTAAGAGGGAAGATACTGATTTTTTGGGCAGGGTGGTGTCGTGGGGTGGAGATTCTGGAGTCTTGGGATTTGCAGGAGGTAAAAGGCAGGCGTTTGGTTTTAGGAAGGAATATCTGTTTTTAAAGAGTCAGGGTTTTGTCTGGTGTCAAAGACGGTGACAATTTCAATTTCACTTGTGTTCGCTAGGATGCGATAGAAAAATGTAGATTGTTTGGTGACCACACATTTGTAAAGGCCCTTCAATTCGGTCGATTGTGGGCAGCTTTCAGGTTGTGATGAGATTTGGGAAATCTTTTGGTCGAGTTTTTGAAAGAATCTATCCCTTGCTCTGACGCCCCACTTTTCAATGAGAAAATCATTTAGTTTTAAAAGCTTTGATTCGGCAAGCTCGGATAAAAATACCTTCATCAAGAGATTTTCTTTACAAAGGAATTGTATGGAACCCTTTTTCCTTCATCGAGTTCCGCCAACCCTTTTTTTATCTCTCGTTGCTGTTCCGTGGACAGTTCATTCCAGAAATCCCCTTGCTCTTTTCGGAGCAGATGGGTCATTTTTTCGATAATGGTTTCATTATCGATTTTCAATATGGCCTGAATCAATTCCAACTTGGACGTCTTTAAATCCATAGCATTAGGGTTTATTTCAAAGATACAATTTTAATCGGTTCCCTATTGCTGGGCACGGGCCAAGAGGCTCGCACTAGTGGAGGGCTTCACTACCAATATTCAAAGATCCGGGATATTTTTCCGTTTTTGAACTCGAAAAGTGTCATTTGTGGTTCTCCTTCCTTGATCCCATCTTCTTTTTTTTCAACAAATATTCTTTGTACAACTACAGCGTTCAGCCCGATGATTTTATTGATGATCTTTATATTGGTGACTGTCCCGTCGTAACCTCCATTTTTTTGGTTCGTCACATATCCGCTGTGCAGATCTTCTCTTGTGTAAGTCCCGCCATATTTTGGATGGACGTATTCAAAATCATCTGTGAAAAGCTCAAAGACACTATCTATATCTTCGATTGTTGAGTTTGCCTGAAATATTTTGAGGTTCAACTCGTAATAGTTCTCAATGACCGTGTTTAATGAGTCTTTATGGGCTTCGGTGGCATCCTGTGCGACAATGCGGTCCCTTGCGAAGAGAATCAAAAAAATGGAAACTGAAATTTTTAAATATGTTTTCATGTCTGGTCTTTTTCTTATTGGGTTCCTATTGCTGGCGGGCCTGCTTCTGTCGGCAGACAGGCGTCATGCTCGTTCCATTATGGGATTCGGGACGGATTGAAATCAAAACTTAAATAATTCTACAAACTCAATTTCAAGAGCATTCGCTATCGTGTAAAGCGTGTACGTGTTTGCGGAAACTTTATGGTTCTCGATAAGTTCGATGTGCTGTTTGTCACGACCGCACAATCTTCCCAACTCAGCTTGGGAAATGTTTTTTTCCTTCCTGAGTTGTTTGATACGGTTGCCGATTTTTATCGATAATTCCTGCTTTGTCAACATTGAAAAATCCTAACAAAACAAAAGTCATTAGATAAAGCCTATAAAACGTCATAATATATTATGACGAATTAAAAATATAATCTACATTAGGGTCACATTTTATTATGACCATGGGGAAATTTGATAAAAATACTACAGTCATATTTTTTTCTGAATTGTTTGAAGATGCTTATGCTTCACCCAATGAATTAGCAAATGTTTTGGATATGGGAGTGGAAATGCTTTTCTATTTGGAAGAAGGAGTCTTTTCCAAAGAGGATATGCGAAATGTAGTAACCGCTTTAAGAAAGATAACTTTGGAGCTAAGAAAATGATATTCTTCAAAAATTATCATTTCAAGCCTATTTTTGGTGCGAGCGTCACGCTCGTTCCAATCAAGTAACATTTTGCTTGTCGTTTGCATTTGGCACGAGCCAAGAGGCTCGCGCTAGCGGGGGGGGCTAGTATTTTTTTTCTATTTCAAGAATTTTATTAAGATAATTGAATGTCGAATTTTTATTAATTATAAATTGTTTAAATCCAGATAGTAAAATAACAGGAACGTCAATATTTGATGTATCAATTATATTACAGCCTTTAGGAATTGTTACTTTTTTAGATACGTCAATTTCTGTGGTTAAATTGTTTAATTCAGATAATTCGTTTAAGTGTTTTTCGGATTTTAATGGAGAAGATAGATATTCAAAACCCTCCATTTCTCCAACATATTTCATTATATTTTTGTCTATGTCAAGTTGTAATAAATGTATTCCACCGTCATTGTGTGAGTTCCCTAAAACTAACCCTCCTTTTTCACCACTAAAAATAACTTTTAAATCATTTAGTTTATAAATTTCTTCAGTCGAAAAAATAAGTTCAGTTATAGGGATGGTAGAATCGAAATTCCATTCCCATTTCCCAATTCCATGTTTGATGCAAAATTGATAAAATTTCTCCCCAATTTTCATAAGTCATATGTTAAGGGCTATAAAACTCTATTGTTGCCACGACCTTCACGCTCGTTCCAATCACGTAACATTTTGCTTGCTGTTTGCATTCGGCACGAGCCAAGAGGCTCGCGCGAGCGGGGGGGATTGTTACTCTAGCGGGGAATTAATTTTATTAATAAATATCGCCATCATTGCAATAGCGATTGAAAATATGCTAATCACAATTGCTATGTTAGAGTTCCTGCGATTTATATATTGGTCTTCAAATGACTTTCCATCAAGGTAATGTCTTAATCCTTTTTCGGTTAGTTTAATTCTTGATTTAATAGGATTCCCTTCTATAAAATAGCTTTTGTTAATTAGTTCTTTTTTGAGCACCTTCAATTTTTTTAATTAGCTCGAAGCCAATCTTAAATCCAGAATTTTGTAGTCGTTTAGAAAGTCCTAGCGACAATTTCTTTTTTTCAGGTAGTATTTGGCAAAATTCAGTGTCTCTAGTTGTGTAATAGGCTCTAAATCGTTTTGAGTTTTTAAGTTGTTCAACGAAGCGAGCTGTCATTGGTTCTTCAAGAACTGACGGGTCATCGTACGTGATTGAACTTCCATCACCTTCCATCCTTTGTACTATTTCATTATAGCAATGGTCATATACGAAGTCAATTAATATATCCTTAAGGCGTTCATTTCTTGTTTTGAATAGATTCATGCCTATTTCATTCAGATAAAATTCATCAAATTCACCTTAATCATAATATCGAAGCACAGAAGCTAAGGTTATCATCACACCGCCACAACCCCCTTAATATGTGGGTGCGGGTCGTAGTTCAAGAGCTCGAAATCATCAAAGGTAAAGGCAAAGATGTCCTTCACTTCGGGGTTCAGTTTCATGGTGGGCAAGGGGCGGGGATCGCGGCTCAATTGCAGCTCCACCTGCTCCCTATGGTTGTTGTAGATGTGCGCATCACCAAAGGTGTGAATGAACTCCCCGGGCTGGTAACCGCATACTTGGGCCATCATCAAGGTGAACAAGGCGTAGGAGGCAATGTTGAAGGGCACGCCCAAAAAGATGTCCGCACTGCGCTGGTACAATTGGCAGGAGAGCTTGCCATCGGCCACATAGAACTGGAAAAATGCATGGCAGGGGGGGAGAGCGGCCTTTCCGTTCGCCACATTTTCCGCAAACGACACCGAAGTGTCCGGCAACACGCTGGGGTTCCAAGCGGAGACCAGCATACGGCGGCTGTTCGGGTTGTGTTTCAAGGTCTCGACCACTTCCTTGATCTGGTCAATCTCCTCACTGTTCCAGTTGCGCCATTGGTGACCATAGACCGGTCCAAGGTCGCCGTTGTCATCGGCCCACTCGTTCCAAATGCGGACCCCGTTCTCCTGAAGGTACTGGATGTTCGTGTCACCCTTCAAAAACCACAAGAGTTCGTGTACAATGGATTTCAAGTGCAGTTTCTTCGTGGTCACCATGGGAAACCCTTCGGAAAGGTCAAATCGCATCTGATAGCCAAAAACGCTCAAGGTTCCTGTGCCTGTGCGGTCCCCTTTCTGGTTGCCGTGTTCCAATACGTGTTTGAGGAGGTCGTGGTACTGTTTCATAGTGGGTTAAAGGTAAATGGTTATGGGTAACAGGACAATAGGCAATGGGTCGACTTATGAAAATTTTATCAACGAAGATGTGAGGGGGCGAAGGGCTAAAGGTAAAGGGTGAAAGGGTAAAGGGCTAAAGGGTCAATGGTTTGATTTGATGTGTTTGATGAACGATACGATTTTCTGTTGCAGTCTTTGAATCTTTTCTATAACGCAATCTGTTGCATCGGGAGAAAGAAAGCCCAAATCTTGACAAAGGATCAAGTGGGTTTCCAATTCGTAGGCTGACCCAAGACTAACTTGAAGAAATCGAACAAAATCCTTCTCGGAATATTTGCCGCAACCTTCCGCAATATTGGCAGGAATGGAAATGGAACTTCTATTTGCCTGGGATATCAATCCAAATCGTTCGGAATCTGGTAACAGTTTAGTGAGCGTGTAAACTTCTTTCACTAAAATTCGACCATCTTTCCAGACGGTTAACTCTCGAAAATTTCGCATAACTATATATGTTTAAAAATTCCGAGGTTGAATTCTAATTTGTATGATTGGTGAAAAGGCCTTTTACCCTTCACCCTTGACCTTTTACCTTTTTCCCCATTTACCTTACACCATGTTTACCCCAAAATCATCCCGGCAATGGTAGCGGAAAGTAAAGAGGCCAAGGAACCGCCCAGAACGGCTTTCATCCCAAATTCGGAAAGCGTTTTGCGCTGGCCCGGGGCCAAGGAGCCTATCCCCCCGATCTGGATACCGATGGAAGCGAAGTTGGCAAAGCCACAGAGCATATAGGTGGCCATGATGACCGATTTGTTGTAGGTGAAGTGCATGCCACTGGCTACGTTCTTGAGTTCCGCCAGTTGGATGTATCCCACAAATTCACTGGCCGCCAGTTTGATGCCCAACAGTTGTCCCATGAGCATGACATCCTCGTTCGCCACCCCGATGAGCCACATAAGGGGCGCGAACACCGTACCGAGTATGGCTTCTAGTGAAAAACTCTCGTATGGGGAATTGGCTGCGATCCAATTGTTGAAAGTGGTCAGGTCGCCGACCCAGCCCAGAATACCATTGAGCATGGCGATAAAGGCCACAAAGACCAAGAGCATGGCGCCCACGTTCAGGGCCAGTTTCAATCCTTCGGTGGTCCCGTTGGCAATGGCGTCCAAGATGTTGGCGCCGATTTTTTCCGAAGAGACCTTCACATCGGTGTTGACCGCTTCGGTCTGCGGATACAATATTTTAGAGATCACAATGGCTCCTGGTGCGGCCATAACAGAGGCGGCCAAAAGGTGTTTGGCAAAGACAAGGCGCAGTTCAGGATCGTCCCCGCCCAAAAAACCAATGTAGGCGGCCAGTACGGCACCGGCCACAGTGGCCATTCCCCCGACCATGACCAGAAGGATCTCGGACTTGTTCATTTTTTCCAGATAGGCCTTGATCAGCAGTGGGGCCTCTGTCTGGCCCAAAAAGATATTCCCGGCCACGGAAAGACTTTCCGCCCCAGAAATCCCGAGGGATTTGGATAGTAGCCAAGCCATCGCCTTTACCACTTTTTGGATGACACCTAAATAAAAGAGCACGGAGGTGAGGGCGGAGAAGAACACAATGGTAGGGAGCACCTGAAAGGCAAAAATGTAGCCAAAAGTATCCATGTCCACTACGAGTCCTTCAAAAAGGAATCGACTTCCGGCCCTTGTAAATTCAAGGATGCTGACGAAGACCTCGCCTATTTTTTCAAAAATATATTGTACAAAAGGCACTTTCAATACCCCGATGGCAATCAAAAGTTGGAGTGCCAGGCCAATGCCCACTGTTTTCCAGTTGATGGCCTTTCGGTTGGAACTGAACAGAAACGAGATCAAGATCAAGACGGCCATCCCCAATGCACCGCGCCAAAGGGTGTTGAAGGAAAATCCTTGGTTGGGGACAATGCCAGAAGTGTTTTGCGTCGAAATGTCGTCAACGATGGTGGTGCCAATAGCGACATTGAGGGAGTCTGTGGGTAGGGAATTTTGGCCAAAAGCGACCGAACAAAGGAGCAGGAGTATCAGAAAACAGTTGGTCTTTTTCGCCATGTATGTTTATTTGCGCTTGGAAATTTCGTCCCGAAGTTTGGCTGCCTTTTCGTAGTCTTCATTGGCCACGGCCTTGTCCAGTTCTTTGTGGAGTTCATCGAGGGACATTTCGCGGTACCCGTGAGAGGCTGCCCCGGATTCGATTTCCACGGCTTCCCCTTCCTGAAGGATCTCGTCCACCACGATGCTGTCGTCCTCATCCTTTTCCTCATCTTCCTTCGATGAGAACTTTAGGAAGATACCGGCCTTGTCCAAAATGGTCTTGTAGGTGAAGATGGGGGCGTCAAAACGAAGGGCAAGGGCAATGGCGTCACTGGTCCTTGCATCAATGATCTCCTCCACATTGTCACGCTCACAAATGATACTGGAGTAGAAAACCCCATCCACCAATTTATGGATGATGACCTGTTTGATCACAATCTGGAACCTATCCGCAAAATTCTTGAACAGATCATGGGTGAGTGGTCTGGGCGGTTTGATTTCCTTTTCCAGGGCAATGGCAATGGACTGCGCCTCGAATGCCCCTATCACAATGGGAAGTTTTCGGTCTCCATCAACCTCATTTAAAATAAGGGCATAAGCGCCATTTTGTGTTTGACTGTATGATATTCCCTTTATTTTTAATCGAACTAAGCTCATAATCTCCTCCTAAAAACCCCAAAGGGCCGTTCAAATAAGTGGCAATGCCAGTTATCTGAACAGCCCCTTGCAATGGGCAAATTAACAAAATTTAAGCGTTTTGGGCTTTAAATTCCTTTAATTTTTCGATGAGCTTGGGCACTACCTCGAAGGCGTCCCCGACAATGCCGTAATCGGCCGCCTTGAAGAAGGGGGCCTCAGGGTCGTTGTTGATCACCACTTTGGTTTTTGAAGCACTTACCCCGGCCAGATGTTGGATGGCCCCAGAGATTCCAATGGCAATATAAAGATTACTTGCCACGGGCTTTCCGGTTTGGCCCACGTGTTCGCCATGTGGACGCCATCCTAGATCGGATACGGGCTTGGAGCAGGCAGTCGCGGCACCGAGGACATCGGCGAGCTCTTCGATCATTCCCCAATTTTCAGGGCCTTTGAGGCCTCGTCCACCCGATACCACAATATCGGCATCAGCAATAGTGGCTTTTCCGACCACTCTATCCACTTCCACAGATTTTACCGCAAAATCGCCATCGCTCAAGGAAGGGCTGAAGCTCTCTACAGTGGCAGAACCGCCATTTTCCTCCACGCCAAAGGCATTGCTGGACAGCCCGATGACCTTGATGTCCGCGCTGATTTCCGTGTGGGCAAAGCCCTTGTTGCTGAAAGCGGTCCTTTTGACCACAAAAGGGGAGGTGCTGTCTGGAGCGGAGACTACATTGGGTACATAGCCTGCATTCAATTTGGTGGTGAGTATGGGTGCCAAGAACTTACTGTCGGCACTGGAACTCAATATGATGACCTTGGCACCTTCGGCCTGGGCAGCTTGTGCCAGTGCATCGGCATAGGCCTTTGCATTGAAGGTTTCCAGTTTGTCGTCTGTTATTTTTAGGACCTTGGACACGCCATAGTTGCCCAAGGAGGCATCGTCACTGGCGTTGAAGGTGACCGCTGTGACACTGGTACCTAGGTCTTGGGCCACTTTGTGGGCATAGGAGGCCACTTCAAAGGCGTTTTTCTTAAATTTTCCCTTCAGGGATTCGGTATATACTAAAACTGACATAATTTTCTGAAATTTCAATTTTTCAAACCCCAAATGATTGGTATTTGGTGCTTTACATTTGAGTTTTGGGTTAAATTACTTTCGCTTCGTTGTGCAAAAGGTTGACCAGTTCGCCCACATTGTCCGCATCGACCAACTTGACCGCACCTTTTGGGGCAGGTTTTTCAAATTTTTGGTCTTGGGTAGGCTGTGGGGCGTCCACAGGCTCCACTACATTCAGTGCTTTTTGACGTGCCATCATGATGCCCCTCATGTTGGGAATGCGGAGATCACTTTCTTGGACCAGTCCTTTTTGACCCCCGATGACCAAGGGAAGGGTAGTGCTGATCTTTTCCTTTCCTCCATCAATTTCGCGCATGGCGGTGGCATTGTTGCCATCAATTTCCAACCCGATGCAGGTGTTCACGAAGTTCATGTCCAACAAGGTGGCCAGCATGCCGGGCACCATGCCTCCGTTATAGTCAATGGATTCCCTTCCTGCAATGACCAGGTCGTACCCGCCATTTTTGACCACTTCGGCCAACTGTTTGGCCACAAAAAAACCATCGGTTGGCTCCGCATTTACTCGGATGGCCTCATCGGCACCAATGGCCAAGGCCTTTCGTATGGTCGGCTCCGTCTGTGCACCGCCCACAGTGACCACATGCACAGCGGCACCCTGCTTCTCCTTGAACCACATGGCGCGTGTCAAACCAAACTCATCATTCGGATTGATAACAAACTGGACCCCGTTTGTGTCAAATTTGGTGTCGCCTTCCGTGAAGTTGATCTTGGACGTGGTATCCGGTACATTACTGATGCAAACTAGAATCTTCATATATGCTTAAGGTTTATGGTTTCAAATATAGTCATATAAATCTAAAATTTATTATGCATGCATAATAAATTTTGTTCTTTTTTTTAGTTTCATGCAAAGCTTTGTTCTTTTAGTTTTTCCTATTTTTGCTTGCATTTTTAAGGATACTGACGAATCATATTAGTACGATATAATGAAGACAATTCAATTCAGGGAAGCCATAGCCGAGGCCATGAGCGAGGAAATGAGAAGGGACGACACCATTTATTTGATGGGCGAGGAAGTCGCCGAATATAACGGTGCCTACAAGGCTTCCAAAGGAATGTTGGACGAGTTTGGCCCCGAGCGCGTGTTGGACACCCCGATTTCAGAGCTTGGTTTTGCCGGTATCGGTGTCGGTTCAGCCATGAACGGGAACAGACCTATTATTGAATTTATGACTTTCAACTTCTCTTTGGTGGGGATTGATCAGATCATCAACAACGCTGCGAAGATCCGCCAAATGTCAGCTGGTCAGTTCAACTGTCCCATTGTGTTCAGGGGGCCAACGGCCTCTGCGGGACAATTGGCCGCTACACACTCCCAGGCCTTTGAAAGTTGGTTCGCCAACTGCCCTGGTCTTAAGGTAGTGGTCCCATCCAACCCTGCCGATGCGAAGGGCTTGTTGAAATCCGCCATTCGCGATGACGACCCCGTGATCTTTATGGAATCCGAGCAGATGTATGGTGACAAAGGTGAGGTTCCTGAGGGAGAGTACACCATTCCATTGGGTGTGGCCGACATCAAAAGGGAAGGAACGGATGTGACCATTGTTTCCTTTGGAAAGATCATCAAGGAAGCCTACAAGGCTGCCGAAGAATTGGAAAAAGAAGGTATCAGCTGTGAGATCATCGATTTGCGTACCGTGCGCCCTATGGACATCAATGCCATCATCACTTCTGTTAAAAAGACCAACAGGATGGTGATTTTGGAAGAAGCGTGGCCATTCGGTAACGTGGCCACCGAAATCATCTACCACGTTCAGGACAAGGCATTCGATTATTTGGATGCACCCATTGTTAAAATAAACACTGCGGACACGCCAGCACCTTATTCTCCAGTGCTTTTGGCCGAATGGTTGCCCAACCACGAGGATGTGATTAAGGCTGTTAAGAAAGTGTTATATAAGCTATAGTATCCTATTTCTAAGGTATATTAGCCCCGTCAACAGAGTTGTCGGGGCTTTTTTAGGGAACAATTTTTGATAGGAAACTACTTTTGAACCAAATTTGACCGAAATTGAAAACGGGAAGCCTTTGGTGGTTCTCCCTAATTGTCCCATATATCTGAACATGAAAAGATATCTCCTTCTTTTTTTCTGCCTTACTTTTTTAACTGCCTTTTCCCAGACCAAGATCGAGGGAATCGTCATGGATGACTCGGGAATGCCCATTGCCTTTGCCAATATCATCTTCACGGGTTCGACCGAAGGCACCATCACCAACGACAATGGCCGTTTCTATTTTGAATCGGACAATACCTATAAAGCCATCAAGGTGTCTTTTATGGGGTATGAATCCAAGGAAATCCCGCTCACCCAAAAAGTGAACTATGGGATGGAGATCGTGCTGGCGGAATCCGCCGAACAGCTGAAAGAGGTGGTGGTCTATACCGGAAAACAGTCCAAAAAGAACAATCCGGCGATAGATATTCTCAGAAAAATCTGGGAAAAAAAGCGGGAGAACGGGGTCCGTAAGTTCAAGCAATACCAATATGACAAATACGAAAAGGTGGAGTTCGACCTCAATACGATAGACAGTGCCCTGATAAAAAGTAAACTTTTCAAGGGGTTGGAATTCATGTTCGAGGACTTGGACACGTCCCGGATCACGGGAAAAACCTACCTCCCCATCTTTTTGAACGAGACCTTCTCAAAAGTCTATGGCGACAACACGCTTGAAAAGGAAAAAGAGGACGTTCTGGGCAACAAGAGTTCAGGGTTCAGTGGCAACCAAGCCATCACAGCCTTTGTGGAGGACCTGTATTCGGACTATGACATTTATGACAACTATCTGAAATTTTTCGATAAGAGTTTCACCAGCCCCTTGTCCAAAACCGGGATTGACACTTATAATTATGTGCTTTCGGACAGTACTTTTATCGACAATAAATGGTGCTACAATATCATTTATTACCCCAGACGGAAGAACGAGCTCACCTTCAAAGGGGACTTTTGGGTGAACGACACCACCTTCGCCATCAAGAAGATCAACATGCAGGTCACCAAAAGTGCGAACATCAACTGGGTGAAGGAAATCTATATCGAACAGGAGTTCAACGTGGTGAGCGATTCGGTCTTTTTGCTCAAGCGTGACTATATGCTGAGCGATTTCAGTTTTTCGAAAAAGGAAACATCAAAAGGTGTGTATGGCAAGCGGACCACGGTCTATGACAATTACAATTTCAACACCAACCGTCCCGAGGAATTTTACAAAGCCGTCTCCGATCCCTATGACCCGAGAGTGTTCTCGCAGGACAGTGTGTTCTGGGAAAATGCCCGTTTGGAAAACCTGAACGAAGACGAGTCCGGGATCTTCAAGTTACTGGACACCCTGAAGACCGTGCCGAAGTTCAGGACCTATTACGACATTGTCAGCATTCTGGGTTCGGGCTATGTCGAAATTGACAAATGGAACATCGACATTGGGGACATCTACAGCACTTTTGGTTATAACGATGCCGAAGGAATCCGATTGCGGGGCGGTGCACGGACCTATTTTGGGCAAAACGATACTTGGCGTCTGGAAGGCTATATGGCCTATGGGTTTGACGACAAAAAGTTCAAGCACGGTTTTTCGGGCAAGTTCCTGCTGGACCGAAAGAGCAGGCTTATCGTTTCCGGCGGTAACCGAAGGGACATAGAGCAATTGGGGCTCAGTCTCACCAGCACCAATGACGTGCTGGGAAGGAGCATTGCATCGTCTTCCTTGGTCACGGTCGGCTCCAATGATAGGCTCACCAACATCAACCTGTCCACCTTCAATGTGGAGATGGAACCCGTGAAAAACTTTAGGATCAGTGTGGGAAGTTCGTTCCGGACCTTGAGTTCCGCATTGCCCGAAGCCTTCAATCTGGATTATGTGGACCCCAGTTCGCCCACGGGCGTATCTTCCGAAGTGAAACAGATGGACCTGACCACTACGTTGATCTACACGCCCGGCAAACGGACCATTGGTTATGGGGTGGAAAGGGCCAACATCAATGACGATTACAGCACTCTGGTGCTCAACTATACCAAAGGTATAAGTGGTTTTTTGGAAAGTGATTTCGATTACGAACGATTGCAGTTCTCATACAGGCAACCTTGGCAGATAGGGGGATTGGGCCGATTGACGAGCAGTGTGGAACTGGGCAAGACCTTTGGCGAGGTCCCGTTGAGTCTATTGAGCGTCATTCCAGGTAACCAGACCCTTTTCTCATTATATAATGTGTTCCCCAACCTTGATTTTTATGAGTTTGTGACCGATACGTATGCGACCGTGCATTTGGAGCATAATTTCAATGGGCGCATATTTTCGAGGGTTCCTTTTTTACGCAAGCTGAACCTTCGGGAAATTGTAGGGCTCAGGGGAGCTTGGGGCCAATTGTCCGACGAGAACATTGCGCTGAGCGCACCTGCCAATATCCCTTTGATGGCCCCGGAAGATCAGATTTATTGGGAATACTCCGTCGGGGTAGGCAACATCTTTAAGATATTGCGGATCGACTTTAATTTCAGGGGCAATTATTTGGACAATCCCAATGCACGCCGATTTGGAATCACGGGAACCTTCGGATTTAACTTTTGATGGATTTAATTAGGCTTCCTAAAATCATTTGATTTGATTGATGGTGATTCGATTTTCATTGGTTGCGACTCCCTTCGACTTCGCTCAGGGATCAACGCTCAACCATCAAAAATCACTCGAACTGACAAATTCATATTCAAATGAGCAAGGGGTAAAAGTCTATTTTCTTGTGTCTGGCAACGTAGCGGTCCCATGTCATACAAAAGGCAAGCAGTTTAAACCGATTTATTTGCCCTATTCCAGCCATACTGGTTATTTTTGCACCAAATTAAAACTTCAAGAATGTCCAAAAAACAATCAGTCACTTTTGACGTGCTCATCGAAATTCCAAAGGGTAGCCGAAACAAATACGAATACGACTTTACTTTACACAAAATACGGTTCGACCGTACCCTCTTTTCTTCCATGATGTATCCCGGCGATTATGGTTTTGTGCCGGAGACCTTGGCCTTGGACCAAGATCCATTGGACGTACTCGTATTGGGAACCGAGCCTACCTATCCGATGGTGGTGATGGAGGTGAAGCCCGTTGGGGTTTTCCATATGACCGATGAAAAAGGGCCCGATGAAAAATTGATCTGTGTGCCCGTGTCCGATCCCATCTGGAGCAAAAGGGACGATATCAGCGAGCTGAACCCGCATAGGTTGAAGGAAATAGAGCATTTTTTCCAAGTGTACAAGGACCTTGAAAAGAAGAAAGTGGACACCGGCGGATGGGGCGGTGTGGACGAAGCCATCCAGATTTACCACGAATGTGTGAAGCGGTATGACGAGAGTGAACACAAAAAGAAACGAACCTATACCATATAAGTAATAATCATTGCTAAAAAATACGCTATTGTTTATGAATGGCGTATTTTTTTTATTACTTCGTATTTTACTACTTTAGCAGCCGTTAAAAATTTCTTAAACAACTCAAATTATGGATTTGATCGTAAAATTTCTGCCCGTTTTCGGTATCCTGGGCCTGTTGTACGTTTTCATAAAGAACGTATGGATTTCCAAACAAGAGGTCGGTGACGCTAAAATGGCGCGAATCGCCAAGAACATTGCGGATGGGGCAATGTCGTTCTTAAAGGCAGAATACAAAATACTCAGCATATTTGTTTTGGCCGTGGCCGTACTTTTGTTCTTCAAAGGGAGCAATGAGGCCGGTTCCAATGGTATGGTGGCCGTCTCCTTTGTTGTGGGCGCCATCTGTTCTGCCTTGGCAGGTTTCATTGGGATGAAGGTCGCCACAAAGGCCAACGTAAGGACCACAAATGCAGCAAGGACCTCTTTGGGCAAGGCCCTCGAAGTCGCTTTTGCCGGTGGGGCCGTTATGGGTCTTGGTGTTGTGGGTCTTGGTGTTCTTGGATTGAGTGGACTTTTTATGATATACAGTGGCCAAGGCTGGGAACTTGGTGAAGTGCTCAATGTACTTTCAGGATTTTCACTTGGTGCATCGTCCATCGCACTTTTTGCGCGTGTGGGAGGTGGAATCTACACTAAAGCGGCCGACGTAGGGGCCGACCTTGTTGGAAAAGTGGAAGCCGGTATTCCGGAAGATCACCCATTGAACCCTGCTACCATTGCGGATAACGTTGGGGACAACGTAGGGGATGTGGCCGGTATGGGTGCCGACCTTTTTGAATCCTATGTAGGTTCCATTATCGGAACCATGGTATTGGGAGCCGTTTTTGCCGGATTACCAGAGTTCCAAACAGCCTTTGATGGTCTTGGAGCAGTGTACCTGCCTTTGGCATTGGCAGCGGTGGGCATCGTGATGTCCATTATAGGGACCTTTTTTGTGAAAGTAAAGGATGGCGGAAACCCACAGACCGCATTGAACATAGGTGAATTTGGTTCCGCCGGGCTTATGTTGGTGGCTTCCTATTTCATCATTAAAGGTATGTTGCCAGAATCTTGGGTCGAAGGAGGCACTGAATATACCTCTTTGGGTGTGTTCTTGGCAACTATCGCAGGTTTGGTGGCCGGACTTTTGGTCGGTAAGATCACCGAATATTATACAGGAACGGGGACAAAACCCGTAAACTCCATCGTTCGCCAGTCCGAAACAGGATCGGCGACCAACATTATTGCAGGATTGGGTGTTGGGATGATGTCAACCGCCATTCCGATCGTTTTGATCGCTGCGGCCATTTTGGTTTCCCACCACTTTGCCGGACTTTACGGAATCGCGATCGCTGCCGTGGGTATGTTGGCAAACACAGGAATCCAGTTGGCGGTCGATGCCTACGGACCTATTTCTGACAACGCAGGAGGTATTGCCGAAATGGCGGAACTACCAAAAGAAGTTCGCGAAAGAACAGATAAATTGGATGCTGTTGGAAACACTACAGCGGCCATCGGAAAAGGATTTGCCATTGCTTCTGCGGCCTTGACTGCCTTGGCACTTTTTGCAGCTTTTATGAAGACCGCAGGGGTGCAGTCCATCGACGTTTCACAACCGGACATCATGGCGGGACTTTTGATAGGAGGTATGCTTCCCTTCGTGTTCTCCGCACTTTCCATGAATGCAGTGGGTAGGGCGGCCATGGCCATGATCGAGGAAGTACGTCGCCAGTTCAGGGACATTCCCCAACTGAAAGCGGCATTGGAGGTGATGCGGAAGTATGATTCCGATATATCCAAGGCATCTGCCGAGGACAGAAAAATATTTGATGCTGCCGATGGTGTAGCGGAATACGATAAATGTGTGGCCATTTCAACCAAGGCCTCCATCAAGGAAATGGTATTGCCCGGATTGTTGGCAATTGCCGTCCCCGTTGCCGTCGGGTTCATCGGTGGTGCCGAAATGTTGGGAGGTTTGTTGGCAGGCGTGACCACAGCTGGTGTGTTGATGGCCATTTTCCAATCCAACGCAGGTGGAGCTTGGGACAATGCCAAGAAGACCATCGAAAGCGAAGGCCGTAAGGGAAGTGATGCCCACAAGGCAGCCGTAGTGGGTGATACCGTAGGTGATCCGTTCAAGGATACCTCAGGCCCTTCTTTGAACATCTTGTTGAAATTGATGTCCGTTGTGGCATTGGTGATAGCCCCTAGTTTGGTAAGCCTTTCTTCTGCGGACGGCGTTAGCATGACCAAGGAAGATGGAACTACCATTACAATTTCTGAGGATGGTATGAAAGAATCCAGGACCATCGAAAAGCAGATTCGTATCGAAATGAGCAATACGGCTGAAGGAGCTTACAAAGCTGTTGTTACCTCAAGCACTGAGGTCGATGGTGAGGTGAAAGAAGAAACCAAGGAATTTGTTGCCGACACCAAGGAAGAAGTGGAAAAATTGGTGGAAGCCTATAAAAACAGTGCTAAGGCAAAGAATTAGCGCTCGCTTTACCCTAAAGCTGAAAAAACCACGCCTTGGCGTGGTTTTTTTATGGGATCAATCCAATACCTGTCATATCGGGCTGTCATCCTGAGTGCAGTCGAAGGAGTGACAGAAGAAATAGTCAAGATGCAGGGTTAATTCAATCTAAAGGTGATGGGAATGGAATAGGGAACCTTTACGGAAGTACCCCTCTGTTTGCCCGGTGCCATTTTGGGCAATTTGGAAATGATTCTGGCCGCCTCGGTCTCCAAACTCTTGTCCGGCCCGCGCATTTGTACGTTTCCGATGCTTCCATCCTTTTGGATCACAAAAATGACGTTCACCCGGCCTTCGATGCCCATTTCTTGGGCCAATTCCGGGTAGCGGAAGTTTTTACGGATATGGTTCTGCATCATTTCCTGAAAACAGTCTCTTTTTTCTTTTTCGGTCTTTTCGTTTTCGCAGCCCGGGAACACAGGGGCATTTTCGATGAGGACAAAGGGTATTTGGTCAGGGATGTCCTCCTTGGCTACTTCAATGTCTTCAATTTTAGCAATTTCTTCATTTTGATCGGTTTCTGAAGATTCTATGACAGTTTCTTCAATTTCGGTGTCATTCTCTTCAATTTTAATTTCAGGAGGAGATTGGATCTTGGGTTTTGGAAGTTCAATTTTTTGGATGGTGATTGGCACTTCTTCATCGGGCAAGATGTTAGGGTCGATTAGGCCAACTTCCCAGTCACTGGTCGTGTCGTAGGTCTTCCACTCCAAGGCCAAAAAGGCCATAAGCATTATCATTGTCATTCCCACAAAAAAATAGAGCAGGCTGTTTCGGTTGGGGTCCAGTTTTCGGTTCTTTTTAGGTTCCATGATTTTCAAGTTTTTGGCCCAAAGGGCGTAGTTAACAGTTGGTCTAAACTACTTTGAAAATCAACCTATAAAAAGGAGGAATGAGGGAACGGGTCGTTTGGGTGAGGGAATGGACAAACTTTTCCTTGCCTGACCTGTTATGACTAACTATTGGAGTCGAACAACCCGTGGATCTCTGCATCGATTCGGTTGATGACCTTGCCCAGATCTTCGGGATCGGAAACAAAATCCAAATCGTCCACATCAAAAATGAGCAATTTGCCTTTGGCATAGGTGTTGGCCCAAGCTTCGTAGCGTTCGTTCAGTCGGCTGAGGTAATCAATGGAAATGGAGTTTTCATAGTCCCGCCCCCGTTTGTGGATCTGGTTCACCAAATTGGGGATGGAACTGCGGAGGTAGATCAATAGGTCCGGCGGTTCCACCAAACTTTCCATCAGCTCAAAAAGACTCCTGTAGTTCTCAAAATCACGGTTGGTCATCAGCCCCATGGCATGGAGGTTGGGCGCAAAAATATGGGCATCCTCATAAATGGTCCGGTCCTGGATTACATCCTTTCCACTTTCCCTAATCTTTAAGATCTGTCTGTAGCGGCTGTTCAGGAAGTAAATCTGCAGGTTAAAACTCCAACGTTCCATCTGGGTATAGAAATCATCCAGATAGGGATTGTCCACTACGTCCTCAAAATGGGCATCCCACTTGTAGTGTTTAGCAAGCAAGTTGGTCAGGGTGGTCTTTCCGGCGCCAATGTTTCCTGCTACTGCAATGTGCATAAGATGTTGGTGTTTATGATGTTGGTGTTCGAGGACTAGGGAAATCTAATCGGCGCAATATACAAAGTATATCCGCTTGAAGAAAAAAAACTGGATGAAATGGAAAAGAGGACAAACGCTACGGAACAAAGTTTTGAAATATCATTCAAATATGTACTTTTGCCCATCGGAACGAGGAAAGATTTGACTGATTGCAACCTCCGTAGCCAAAATAAATTGGCACAAGAAAAATGCTAAAGCAGTTCGTGTTGGGCATTGCCCGGCACCACTCTTCAAGGGTAACGAACTTCTTTGCTGGGCATAGGTCAGAATATTTCCATTAAATAAGAACAATGCCATATTTGTTTACATCAGAATCTGTTAGTGAGGGTCATCCGGATAAGATCGCGGACCAGATCAGTGATGCCCTATTGGATAATTTTTTGGCCTTCGATCCTGAGAGCAAAGTAGCCTGCGAGACCTTGGTGACCACGGGTCAGGTGGTCTTGGCCGGCGAGGTGAAGAGCCATACCTATGTGGATTTGCAGAGCATTGCCAGGGATGTCATCAACAATATTGGCTATACCAAGGGCGAATATAAGTTCAGTGGCGATTCCTGTGGGGTGATCTCATTGATCCACGAACAGTCGCAGGACATCAACCAAGGCGTGGACAGGGGCAGCAAAGAGGAGCAAGGTGCCGGTGACCAGGGCATGATGTTCGGTTATGCCACCAAGGAAACCGACAATTACATGCCTTTGGCGTTGGATATTTCCCATAAGATCTTGCAGGTACTTGCCGATTTGCGTAGGGAAGGAAAACGCATCAGCTATCTGCGTCCCGATGCCAAGGCACAGGTGACCATTGAATATTCCGATGACAACGTGCCACAGCGTATCGATACGATAGTGGTTTCCACCCAGCACGATGAGTTTGCTGCGGATGAGGTGATGTTGAAACAGATCAAGGAAGACATCATCAATATTCTTATCCCTGAGGTGAAAAGCCTGTTGCCCGAGGATATCCAGAAACTTTTCAATGACAAGATCAAATACCATATCAACCCGACCGGTAAGTTTGTGATCGGTGGTCCACATGGTGATACCGGATTGACCGGTAGAAAGATCATTGTGGATACCTACGGCGGCAAGGGAGCCCATGGTGGAGGTGCCTTTAGTGGCAAGGACCCGAGCAAAGTGGACCGAAGTGCCGCTTACGCCGCACGGCATGTGGCCAAGAACTTGGTGGCCGCTGGAGTGGCCAATGAGGTTTTGGTACAGGTCAGTTATGCCATCGGGGTAGTGGAGCCCACTTCCATTTTTGTGGAAACCTATGGTTCTGCCAATGTAAAACTAAGTGATGGTGAGATTGCGAAGAAAGTATCGGAGCTGTTCGATATGAGACCCTTTGCCATTGAAGAGCGCTTGAAACTGCGCAATCCCATCTATCTGGAAACCGCTGCCTATGGCCATTTGGGCAAAGAACCACAAACCTTGACCAAGGTATTCGAATCTCCCTACAACGGAAGGATTGAAAAAGAAGTGGAACTCTTCACTTGGGAAAAACTGGATATGGTGGACAAGGTGAAAGCAGCATTTGGTCTATAACCCAATATTCATTCACATACAAATGGAAAGGAGCTCTTTTGGAAGGGCTCCTTTTTTATTGGCACACTTTGGGGAACTTTAGTAGATTTAGGGATTCAAAATTGAAAAGCATGAAAAGTTCGGTTAGAATCCTGTTTCTGAGTATCTGTTTCTTATTTGTAGCGGTCAGTTGCAAAAAAACAGTCAAGACCGAAGAGCAGCCAGTTGTTGACACCTATGTGGCCGACCACTACACCAAGAAAGAGGTGGATATTGAAATGCGGGACGGGATAAAACTGCACACCACCATATATTCCCCAAAGGACACGTCCAAAAAATATCCCATTATCATGCAACGTACACCCTATAGTTCACAGCCCTATGGGGAAGGTAATTTTAGGACCAAGATCGGGCCCAATGAGCATTTGATGAAGGAAGGGAACATCATCGTCTATCAAGATGTTCGCGGACGTTGGCTCAGCGAAGGGCATTATGAGAACATGAGGGCCTATATTCCCAACAAGACCTCCAATGACCAAGTGGACGAAAGCTCCGACACCTATGACACTATAGAATGGTTGATCAACAATGTGGAAAACAACAATGGCAAGGTCGGTGTTTGGGGGATTTCGTACCCCGGTTACTATGCCACCTATGCCACTGTTGACGCACACCCTGCGCTAAAGGCGGCATCGCCCCAGGCCTGTATCGGGGATTTCTTTTTTGATGATTTCCACCATAATGGCGCCTATCTGCTGAGCTATTTTAGGGCGACTTCCCTGTTCGGGACGCCTAGGCCCAATGGTGATCAGCCCATCGATACCGCTTGGTACACCCTTCCCGAACTTCCTACCGAAGATCAATACCAGTTCTTTTTGGATGCAGGTCCGTTAAAGAATCTGGACTACTTTTTTGAATATGAAACAGCAGACACCCCCACCATGCGTCCCGAAGGTGTCACCGATGATTATTTTTGGAACGAACTCAAGGAACATCCCAATTATGATGAAATGTGGCAGTCCAAAGGCTTGATTCAACATTTGAAGAATGTAAAGAGCAGCGTGGCCACCATGATCGTGGGCGGTTGGTTCGATGCGGAAGACCTCTACGGACCCTTGGAGACCTATAAGAATATTGAAAAATACAATGAGGGCAACTACAATACCATGGTCTTTGGTCCATGGGATCACGGCGGATGGGCCCGAACCGTGGACAGGAATGTGGTGGGCAATTATTATTTTGGGGATTCCATTTCCTTGTTTTTCCAAAAAGATATTGAAACCAAATTCTTCAATCACTTTTTGAAAGGAGATGGAAGTCCAGATTCAGGATTGCCCGAAGCCTATGTGTTCGATACGGGCAAAAAGGAATGGAAGACCTATGACACATGGCCGCCCGAAAATGCTTCGAAGCAGACCATGTACCTTTCCGAGGACCAAGAGTTGACCCAAACACAAAATGGAACAACGGGTATCCAGTTTATCAGTGACATCAAAAAACCAGTGCCCTATTCCGAGGATATCAAGACTGTGTTCACCCCTCGAAAATACATGACAGATGATCAGCGTTTTGCGGCCAGACGTTCCGATGTACTTGTTTTTGAAACCGATGTTTTGGAGAATGACCTCACTTTGGCAGGGGATATCCTGGCCCATTTGAAAGTGGCCACAACAGGTACTGCCGCGGATTGGATCGTAAAGATCATCGATGTGCACCCTGCGGATGCCGAGACCAATGAAGAAATGCAGAACCACCTCAAGATGAGCAATTACCATTTGATGGTGCGAAGCGAGGTAATGCGTGGACGGTTTAGGAACAGTTTTTCCGACCCCGAACCTTTTACGCCCAACCAAAAAACGGATGTGGACATCAAGTTACAGGATGTGTTCCATACCTTCAAAAAGGGGCACAAATTACAGGTGCAGGTACAAAGTACCTGGTTCCCGCTGATCGATTTGAACCCACAGACCTATGTGGAGAATATCTTCAAGGCCGATGAATCGGACTTCAAGACCCAGACCCATACCGTTTTCACGGATTCGAACATTGAGTTCACGGTGTTGAAATAGAAGACGGGCCATGTTTTGGTGAATTTTTTCTGAAAGATTAGGAAATTCCATCTTTCCATCAGTATATTTGCCCAACGAAGTTCAAACACGTATTGATTAGTTATCAAGAAAGGTGGAGGGAATAGACCCTTTGAAGCCTTAGCAACCCTTGACTCACGATGTCAAGAAGGTGCTACATTCTATCCCGATGGGAATAGATAACGACAATCGACTTTTCGATTTCACTTTCTTATAACTTTTTGATTTTTCCATGCTGTACGTACCATGGGAGTTTGACTTTTTATTTTATCGATTTTATAATTTTTAAAAAACAAAAGTCATGAGTGATCAAAAATTTTCAACCAATGCATTGCATGCCGGCCATGATGTGGCCGCCAATGGAGGAACACAGGCTGTGCCGATTTACCAGACCACATCCTATGTGTTCAGGGATTCGGACCATGCTGCCAATCTTTTCTCCCTGAGTGAGCCGGGGTATATTTACACTAGGCTCAACAACCCAACCAACGATATCTTGGAACAGCGGTTGGCCACACTGGAAGGAGGGATAGCCTCTGTGGTGACTTCCTCGGGAACGGCTGCCATCAACACCGCTTTGTTGGTTTTGTTGAAGGCTGGGGACCATATCGTATCGTCCAATAGCCTGTATGGCGGAACCTATAACCTGTTCAATGTGACCTTGCCGCGTCTGGGCATCACGACCACTTTTGTGGACCCTTCGGACCCTGCCAATTTTGGAAAAGCGGTCCAGGGCAACACTAAGGCCTTCTTTGTGGAATCCTTGGGAAATCCTAAGTTGGACGTACTGGACCTGAAAGCCATTTCCAAGGAAGCCAAGGCAGCCAAGGTGCCGTTCATTGTGGACAATACAGTGGCCTCACCTGCACTGTTGAACCCCATTGCACACGGCGCCAATATTGTGGTGCATTCCTTGACAAAGTACATCAACGGGAACGGGACCACCATGGGAGGGGTGATCATTGATGCCGGAACATTTGACTGGGCCAATGGAAAATTCCCTGAATTTACAGAACCTTCGCAAGGCTACCATGGATTGGTCTATCACGAAGCCTTGGGCCCTGCGGCGTTCATTGCTAAAGTGCGGATCGAGGGATTGCGTGACCATGGGGCCTGTTTAAGCCCATACAATGCATTCCAGATTATCCAAGGTTTGGAAACTTTGGAGATACGTATGAAAAAGCACAGTGAAAACGCCTTGGCCTTGGCCAAGTGGTTGGAAAGTAGGGACGAGGTCACTTGGGTGAACTATCCCGGGCTGGAATCCAGTAAATACAAGGCCCTCTCCGATCAGTATTTGCCAAAAGGTCAAAGTGGTATTGTTACCTTTGGGGTGAAGGGCGGATTTGAATCGGCCAAGAAAATAGCGGATGAAACCAAGATTTTCTCTCTTTTGGCCAATATTGGGGACACCAAATCGCTAATTATCCATCCGGCAAGTACCACGCACCAACAATTGGATGATGCACAACAGGAATCAACAGGTGTGACCAAGGATTTGATCCGTCTGTCCGTTGGTTTGGAAGATCTATCCGACCTGAAAGCTGATTTGGAAAGTGCATTTGCAGGTATAGGAAAATAATTGTTTTACACGAAGAATAAACCACAGTATACATACATGTTACAGTATTTGAAAATCGATCAATTTTCTACCCAGAGCGGCAAAATCCAGGACCTGCAATTGTCCTATCAATTGTTCGGGCAGCCCCTGCACTCGGCCCCGGTGGTGATGGTGAACCATGCCCTTACGGGAAATTCCGATGTTGCCGGGGAAAATGGCTGGTGGTCCGATCTGATCGGGGAAGGAAAATGCATCAATACCGAAAAATACACCATTTTGGCCTTCAACATTCCGGGCAATGGGTATGATGGTTTTGTCATCGAAAATTATAAGGACTTTGTGGCGGGCGATATTGCCCGATTGTTTCTTTTGGGACTGGAACAATTGAAGATTGAAAAACTGTACGCCATCATAGGAGGTTCTTTGGGCGGTGGCATCGCTTGGGAAATGGCGGCTTTCAACCCCAACATTACAGAACATTTGGTTCCTGTGGCATCTGATTGGAAATCAACGGATTGGTTGATAGCCAATTGCCAGATACAAGAACAGTTTTTGGTAAATTCCAAACAGCCGGTACACGATGCCCGTATGCATGCCATGCTTTGCTACCGCACGCCCGAATCCTTCAAGGAAAGGTTCAAAAGGAGCACGAACGAAGAGCTTCAGGTGTTCAATGTGGAGAGCTGGTTGATGCACCACGGGAAAAAACTGCAGGAGCGTTTCCAGTTGTCCGCCTACAAGTTGATGAACCAATTGCTGAAGACCATCGACATCACCCGTAACGGGGATGAGGCCTTCAAGACACTGCAGGAAAGCGAAATGAAGATCCATATCATCGGGGTCAATTCCGATCTGTTCTTTACGGCAGAGGAAAACAGGGAGACTTTTAAACGCTTGGCGCAGGCCAACACCAATGTCACCTATGGTGAAGTACAGTCGCTCCACGGCCACGATGCGTTTTTGATGGAATTTGAACAATTGGAAAAGCTTTTGGAGACCGTTTTTCAGAAAAATGGAAAGACGGAGCGCATCAAAGTGTTGAAGTTTGGCGGGAAATCCTTGGCCAACGGCGAAGGTATCGAAAGAGTGCTGAAGGTGATTGCCAAAAGGGCGGAGAACAAAGAGCACTTTGCCGTGGTGGTATCGGCCCGTGGCAAGGCCACCGATGAGCTGGAAGCCTTGTTGGACAAAGCGGCAAAAGGGAAGGATTTTCAACAGGATCTTGACCATTTCGCGGCCTATCAAAAAAATGATTTTGCAGGGGTAGATATCGAAGAAGAACTAAAGACCATCCAAAAAATACTCAATGGGGTTTCCCTGACCGGGGATTATAGCCTTAAGACCAAGGATGAGGTGTTGTCCTACGGTGAGCTGATCTCTGCCAAGGTAGTGACCACCTTGCTGAATGCCCAAGGGCTGAAGGCACAACTGCTGGACTCCCGAAAATTGATCAAGACCGACGACACCTTTAGCAATGCAGAGGTGGACCAACGGACCTCCAAGGAAAATGTGCTGCGCTATTTCCACAAATTGGATGCGGACACCATAGCGGTGGTCACAGGGTTTATTGGGTCGAACGGGGATGGGTCTACCACCACGCTGGGCAGGAACGGGAGCAACTACTCCGCAGCTTTGCTGGCCAACTTTTTGGATGCCGGGGAACTGGTCAACTACACCCATGTGGATGGTATCTTTACGGCCAATCCCGATTTGGTGAAGGATGCCCGTTTGATCGATGTGATCTCCTATGAGGAAGCCAACGAGCTGGCCAATTTCGGGGCTAATATCCTGCATGCGAAGACCATCATACCCCTTATCGAAAAAAATATTCCGCTGCGGATTTGCAATACGTTCAACGATGAAAACGAAGGGACGCTCATTGGTCCGAAGACCGAAAATGGGGGCATCAAATCTCTGTCGGTACTCGATCATATGGCCCTCATCAACCTGGAGGGTAGGGGATTGCTGGGCAAAGTGGGTGTGGATATGCGTATTTTCCGTGCGTTGGGCCAAAATGGCATCAGCGTGGGCATCATTTCGCAAGGATCCTCCGAAAGGGGTATTGGCCTTGTTGTGGATGCATCCAAAGCGGAAAAGGCCAAAAAAGTACTGGACCAGGAATTTGAGACCGATTATTCCTCGCAGGACATCAACCAGATCACCGTGGTGAAGGATGTTTCGGTCATCTCCATTGTGGGGATGGACCTGAGCAGTTTCCACAGACCTTTCAATGCCTTGGCCAAAAACCAAGTGATTCCCTTGTTGTTCAATAATACGGTGACGGGAAAGAACGTGAGTTTGGTCGTGAAAAAATCAGACCTTCACAAGGCCGTCAATGTGGTGCACGGACAGATTTTTGGCATCGCAAAGCGAATCAACCTGGCCATTTTTGGGCATGGGAATGTCGGGGGCACCTTGATCGATCAGATATTGGATTCGGAAAAGAGCATCGAGTCCAGAAAGGGAATTGGTCTTCGCGTGTTTGCCGTGGCCAATTCCAGAAAGGTATTGTTGGATGCTTCGGGAATTGGCCCCGATTGGAAAGAACGGTTGGAAAAGGAGGGTAAGCCCTACCAGGTGGAGGATATTGCTGCCTTTGCCAAGCAACACCATCTGGAAAACCTCATTGCGGTGGACAATACGGCCAGCAGTGCTTTCGTGGAGCACTACGAACCGTTCATCAGAAAAGGATTTGACCTGGTCTCTTCCAACAAGATTGCCAACACCTTGAGTTTTGAGAAATACAAGTCCATTCGAAAATCCTTGGACCAAAACCAGAAGCAATATTTGTATGAGACCAATGTGGGTGCAGGTCTCCCATTGATCGATACCATTCGACTGTTGCACCTTTCGGGGGAGAACATTACCCGGATCAAAGGGGTATTCTCTGGGTCGTTGAGCTATATTTTCAATACCTTTTCGGAAAAGGAGGCCTCGTTTTCGGCCATTGTGAAGGAGGCCATGAAAAGTGGGTACACGGAACCCGATCCGAGGGAAGACCTTTCCGGAAACGATGTGGGAAGGAAACTATTGATTTTGGCCCGGGAGTTGGATCTTCAGAATGAATTTTCCGATATTGAAGTGCAGAACCTGATTCCAAAGGAATTGCAGACCTTGGATTTTGATGGGTTCATTGATCGGATCGGAGAAATGGACAAGGTGTACGAGGAAGTGAAAAATAAGCAGGAAGCAGGCCATGTTCTCAGGTATGTTGGGGATTTGCATGGCGACCTTCAACAGGACAAAGGGATTTTGGAGGTGAAATTGGTTTCCGTGCCCAAACAAAGTGCATTGGGGCAGGTAAAGGGTTCCGATTCCATTATTGAGATCTATACGGAGTCCTATGGTGAAAACCCATTGGTGATCCAAGGTGCCGGAGCAGGCGCCGCGGTCACGGCCAGAGGTGTTTTTGGGGATATTTTGAGAATAGCTGAGAAAATATAGCTTCGACTGCGCTCAGCTACCTTGTTTAGTATATTTGGATGGCTGAGCGTAGTCGAAATTTATAAAGAATATGATTGGAACGGTGGCTGAGCGTAGTCGAAATTTATAAAGAATATGATTGGAACGGTGGCTGAGCGTAGTCGAAGCCACAAACAAAGGATGAAAGGTTACATGTACATACTTCAATGTTCGGATGGAAGCTATTATACCGGAAGTACGATAGATTTGGACAACCGTATCAGCGAGCATCAAGATGGTAGGGGAGCGAACCATACCAAGAAAAGGCTGCCAGTGGAGTTGATGTATGTTGAAGAATACCTGAACATTGCATCGGCTTTTGAGCGGGAAAAACAAATTCAGGGTTGGTCGAGGGCAAAGAAGGAAGCACTCATCCAAGGAGAATTTCAAACCCTGCCCTATTTGGCCGAGTGCAAGAACCATACAAATTATAGATATTTTAAAGAGGTTAAATGAAGTGGCTTCGACTACGCTCAGCCACCCAAAAAAGAATAGAATGAAAAAGAAATTCGAGACAGAAGCGATACGGACACAAATGGAGCGTAGCCAGAATTTGGAACATTCCAGTCCAATTTATATGACCTCCAGTTTTGTGTTCGAGGATGCGGAGGACATGCGCGCTTCCTTTGCAGAGGAAAAGGATAGGAACATTTATTCCAGATATTCCAACCCCAATTCCTCGGAGTTTATAGACAAGGTGTGCAAAATGGAGGGTGCGGAGAACGGTTTTGCCTTTGCCTCTGGCATGGCTGCCGTGTACTCCACCTTGGCCGCTTTGTTGAATGCAGGTGACCATGTGGTCTCGTCCAAGAGTATTTTTGGTTCCACACACACGCTCTTCACCCAGTTTTTTCCCAAATGGAACATCACCACCAGTTATTTTGATGCCACCGATCTGTCGACCATCGAAGGGTTGATCCAACCCAATACCAAGATCATATATGCGGAATCGCCCACGAACCCGGGAGTGGATGTGCTGGATTTGGAAGTGTTGGGAAACATAGCCAAAAAGCATGGACTTATTTTTATTATCGATAACTGTTTTGCGACGCCTTACCTGCAACAGCCCATTAAGTTCGGAGCTGATCTGGTAATCCATTCAGGGACCAAGTTGATGGATGGTCAGGGCAGGGTTTTGGCCGGTATCACTGTAGGAAACAATGAGTTGATGGACAAAGTGTATCGGTTTTCACGAATTACTGGTCCGGCACTTTCGCCATTCAATGCATGGATACTCTCCAGAAGTGTGGAAACCTTGGCCATTCGGGTGGACAGGCATTGTTCAAATGCGTTGGAATTGGCCACTTTTTTGGAAAACCATCCAAAAATTGAATGGGTAAAGTATCCCTTTCTGAAATCGCATCCCCAACATGAGATTGCCAAAAAACAGATGAAAGCTGGCGGTTGCGTAGTGGCTTTTGAAGTAAAAGGAGGGTTAGATGCAGGTAGAAAATTCTTCGATAGTATTGAATTGCTGTCCCTTTCCGCCAATTTGGGCGATTCACGAAGCATCGTTACCCACCCGGCATCCACTACGCATAGCAAATTATCTAAGGAAGAACGTGAGGCAGTGGGGATTACAGATGGCATGGTACGGGTATCCGTTGGGTTGGAACACATAGACGATATCATTGCAGATATAGAACAAGCGTTGGAATAGGGCATTCCAGGATTATTTTAAAAGGCGATGGTTAATTTTCGCTATATTCGTGCGATGCTCTCCAAGAAGACAAAATACGGTTTAAAGGCGCTTACCTATCTCGCAAGGGCAAAAGGGAAAGAGCCCGTCCAGATTGCCGAGATTGCCAAACATGAGAATATTTCCCAGAAATTTTTGGAAAGTATCCTGCTCACCTTGAGAAGGAACGGGTTTTTGGGATCCAAAAAAGGAAAGGGCGGAGGCTACTATCTCATCAAAGACCCGGAGGACATCCCAATGACCACCGTGATGCGTGTATTGGAAGGACCCATTGCCATGGTGCCCTGCGTCAGCCTCAATTTCTACGAAAAATGCGAGGATTGTCCGGATGAGGCCACTTGTTCCGTACACAAACTCATGCTCCAGATCCGTGACAGTGCCCTGGATGTCTATAGGAACAATACCTTGGCGGACATCCTCTAGATTCTATTCTTTTTTAAAAGATAGGATGAGAAAATTCTAAAAATCCACTTCGATTTTCGATAATCTACTAAAACCATAGGATAAAAGTAAATTTAAGAAGGCTTTTGCATGTGGTTTTGAAATTTAATTCTATTTTTGAATTTCCTAGTAAATCGATAGGAAAATAATAATACTGATGATCACAGACCAACTGGTAATAAAGAATAGCAAAGAAGAGGCCTCCTATACCAAGGATTTGAGGTCCGAAAGCCCCAAAAGGAGCATAGCAAAATCCATTAGCTGGAGGATTGTGGGTACCATCGATACCATTATCATCTCTTGGATCGTGACAGGGACCTTGACGTTGGCCTTCTCCATTGGTATGGTAGAATTGGTCACCAAAATGGTGCTTTATTTTTTTCACGAAAGGATTTGGAACTCCATCAAATGGGGTAAATAAATAGAATGGATATGGCATTGACACAAGACGAAATACAGAATCTGAACCGCCAGTTCAAGGGCATCCCACCAGAAGAAATCATTTCTTGGGCCATCAAACATGGCAAGAAATCGGTGGTGACCACCAATTTCCGACCCTACGAAGTGGCCATTCTACATGCCGTCACCGAAGTGGACAGGAATACTCCGGTCATTTGGTGCGATACAGGCTACAACACGCCACAGACTTACAAACATGCTGAAGAATTGATTGCCCGTTTGGGGCTGAACATTAAATTGTATGTGCCCAAACAGACCAGCTCACACCGTGATGCTGTCATGGGAATACCACAAATCGATGACCCCCGTCACCAAGAATTTACCGAACAGGTCAAATTGGAACCTTTCCGAAGGGCCATGGACGAACACAAACCAGATGTTTGGTTCACCAACCTTAGAAAAGGACAGACCGCCCTTAGGGATTCTTTGGATGTGTTGAGCATGAGCAAGGACGGTGTGCTGAAGGTAAGCCCTTTCTATCATTGGAGCGATGTGCAATTGGACGCCTATCTGAAAGAACACGGTCTGCCCAACGAACACAAATATTTTGATCCCACAAAAGTATTGGCCAACCGCGAATGTGGTTTGCATACCTAATTCCCCAACGCTTAAAAACAAACAGAGCTTTGAGTACACTCGCAGAAGAAATCAAGAAACCGAAAACCATTAACAGTGCCGACAGGCCCAGTGCGAATGCGTTGGAGCATGAGGCCATATATATTATACGAGAAGTGGCCGCACAGTTTGAAAAACCTGTGCTGTTGTTTTCTGGAGGAAAGGATTCCATCACATTGGTCCGTTTGGCCCAAAAGGCATTCTGGCCCGCAAAGATTCCCTTTCCATTGATGCACATTGATACTGGTCACAACTTCCCGGAAACCATTGAGTTCAGGGATAAATTGGTAGAAGAATTGGGTGTGGAACTTATTGTGCGCAACGTGCAGGATTCCATCGACCAAGGAAAAGTGGTGGAAGAAACTGGAAAATATGCCAGTAGGAATATGTTGCAGACCACAACTTTGTTGGATGCCATCGAAGAGTTCAAGTTCGATGCCTGTATCGGTGGAGCCAGGCGTGATGAAGAAAAGGCCAGGGCCAAAGAACGGATATTTTCCGTTCGTGACGATTTTGGCCAATGGGATGAAAAGAACCAACGCCCGGAATTGTTCGATATGTTGAACGGACAAATTGAAATGGGCCAGAACGTGCGGGTATTCCCAATCAGCAACTGGACCGAATTGGACGTTTGGAGCTATATCCAAAAAGAGAATATTGAAATTCCATCCATTTACTTCGCCCACAAAAGAAATACCTTCTTGCGTGACGGACTGATCTGGTCTGCCGAGGATGGTGTGGTTTTCAGGGCAGAGGATGAAAAAGTGGAAGAAAGAATCGTGCGTTTCCGTACCGTAGGGGACATGAGCTGCACCGCAGCCGTGGAATCCCATGCGGACACCATTGATAAAGTGGTTTCGGAGATCAGGGATTCAAAAATATCGGAAAGAGGGGCCCGTATCGATGACAAACGTTCCGAGGCGGCCATGGAAAAACGCAAACAACAGGGTTACTTTTAAGAAGACGAAGATGGAAGTATTGAAAATAGCAACAGCAGGTAGTGTGGATGACGGGAAAAGTACCTTGATCGGAAGATTGTTGTACGACACCAAATCCTTGACCGACGATAAATTGGAGGCCATCGAGCGTACCAGTAAACAAAAGGGGTACGACTACCTCGATTTTTCATTGGCGACCGATGGTTTGGTGGCAGAAAGGGAGCAGGGCATCACCATCGATGTGGCCCACATCTATTTCTCCACGGCAACCAAAAGCTACATCATTGCCGACACCCCTGGGCACGTGGAATATACCCGTAACATGGTTACTGGTGCGTCCACCTCACAGGCGGCCATCATTTTGATCGATGCCCGAAAAGGAGTCATCGAGCAGACTAACAGGCACTTTTTCATCAATAACCTGTTGCGCATCAAAGATGTGATCGTGGCCATCAATAAAATGGACCTCGTGGGCTTTTCCGAGGATGCTTTCAATGATATCAAGGCCGATTTTGAGGAATTGATGGGCAAAAGGGATTATCAAGATCAGAAAATTACCTTCATTCCGGTGAGCGCCCTAAAGGGCGACAACGTGGTGAACCGTTCCCAAAACATGGATTGGTACAAAGGCCAGACCTTGTTGGAGCATCTGGAAGAATTGGACCTTCAGGATATCTATAATGTGGGTACACCCCGTTTTCCGGTACAATATGTCATCAGACCAAAGACCGAGGAATTCCATGATTTCCGTGGATTTGCAGGAAAAGTGTACGGTGGCGAGTTGAGCGTGGGTGACGAAGTGGTGGTTTTGCCATCCATGACCCGATCCAAAATCAAGGCCATTTATTTTTACGATACGGAATACCAAACCGCTCCACGTCGTTCCTCGGTGACCATTACCTTGGAAGATGAGGTAAATGTGAGCCGTGGCGATATGTTGGTGAAAGTAGGGGACCTTCCCATCGTGGACAAACAATTGACGGCAACCGTTTCTTGGATGGATTCCAACCAATTGACCGTTGGTGGCAAATATGTGTTGCAACATGGTGTCAACAAGGCTTTGGCCAAAGTGGATGCCATCGACCACAAGATCCATCCAGATTATTCAGGGATTGAGGAAAATGTGTCCTCGCTCAATATGAACGATATCGCCAAAGTGCGCCTGAAATTGAACAAGCCCATTTTTTATGACAGGTTCAAGGAGCACCGTACCAATGGGTCCTTCATTCTCATCGATAGCAGGACCAATCATACAGCAGGAGTAGGCTTCATAGAATAACATTTTCGTGAATTGCGAAAAAGTAGGAGTGATTTTTATCAATAACCTATAAAAGAGATAGGAAAAATAGGATAATGAAAAGTTTTAGAACAGAAATAGAGAATCCGGTAGTAGAAAAGGACATCATCGAATTGGAGAAAAAAATTCGCCAGTTCAAGGATGGCAACATCGATGAGGAGAAATTCCGAAGCCTTCGTTTGGCGCGTGGGGTCTATGGCCAGCGTCAACCTGGGGTACAGATGGTCCGAATCAAACTTCCGTATGGTAAGGTCACTTCGAACCAACTGCTTCGGATCTGTGATGTTTCCGATGAATATTCCCGTGGTCGACTGCACATCACCACACGTCAGGATATCCAAATCCACTATGTGGATCTCGAACGTACCCCTGAGTTGTGGGCCGAATTGGAAAAAGATGAGGTGACCATCCGAGAAGCATGCGGGAATACCGTTCGGAACGTTACGGCCAGCGAAACAGCGGGTATCGATGTGGATGAGCCATTCGATGTATCGCCCTATGCACAAGCTTTGTTCGAATACTTTTTACGAAACCCCATCGGTCAGGAAATGGGACGAAAGTTCAAGGTTTCCTTTTCTTCAAGTGATGCCGATACCGGATTGTCCTACATGCACGATTTGGGTTTTATCGCCAAAATTGAAAATGGGGTAAGAGGGTTCAAAGTGATGTTGGCCGGAGGCTTGGGTTCACAACCTCGCCACGCCGATGAACTGTACAGCTTTTTACCCACAGATAAGATCATACCCCTCATGGAAGGCGTGGTTCGCGTGTTTGATCGTTACGGGGAACGCAAGAGTAGGGCCAAGGCGCGGATGAAATTTTTGTTGAAGGATATTGGGTTGGATGGCTTCAAACAATTGTTGGAAGAAGAGCAGACCGCCATTCCTATTCAATCCTATCCCATTGATTTTGAAAGTTATCCAAAGGTACAAGTAGCCGAGGTGGAAACGCCCACGGTTGAAATTGAGGATACAAAAGCATTTGAACAATGGAAATCCACCAATTTGGTGCCCCAAAAACAAGAAGGCTATGTGGCCATCGGGATAAAGGTGCTGTTGGGTGATTTTTATACCGATAAGGCAAGGGAACTGGCCCGTTTGGTCCAGAACTATGCGGCAGGTGAGATTCGTCTCTCCCTTCGTCAAAATATATTGATACCCTTCGTGAAGAAGGAATTGGTTCCTTTCTTCTACCAAGAACTTGAAAAATTGGGATTTGCCGAAGCAGGCTACAACAAGGCTTTGGATATCACCGCATGTCCTGGGACCGACACCTGTAATTTGGGTATCGCCAGCAGTACTGGTATCGCCGATGAGTTGGAGCGCGTGATCAAGGCTGAATACCCACAATACATCAATAATGCCGATGTGGTGATCAAGATCAGTGGCTGTATGAATGCCTGCGGACAACACAACATGGCCCACATCGGGTTTCAGGGAATGTCCATCCGCACCAAGGATAAATTGGTAGCACCGGCCCTTCAAGTATTGTTGGGTGGTGGCAACTTGGGCAACGGAAACGGAAAGTTTGCGGACAAAGTGGCCAAAATCCCAAGTAAAAGAGGGCCAGAGGCACTTCGATTGATATTGGATGATTTTGAGGCCAATGGAAACGGGGCCAACTTCACCGAGTATTATGAAGAAAAAGGCCAGCATTATTTCTACGATTTCTTGAAACCATTGACAGAAGTTGACAACCTGACCCAAGAAGATTTCATCGATTGGGGCAACGAGGAAAAATACGTTCAGGAAATTGGTGTCGGGGAATGTGCCGGAGTGATTGTGGACTTGGTGGCGACCCTGTTCTTTGAGAGCCAAGAGAAGATAGAAAATGCCGAAGAAGCTTTGAAACAAGGAAAATGGGCGGCGAGTATTTACTATTCCTATCAGTCCATGGTGAACTCAGCCAAGGCATTGTTGACCGCAGAAAAACAGAAAGTGAACACCCATGCCAGCATCATCAAGGATTTTGATGAACACTATGTGGCCACAGGAAAAATAGCACTGGAGGGAACTTTTGAAAACCTCGCCCTGCAACTTAACAAAAACGAGCCTTCCGAAGCTTTTGCAAAAAGCTATGTGGAAGATGCGAAAACCGTATTGGAACGATTGGAAGCCTACAGAAAATTGGAGTTGGAACATGCGTAACGGAAAATTGACAGTGGTAGGGGCCGGCCCCGGGGATGTGGATTTGATCACCCTAAAGGGTGTGAAGGCATTGCAAACTGCAGATGTGGTATTGTACGATGCCCTGGTGTCCGAGGAATTATTGGATTATGCTCCCCAAGCCGAAAAAATCTTTGTGGGCAAGCGCAAAGGGTGCTATACCTACCAACAGGAACAGATCAACGAGCTGATCGTGCAACGAGCCCATCAAGGACATCATGTGGTCCGATTAAAAGGAGGCGACCCGTTTGTGTTTGGCCGTGGGGCCGAAGAAATGGAATATGCCGCTGGATTGGGCCTTGAAGTGACCGTGGTTCCTGGGATTTCATCCTCGGTGTCGGTTCCGGCATCCCAAAACATCCCAGTGACCAAAAGAGGTGCGGCCGAGAGTTTTTGGGTGATTACAGGTACCACTAAAGAGCATAAACTATCTAACGATGTGGCCTTGGCCGCCAAGTCGAGCGCAACGGTCATCATCCTGATGGGAATGTCAAAGTTGGGGGAGATCATGGAGCTCTTCAAGCAAGAAGGAAAAGAAAAAACTCCGGTGGCCATCATCCAAAATGGCACTACGGAGCATGAAAAAATTGGAATTGGCACTGTTGCTTCCATTGAGGACAAGGCAAGGGAGCAGCAGTTGTCCAACCCAGCGATCATCATCATCGGAGAGGTGGTGAACCATCGCCAAAGAATATTGGATATTCAAAATGAATATCAGAACAAGGGAAAAGAATTGCTAGTTAAAGTTTAAAAATTGTCAAGTTAATCTGGGGGTGCCTGAGCGAAGCCGAAGGGACTTTACAGAATTTTAAAAGTAGAATTATGATCAAAACAGACATCATTATAATTGGAGCGGGACCCACTGGATTGTTCACCGTTTTTGAGGCAGGCTTGTTGAAACTCAAGTGCCATTTGATAGATGCCTTGGCCCAACCCGGAGGGCAATGTGCCGAGATCTATCCCAAAAAACCGATTTATGACATTCCGGCCTTTCCCGAAATCTTGGCCGGGGATTTGGTGAGCAACCTGATGGAACAGATCAGGCCTTTTGAGCCAGGTTTCACTTTGGGCGAACGTGCCGAAACCTTGGATAAGCAAGATGACGGTTCTTTTATCGTCACCACCAACAAAGGTACCCAACACCAAGCGCCAGTTGTGGTCATCGCCGGTGGATTGGGGTCTTTTGAGCCCAGAAAACCATTGATTGCCAATATTGGAATTTTTGAGAGCAAAGGCGTGGAGTATATGGTGAAGGATCCTGAGCAGTTCCGTGACAAGAAAGTGGTCATTTCCGGTGGAGGTGATTCTGCTTTGGATTGGGCCATTTTCTTGGCCGATGTGGCTTCCGAAGTTTCGTTGGTACACCGCAGGAACGAGTTCCGTGGAGCATTGGATTCTGTGGAAAAAGCAAGGGAACTGGCCAAATTGGGCAAAATCCAACTCTACACCGAAGCCGAAGTTCAGGAAATCCACGGAAAGGATGAGCTTCAGGCCGTAGTGATCAAGTACAATGATGAGGCCAAGGAAGATGCCTATGTGGAGACAGATTTCTTTATCCCATTGTTCGGATTGTCCCCAAAATTGGGACCCATCGGTAATTGGGGCTTGGAAATTGAAAAGAACGCCATCAAGGTGAACAATGCCAAGGACTACCAGACCAACATTCCAGGTGTATTTGCCATTGGCGACGTGAATACCTATCCAGGTAAACTTAAATTGATTCTGTCCGGTTTCCACGAAGCAGCTGTAATGTGCCAGTTTGCTTATCAGATCATCAATCCCGACAAGCGTTTTGTGATGAAATATACTACCGTTGGTGGTGTGGAAGGATTCGATGGTTCCAAAAAAGAAGCCAAGAAAGAAGTGGTGCAGAGCATCAACTAAAACTAATTATATTGGCAGTGTAAACACCTTCCAAAAGCAATTTTTGGAGGGTGTTTTTGTTTTTGCACTATATTTGAATTTTACAATTCCATGGAAGAGCTGTTCACTTTACGGGATTTTTATGGAAAAATGCGATTGCCCATCCCGGACACCATTGGGAAGGACATTGGGCATTTCAATGTGTTCAAGATCGATGAATACCGTACCAAGCTCAATGAAGGGGAAATGCGGTATGATCGGCGTTCCTATTTCAAGATCAGTTTGATCAACGGAAAGAACCGCGCTGAATATGCCGATAAGGTCATCGACATTGCCGACAAGGCCCTTTTGTTTGCCTCTCCCCGCATTCCGTACCACTACGTGCCACAGGATGAAAACCAATCAGGCTATTTCTGTGTGTTCACTGAGAACTTTTTATCCAAAGATAAAAGCGGGATCATTTTGGAAAAACTGCCCCTTTTTCAACCCGGTGGTTTACCCATCTTCACTATTTCCGAGGAGGATTATGTCGAATTGGAACAACTTTTTCAAAAGATAGAAAGGGAGCTGTCCTCGGAATATCCCTTTAAATTTGATCTGATCCGTGCCTATGTCGTGGAGTTGCTGCACATGGGACAAAAGCTGCAACCTGTCCAACCTGTGGACAATGGAAAAAATGCGGCGACCCGGATCACAGACCTTTTTGTGGAACTGTTGGAACGTCAGTTTCCCATCAACACCCCGGCCCAACGGTTGGTGTTGAAAACGGCGAACGATTTTGCGGAGCGATTGGCCGTACATGCCAACCATCTGAACAAAGTGCTCAAAGAGACTACCGGAAGTACCACAACGGCCATTATCCATGCCCGCATTTTTGAGGAGGCCAAAATCTTGCTCAACAACACGGATTGGAACATTTCCGAAATCGCGTTCAGTTTGGGGTTTGAGGAAGTGGCCCACTTTTCCAATTTCTTCAAAAAGTTTTCCCACACTTCCCCATTGAAATATCGCGGCCGTATTGCCATTTGATTTTTGCAAAAAATGGATTGATGCTCGCAATCCGTTTGGGCACCTCGTTTCGGAACTTTGTACCCGAATCAAAAATCAAATCAAAAATGGCAAAAAGTAAAATAGCACTGGTGACCGGGGGCAGTAGAGGCCTCGGCGAGGACATGGCCATCAACTTGGCCAAAAAAGGATTGGACGTGGTATTGACCTACCGAAGCAATAAGGAAGAGGGCGATAATACGGTCAAGGAAATCGAGAGCTTGGGACAAAAAGCCTATGCACTGCAATTGGATGTGGCCGATATCGGAAGTTTTGATGCTTTTGTGGATCAGGTCAAAAAAGTGGTCAGTACCCATTTCGGGGCAGACCATATCGATTTTCTGATCAACAATGCAGGAATCGGAATCAATGCCCCGATCACGGAAACCACAGAAGAGCAGTTCGACACCTTGGTGGACATCCATTTCAAAGGAGCATTTTTCCTCACCCAAAAATTGTTGCCCCTCATGGCGGATGGTGGCGGAATTGTGAACATTTCCAGTGGATTGGCCAGATTTTCCTTTCCAGGATATTCAGTTTATGGTTCCCTGAAAGCGGCCATGGAAGCACTTACCCGTTATCAAGCGAAGGAATTGGGAGCACGAAAAATACGGTCGAACGTGGTGGCTCCCGGGGCCATCGAGACCGATTTTGGAGGAGGCACCAACAAAAATGACGAGGACAAAAGAGCGGCGATTGCCAATTTTACTGCTCTGGGCCGAGTGGGTATCCCCAGCGATATTGGGGGCGTAGTGGCCTTTTTGTGTACGGACGATGCCAAGTGGGTCAACGCACAGCGCATAGAAGTTTCAGGTGGAATGATGATTTAAAACCTGAAAAGGTATGGGTTTAAAACGGGTTGGGCAATCAACCCGTTTTTTTATGCCCGCTATTCTAAAAATTCAAGGGCTTTTTTTGCTTTTCACTACCGAGTACCGTTTCTTTGCGGTTCAGTTCATTAATAAATTGAAAGTGTTATCAAGAAAGGTGGAGGGATTGGACCCTGCGAAGCCTTAGCAACCCTCGACTTCGAGAAGGTGCTACATTCTACCCTTGTCCTGAACCGTGATCGGGAAGGTACGGCGCATGATCCTGCCAATGGGGAAGGATAACGTAAAGAATACTTCGCAGTATTTTCCAACCATTTCTTGATTTCGACATATCCTTTTTTGAAGGGAAATTGTATTATGGAAAAAATTGAAGACATTTTAAAGAAACGGATTTTGGTACTGGACGGGGCCATGGGCACCATGTTGCAGCGCTATAAATTCAAGGAAGCCGATTTTAGGGGGGAGCGTTTCAAGGATTGGACAACCGACCTGCAGGGCAACAATGACCTCTTGTCACTGACCCAGCCTCAGGCCATTGCCGATGTGCATAGGGCCTATCTGGAAGCTGGTGCGGATATTTTGGAGACCAATACCTTTTCCGGCACCACCATCGCCATGGCCGATTATGGTATGGAAGAACTGGTGTATGAACTGAATTATGAATCGGCGAGGATTGCAAAGCAAGTGGCCAAGGAATTCACCCAAAAAGACCCCAGCAAACCCCGATTTGTGGCAGGGAGCATCGGACCCACCAATAAAACGGCCAGCATGTCGCCAGATGTGAACGACCCAGGGTTCCGGGCCATCTCCTTTGATGAACTCCGCACGGCCTACAAACAACAAGTAGAGGCGCTTTTGGATGGTGGGGCCGATATTTTATTGGTGGAGACCATTTTTGATACCCTGAATGCCAAAGCGGCCCTTTTTGCCATTGAAGAAGTAAAGGACGAACGGAACATTCAAGTGCCTGTCATGGTCAGTGGTACCATCACCGATGCTTCCGGAAGGACCTTGTCCGGGCAGACGGCGGAAGCCTTTTTGATCTCAATTTCACACATTCCGATTTTGTCCGTTGGGTTCAATTGTGCCCTCGGTGCCAAACAATTGGTGCCCCATTTGGAGGTGATTTCGGCCAAATCGGGATTTGCCACTTCGGCCCACCCCAATGCAGGACTGCCCAACGCCTTTGGCGAATATGACGAAACCCCGGAGCAGATGGCCGCCCAGATCAAGGAATATGTGGAAAAGGGGCTGGTGAACATTGTGGGCGGATGTTGTGGTACCACACCGGAACACATCAAGGCCATTGCCGATCTTGTCAAAGAATACACACCCAGAAAATTGGAAACCACCCATGAAAAAACCATTTAGTATATCCGCACTGATCATTGCCATGGTCATTTTTATTTCCTGTGGGGATAAAGAAAAGCCCAAAGAAAAGGAAACCGCAATCGTTGAGACCAAAAATGAAATAGTGGGCAGTTGGCTTTTGGTCTATGGCGAAACCAGGACAGCGGATACCGTAGAAGTGAAAGACTTGTCCAATAGTGAATTCATAAAAATATTGAACGAGGACCATTTTGCCTTTTTCAACCAAAAGAAAGATACCGCCGAAGGGTTTTACGGAGGTGCTGGCACATATACCCTCAAGGGAAATGTGTACACCGAAAAGTTGGACTACATCGGCGTGAAGGAATTGAGGGGACATGAGTTTACCTTTGATCTGGAGATCAAGGGGGACACACTGATCCAATCAGGTGTGGAGGACGTGCCCGAGGCCGGCATCAAAAGGCATATTGTGGAAAAATACATAAGAATCAAGTAAAACCAAGGCATGGCTGAAACTAGAGCTTTGAAACTATCGGGTCTGGAACCCTTGGTGATCACTCCCGAGAGCAATTTCATCAATGTAGGGGAGCGTACCAATGTGGCCGGCTCCAAACGTTTTTTAAGGCTGATCAAGGAAGAGAAATTCGATGAGGCGCTCGATGTGGCACGAGATCAAGTGGAAGGAGGCGCCCAGATCATCGATGTGAACATGGATGACGGACTGATCGATGGAAAAGAGGCTATGGTCAAGTTTTTGAACTTGATCGTTTCGGAACCCGATATCGCCCGTGTGCCCATCATGATCGATAGCTCCAAATGGGAGATCATCGAGGCCGGGTTGCAAGTGGTACAGGGTAAATGCGTGGTGAACTCCATCAGCCTGAAAGAAGGCAAAGAGGAGTTTGTGCACCATGCAAAGCTCATCAAGCGATACGGTGCCGCAGTGATTGTCATGGCCTTTGATGAAGTGGGCCAGGCCGATAACCTGGAACGCCGTATCGAGATTGCCAAACGGTCCTATGAAATTCTGGTCCACGAAGTGAAATTTGCCCCAGAGGACATCATCTTCGACCTGAATATTTTTCCGGTCGCCACGGGAATGGAAGAGCATAGGCGCAACGCCCTTGATTTCATCGAGGCGACTCGTTGGGTAAAGGAGAATCTCCCCCATTGCAGTGTCAGTGGTGGGGTCAGCAATGTTTCCTTTTCCTTTCGAGGGAACGACCCGGTTCGGGAGGCCATCAATTCGGCATTTTTGTACCATGCCATAAAAGCAGGAATGAACATGGGTATCGTGAACCCCACGATGTTGGAGGTGTATGACGATATCCCCAAGGATTTGTTGGAACATGTGGAAGATGTGCTGCTCGACAGAAGGGACGATGCCACGGAGCGATTGCTGGAATTTGCAGAGACCGTTGTTGGAAAGGAAAAGGAAAGCAAGGTGGATCTGTCGTGGAGGCAAGAGCCGCTCCAAGATCGGATTACCCGTGCCTTGGTCAAGGGAATCGATCAATATATCGTCGAGGATGTGGAAGAGGCCCGTCAGCAGGCAGCCAAGCCTTTGGAAGTGATCGAAGGCAACCTGATGACCGGAATGAATGTCGTCGGTGACCTTTTCGGCAACGGAAAAATGTTCTTGCCCCAAGTGGTGAAATCGGCAAGGGTCATGAAAAAGGCCGTAGCCTATTTGACACCTTTCATTGAGGCATCCAAAGACCAGAACGCCAAGGCCGCCGGTAAAATTTTGATGGCCACGGTGAAGGGAGATGTGCACGATATCGGAAAAAACATAGTGAGTGTGGTGCTTGCCTGCAACAATTACCAGATTGTGGATCTTGGGGTAATGGTGCCACCGGAAAAGATCATCAACAAGGCCAAGGAGGAACAGGTGGACATCATCGGCCTGAGTGGTTTGATCACTCCTTCCTTGGATGAAATGGTGTTCTTGGCCAAGGAAATGGAACGTCAGAATTTCAATGTGCCCCTTCTGATCGGTGGTGCAACGACGAGCAAGGCGCATACGGCTGTCAAGATAGACCCCATGTACAGTCATTCCGTGGTGCACGTGAACGATGCATCCAGGGCCGTGACCGTGGTGGGCGACCTGCTGCAGGACGGGACTTCAGACCGATATAAAAAGGCCATCAAACTGGATTATGAGAGTTTTAGGGACAAATTTCTGAGCAGGTCCAGACAAAAGGAATATTTGACTTTGGAAGAGGCCCGAAACAACAAGCTCCGGATAACATGGAACCCATCGGACATCAAAGTGCCAGAACAATTGGGCATACAGATCATGGAGGATGTTGATTTGAAACTATTGGTGGATTTCATCGATTGGACCCCGTTTTTCAGAAGTTGGGATCTGCATGGAAAATATCCGGCCATCCTAAAGGATGATGTGGTGGGCAAACAGGCCACGGAACTTTTTAAAGATGCCCAAGAACTTTTGCAGAAGGTTTTGGATGAAAAGCTGCTCAAGGCAAAGGCCATTTTTGGGCTGTTTCCAGCCAATCAGATCGGTGACGATGATATTGAAGTGCATTTGTCACCTCGAGCGCAGTCGAGAGGTGGTGAGCAGAAGGAGTCTTCTTTGGATTTCTCGACTGCGCTCGAAATGACAGAAGAAGCTAAAACAGCTATTTTCAGGACACTTCGTCAACAACTGAAAAAACGGGAAGGGGTTCCCAACATCGCCCTGTCCGACTTCATCGCCCCGAAGGAAACCGGAATACAGGATTATATAGGCTGTTTCTGTGTCAGCGCAGGGTTTGGGACGCAGGAGTTGGCAACAGCATTTGAAAAAAAGCATGATGATTACAATTCCATCATGATCAAGGCCCTTGCAGACAGGTTGGCTGAAGCTCTGGCCGAATACCTTCACAAGGAGGTCAGGACCAAGTTTTGGGGCTATGCTTCCGCAGAAACTTTGGACAACAATGCCCTGATCGATGAAAAATACCAAGGTATCCGTCCGGCGCCGGGCTATCCCGCTTGTCCCGATCATTTGGAAAAGCTGACCATTTGGAAAATATTGGGCGTGGAAGAAAAGATAGGTGTAAAATTGACCGATAGTTTGGCGATGTGGCCCGCTGCCAGCGTGAGTGGCTATTATTTTGCGCACCCGGAGGCCAAATATTTTGGATTGGGAAAAATAGAACAGGACCAAGTCAAGGATTTCGCAGAACGAAAAAACATAAAACTGGAGGAAGCCCAAAAATGGCTGGCCCCCAACATAGTTGATTAAGACCGATGAAAATTACCGACCACATTAAAAGAGCGAACGGCGAAACGCTTTTTAGTTTTGAGATTGTACCGCCCGTAAAGGGAAAAAGCATCCAGGAGCTCTACAAAAATATAGACCCTTTGATGGAGTTCAAGCCTCCGTTCATTGATGTGACCACCTCCCGCGAAGAATACATCTACAAGGAAAAAGATGGGCTGTTGGACAAAAAACTGACCCGGACACGTCCCGGGACCTTGGGTATCTGTGCATCACTTAAGCATAAATACAATGTGGACACCGTGCCCCACGTGCTGTGCGGAGGGTTTACCAAAGAGGAGACCGAGTACCTTTTGGTGGACTGCCAATATTTGGAGATCGAAAACGTGATGGCACTTCGCGGCGACGCCCGTAAAGAGGAAAAATATTTTACCCCGACCCAGGGCGGACATCAATATGCCACCGAGTTGGTCAAACAGATCCAGGATATCAACGAAGGGAATTACCTGCATGACACCATTGAAGCGAGTGATCTGAGCAGTTTCTGTATTGGTGTGGCCGGTTATCCAGAAAAGCATATGGAAGCACCGTCCCTCCAGTCTGATCTCAAGCGATTGAAGGAAAAAGTGGATTTGGGAGCGGATTATGTGGTGACCCAGATGTTCTTCGATAACCAAAAATTCTTCGCGTTTGTGGAGGCAGCACGCGCCATGGGCATCAATGTGCCGATTATTCCGGGCATAAAACCGATTGCTGTAAAAAACCATTTGCAATTGTTGCCACAGGTATTTCGGGTGGACATTCCGCAAGATCTTATCGATGCCGTGGAAGCCTGCAAGACCAATCATGATGTGCGACAAGTCGGTGTGGAGTGGGCCATTCAGCAATCTCGTGAGTTGAGGGAATACGGCGTGCCCGTGTTGCACTACTATTCGATGGGAAAATCAGATAATGTGGAGGCCATTGCCAAGGAACTTTTTTAATTTCCTACTTTAGCCCTCCATGAGGTACCTACTCTATCCCGTATTTCTGCTGTGTCTTTGCATTGGATTTTCCCAAGACGGGGATGTTCCAAAAAAATATACGTTGGATATGAGCCAGTTCTATGGTTCCGTAGTCTTGCACAACACGGACATTTCCCACCTGATCACCAACCATCCCGGGGGTATCATTTTGGGATTCAACCGCAAACGTTTTGGACATGAGGATTGGGAGGCTGCCCTCGGATATCCCGATACCGGCTTTTCCTTTGTGTACCAGGATATGAACAATCCCACCCTTGGTGAACATTTTGGGTTGTATGCCCACTACAACTTTTACTTTTTAAAGAGAAACCTTCAGCTTCGGATTGGCCAGGGAGTGGCCTACAATACCAATCCGTATGACAAAAATGAAAATTTCAGGAACAATGCCTATGGAAGCCATCTATTGAGCTCCACCATGGTGATGTTCAACTATCACAAGGAAAATATTGTGTCGGGACTGGGGTTCAAAGCAGGAATTTCACTCATCCATTACTCCAATGCCAATTTCAAGGCCCCGAACACATCCACCAACACCATGGCCTTTAATTTTGGCCTGACCTACGATTTGGACCAGGATGCCACCATTGAATATATAGAACCGAAAGAAAAGGAAAAAATAAAGGAACCTATTCGCTATAATTTGGTGCTCCGTGGTGGGGCCAACGAGAGTGATGTGATCGATATGGGGAGATATGGCTTTGCCATTGTTTCCGCCTATGCCGATAAGCGTTTGGGGAATCGGAGTGCCATCCAGTTGGGGACCGATGTCTTCTTCTCCAATTTTCTGAAGGAATTGATCCGTTACCAGTCCACCTCTTTCCCAGAATTGAATGTGGCCCCCAATACCGATTACAAAAGGGTAGGGGTATTTTTGGGACACGAGCTTTTCGTAAACAAATTGAGTGTAGTGGCCCAGTTGGGATATTATGTGTACTATCCGTTTGATTTTGAAGGACGAATGTACAACCGGGTCGGGTTGAAACGGTATTTTGGGGACAAGGTGTTCGGAGCGGTCACCTTAAAATCGCATGGGGCCAAAGCAGAGGCCATAGAATTTGGAATTGGTGTAAGATTATAGAATTGAGATTTGAGATGTTAGAAATTAGAAATCAAATGATAATCAAAAATGCCACCGCGAGAAATGCCATCCTAAGCGCAGTCGAAGGAGCTTTCGCGAGGTGCTTTGTGTTCATTGCTTTTCTGATGCTGATTTCCTGCAACGGCGAAAATGTGCCTGATTGTTTTCAGAATGCAGGCGATATGGTCCGTGGACCCGTTGATGTTCCCGCCTTCACCACCATGACCGTTTTTGAGAACCTGAATGTGGTTCTGAAACAAGGAGATGAACAAAGGGTGGAAATTGAAACCGGGGAATACCTCCTGAACGATGTTTCCGCCTTGGTTGAAGATGGCCGTTTGATCTTGCGGAACGAAAACAGTTGCAATTATGTTCGGGAATATGGATTGACCACAGTGTATGTCACCTCACCGAATATCACCGAAATTCGGAGCAGCACGGGATTACCGATAACAAGTGATGGGGTTTTAGACTATCCAAGTATCTCCCTAATATCAGAAAGCTATACAAATCCAGAGACCGAGACCACCGATGGTTCCTTTGACCTGAACCTGAATGCTACATCGGTCAGGATTGTGGTCAATGGGATAGCATATTTCAAACTGCAGGGGACTACGGAAAATTTCGATGTCACTGTCGCCGCTGGCGATTCCAGGATTGAAGCGGAGGATTTGATCTCGGAAAATGTGGACGTAAACCATAGGGGTTCCAACGATGTTTTTGTGAACCCCCAGCAACGGTTGAGCGGGGTCATTCGTGGTACCGGGGATGTGATCAGCGTCAATCGCCCACCGGAAGTGGACGTGGAAGAACTGTTCAATGGCCGTTTGATCTTTCAAGAATAATTGTTCGGCCATAACGGGGCCAAAACTTCTGGAACTCCCAAGTTTTCTCAGTACTTTTCGGATAGCTAAAACATGGCATCTTTGGGCAGATTTTTTCCCTTTATCAAGCGTTTGTTCTCCTTTGCACCCAAAGTGAGGTCTTTGGAGGGCCTCCATGGTCTGGAAAAGGCAGATGCCCTTTTTCACAACCTTGTGGCTGAAAACAAAGTGCCCGGCTTGGCTGTTACCATATTGGAGAAAGGCCAAGTGCTGTTGCAAAAAGGATATGGCCGGGCTGATCTGGAACGAAAAATCCCTGTTGACCCCAAACAAACAGTCTTCAGGATAGCCAGTATCTCCAAGTGCATCACTGGATTGACCTTGGGAAAGATGATGGAAGAGGGGCTCGTGGAGTTGGACGGCTCATTTTATGGGTATGTCCCGTATTACCCAAAAAAGGACCATGATTTTACATTGCGCCAATTGGCAAGCCATACGGCCGGAATCAGGGGATACCGCGGCAAGGAATTCGCACTGAACAAATGTTTTTCCATCAAGGAAAGCATCGGTATTTTTCAACACGATCCCTTGGTCTTCGAACCGGGAAAAGGGTATCTCTACAATAGTTTTGACTTTGTGTTGTTGTCCTTGGCCATGCAAGAGGCCAGTGGAGTCCCGTTTCAAAAATATGTACGGGAAAAAGTGTTCATCCCTTTAGGGATGCGATGTACCTTTTCACCCCAAGATGCGGATGTCAGTTCGAGCGCAATCAGCGACATGGCACAATTCTATACCAAGCAATCATTGTGTTTCAAGAAATCGATGGAAGTGGACAACGCCTACAAATTGGCGGGTGGCGGATTTTTATCCACTAGTAACGATATTGCCCAAATGGGACAGGCTATTTTAGAGGGGAAGCTCCTCAAAAAAGGGACTTACGAACAAATCTTGACCTCACAAACGGTGAATGGCAAGCCTACGTACTATGGTCTGGGTTTTCAGGTGAGCCAAGATGCCAATGGGAGGGAGTTTTTGGGTCATGTGGGCAATAGTGTAGGGGCCTATACCAACTTTTTTGTCTATCCGAAGGAAGAAAAAGTGATTTCCATTTTGATCAATTGTACTGACCCAAAGGTGCAAGCGCAACTGGATATGGCCATTTCGTCCATTGTAGGGCAGGGGGGTTAGACCTTGCCCGCCATCAATTCCTCTTTCTCCAAAGCAAATTTTTTGCAAAGGTCAAGGGTCTCGGTCACATCCTCCAAAGAAGTCCTAGGGTTAATGAGGCACATACGGAGCACCACCTGTCCATGGAGCAGGGTCGTGACCAGCAAGGCCTTCCGGGAGTCCACCACATGTTTTGAAATGTACTGGTTGATCTCGTCCAGTTCTTTCTCCTTATAGTTTTGTTTGATGGGGTTGTACCTGAAATTGATTACGGCCAAGGTCGCCGGAAAGACCACTTCCCAACTTTTGCTGCCCCGCAACAGATTTTCCACCTCTTCGGAAAGGTCAATGTTGTAGGTGACGGCATCCCTGAATTCCTTCAGTCCAAAGGTTTTTAGGGACATATAGAACTTGAGTGCCCTGAACCTTCGGGTGAGTTGGATGCCATGGTCGTAAAAATTGATTTCCGAAGTGTTCCCTTCAATATCACGGAGATACTCCGGTTTTTCGGTAAAGGTATGGCTGAGGTTTTTGTGGTTCCGTACCAACAAACAGCCCATTTCATAGGGCTGATAGAACCATTTATGTGGATCAACGGTCAGTGAATCGGCCTTTTCAATGCCTTTCAACAGCTGTTTGCCCTTGACGGATAAAATGGCTGCGCCGCCATAAGCACCATCAACATGGAACCAAATATCTTCCTTTTTGCAGATTTTCGCCAGCTCGGACAGCGGGTCAACAGTGCCTGTGTTGGTGGTTCCAGCGGAAGCGATCAAGCAGAAAGGTTGCAGCCCTTCCAATCGATCTTTGGCAATACAGTTTTTGAGTTTGTTCAGCGCAAACTTGAATTCATTGTCGGTGGGGATGATCCGGATCTGTTCCTTTTTGAAGCCCAGCACACGAATGGCCTTGATGTTGGAAGAGTGGGCTTGATCGGACAGATAGATCACCGCTTTGGAAAAATCGTCCCCACATTTGATCCTTCGGGCCGTCACCACTGCCGTCAAGTTGGCCATGGAACCGCCACTGGTGAAAATCCCACCTCCCTTTTTTCCGGGAAAACCAAAGATTTTCAACAGCCATTGAATGGTCACGATTTCCAGTTCAGCAGCAGCTGGGGACGCCGACCATCCACCCGAAAAGATATTGTAGCCTGTGGCAAGCGCATCGGCCATGACGCTGACATAGTTGCTGGGGCCGGGTACAAACGAGAAAGATCTTGGGTGGGCCATATTGGCACTATTGGTCATCACTTTTTCCAACACAAAATCCAAAACCTTGGAGGCTTCCATGCCCGCCTCTGGGGCCTCTTCCAAAAAGAGATTATCCATTTCCTCCCGGGAGCCCCATGCCACGGGAAATTTTTGGTGTTGGGTATGGTGGTGCTCCACGATCGCATCCACGATCTGGTAGCCATACGTTTGCATCTCCTCTTTGGAAAGCTCCAATCTAGCGGTGTTCTTCTTCATGCGCCTTGTTTCAAGTTGGACTGCAAAAATACCATATTTGGAATGGCCGGAAACTGGAAAAGAAGAGAAATCTGTTTTTAGGTACAGTAATGCTACCTTTGCCAATGGAGCCACCCTGGGCAATTTTTGTTATGGAAAAACAGGATATAGCGAACAGAAAGGATATCTCAGTATTGGTGCACCGCTTTTATGAAAAAGTACGTGCTGATGCGGAAATTGGCCATTTTTTCAATGAAACGATCACCGACTGGCCGGAACACTTGGAAAAGTTGACCGATTTTTGGGAAATGAACCTGTTCTTCGTCCAAAAATACAAAGGGAACCCTATGCAGATCCATGCCGAGTTGGATAGGGATATGGACAGGACCATCGACAATTATCATTTTGGGATATGGCTCAGGCATTGGTTTGCAACCTTGGACACTCATTTTAGCGGTCCAAATACTGAAAAAGCGAAACAACGGGCCAGGAACATCAGTGTTCGGATGTTCATTGCGATATATGAACAGCGAAAGCGGGACGGGGTCCTTTAATATCCCAAAAATTATCGGGTAAGTTCGGTAAAAAGGCTCTCCAAGTTTCTGTTTTTCCGGCTCAACTGGAGTGTTTTCAATTGGTTGTCGTGGGCAAAATCGAAAACGGCAGATCGCATGTCGGTAGAGGTGCTGAACGCGATCTCATAGACAAAACCACCAGTGTTGGTCACTTTGGACACGTGGGGCAGCTGTTGAAGCAGTTGTTCCTCCACCCGGTAATCGAACTCCACTTCGATGATCTGTTCTTCCGCTTCGCGCAGCTCCTCCAATTTTTTGTCGGCTACCAATTGTCCTTTGTTGATGATGATGACCCTGTCACAGACAGCTTCCACTTCCTTCATGATGTGTGTGGACAAGAGAATGGTCTTCTCCTTTCCGATATCACGGATCATTTTTCGTATCTCGATCAATTGGTTGGGATCAAGTCCTGTGGTGGGCTCGTCCAAGATCAGTACTTCCGGATCGTGTAGCAGCGCGGCGGCCAGACCCACACGTTGGCGGTATCCTTTGGACAACTGGCCTATTTTTTTGTGGGCTTCGGGGGTGAGCCCGGTCTGCTCGATCACTTCCTCGATCTTTGATTTTGGAACCTTGTACACATCTGCATTGAAGGCCAAATATTCCTTTACGTACATCTCCAAATAAAGGGGATTGTGTTCGGGAAGATAGCCAATGCTTTTCTGAACGGCCCTTTCGGCAGTGAGGACATCGTGCCCGTTCACTTCGGCATCACCGCTGTCCGCTTTGTAGTAGGTGGTCAAAATCCGCATCATGGTCGACTTTCCTGCCCCATTGGGACCCAAAAAACCCACAATTTCCCCTTTTTTGATGGAGAAGGAAACATTGTTCAGGGCTTTTTGCTGACCAAAGGTCTTGGTGATGTTCTTTACGGTGATGGACATTCAATTGGGTTTGGAAACCAAAAATACACTTTTAGATGTTTCAATCCATTCCTTTGTTCGGCCTGAAATGTCGAAACTTCTGGCGAGGTGAAACTGCTTGGGAAAATGAATTCTCAAAAAAAGGTCGTTTTCTTGGGTACAATCTGCAACGAAATCGGCTTTTTCAAAAAAAATCAAAAAAAATTTGTGAATGATCGGCATTTTCGGATTGAATACCTAAATTAGCCGGGAATTTACATCGAAATGACAAACACGTATTTCTGGAACGGTTTCTATTTTTACTTCTTTTTTAAGAGAGGTACGGGACTGTTGTGAATGCGTTTAAAGTATAACCAATACATGAAGTCCCGATACAAATCGGGGCTTTTTTTTTGCCATGGGTTTAAAAATAGCCATACAGGGAATCAAGGGATCCAACCACCATCAGGTCGCAAAAGATTTTTTTGGGGACAATATCGAGTTGATAGAGTGTGCCTCGTTCGATGCAATAGTGGACCATTTGCTCATTGGTACGGCCGACAAGGGTATCATGGCCATTGAAAATTCCATTGCGGGCTCCATTATTCCCAATTACAATTTGGTGTACCACAATAACATTCATGTTATTGGCGAGCATTATCTAAGCATTCACCATAATCTGATGGTATTGAAGGGAAAATCTTTTGAGGATATCCAGGAAGTGCATTCACATCCCATGGCCCTGCTCCAATGTAAGGAGTTCTTCAGGGCCCACCCACAGATCAAATTGGTGGAAAGCTCCGATACGGCAGAGACCGCAAAAAGAATCAAGGATGAAAATTTAGGGCATATTGCGGCAATAGCCCCTAGAATGGCAGCCGAACTGTACGATCTGGAAATAATTGCGGACAATATCCAGACCATAATGAACAACTCCACAAGGTTCATCATCCTTAAGAAACAGAACAAGGTGCTGCCCAAAAAGGAAATCAACAAGGCTTCTTTAAGGTTCATTACGGACCATAAACGGGGGAGTTTGGCCACGGTATTGAACGTGATGAGCGATTGCAACATGAACCTGACCAAGATACAATCGCTCCCTGTGATAGAGACGCCGTGGAAATATGCCTTTTTTGTGGATGTGACCTTTGAAAAATATGAACACTTTGCCAAGGCCAAGTCCCTTTTGGAAATCATGTTGGAGGACTTTCGGGTACTTGGGGAATATAAAAACGCATTGTTGATATGATTACAGCGGACAGGCTACACAGTGTGCAAGAATACTACTTCTCCAAAAAGTTGCGGGAAGTACGGGGGTTGATGGATCAAGGAAGGCCCATCATCAACATGGGTATCGGAAGTCCCGACTTGGCGCCATCGCCAAAGGTCATGGAAACGTTGAGGGACTGCATTGCAGATGCTGGTGCCCACCAATATCAAAGCTATCAAGGGCTCCCAGAGCTCAGAAAGGCCATTGCTGATTTTTACCAACATAAATTTGGGGTTGCCGTTGATCCTTCCACCGAAATATTGCCCTTGATGGGCTCCAAGGAAGGTATCATGCACATCAGCATGGCATTCTTGAACGTGGGGGACGAAGTGTTGTTGCCCAATCCGGGCTACCCAACATATGCTTCTGTGACCAATTTGGTTGAAGCTGTTCCGGTGACCTATGACCTGAATTTGGAAAATGGCTGGTTCCCCGATCTAGAGGCACTGTCCCGAAAAGACCTTTCCAAAGTGAAATTGATGTGGGTCAGCTACCCGCACATGCCCACGGGGGCCACGGCAACGATGGAACAATTGGAATCTTTGGTGGATTTTGCCAAAGCGAACGATATTTTGTTGGTCAATGATAATCCGTACAGTTTTGTATTGTCCAGCAATCCGATGAGTATTTTGTCCATCGATGGAGCAAAGGAATGTACCTTGGAACTGAACAGTCTCAGCAAGACCTTCAACATGGCCGGGTGGCGAGTAGGGATGGTATTGGGCAGTGCGGAGCATATCAATGCCGTGCTGAAGGTGAAGAGCAATATGGATTCGGGTATGTTCTACGGCATTCAGAAAGGCGCGGTCGCCGCACTCCAAAGTGGCCCTGAATGGTTTGAGCAACTGGATACGGTGTACACCCAAAGAAGGGAACTGATGTTTGAATTGGCGGACAAATTGGGCTGTGAATACGACCGAAATGCTGTGGGCATGTTCGTGTGGTGCAAACTCCCTGAAGGATCACTTTCTTCCGAGGCATTCATCGACAAGGTTCTGTATGAAAAGGACATCTTCATTGCGCCGGGGACCATTTTTGGTAGCAATGGTAAAGGGTACATTCGATTTTCCCTCTGTGTGAAGGAAGAAAAAATCAAGGAAGCCATAGAAAGATTTTAGCATGGACGTAGTAGTAATAGGAATAGGATTGATTGGGGGATCGTTCGCGAAGGATGTGAAAAAAATGCATCCCCATGCCACTATCATTGGTGTGGACAAGAATGAGGCCCATTTGGAAGAGGCCATGTCACTTGGGATCATCGATGAGAAAGGAAGTTATGGTTCCTTGGGTGCTGCGGATATGGTGTATGTGAGCATTCCCGTCAATGTTCTGGTCACCGAACTGCCCAAGATTTTGGATGCGGTTGGGGACGAGACCGTGGTGATGGATGCCGGTTCCACCAAACGGTTGATCTGTGAAAGTGTGGAAGAACATCCCAAGCGTAGAAATTTTATGGCCTGTCATCCCATTGCGGGGACGGAGTTTTCAGGGCCATCGGCCGCCTTGGAGGGGTTGTACGACGGAAAGACCATGATCATATGTGAGGTGGAGAAAACAGCGTTCAAATTGCAGGAAAGAGCCTTGGCCATTTTTCAGGAAATGGGAATGCGGATAAGGTACATGAACCCCGAAGCGCACGACAAGCACATCGCCTATGTTTCGCATTTATCACACATCAGCTCATTTATGTTGGGAAAGACGGTTATTGAGAAAGAAAAAAATGAGCGTGATATTTTTGACATGGCGGGAAGTGGTTTTGAGAGCACGGTCCGATTGGCCAAAAGTTCGCCCGATATGTGGACACCCATATTTGAGCAGAACAAGGACAATGTGGTGGAGACCTTGGAGGAGTACATCCAAAACCTGACCACCTTCAAACAATTGATCATGGACAACGATTTTGAAAATGTCCATCTGGAAATGAGCAATACCAACAAAATAAAACAAATACTAAAAGGAATTCCACTTACAAAAAAATAGGAAGCATTATGGAAAACAATAAGGAAATGAGGAAATGGTTGGATGATATGAATCTGTCACATCCATTGGTAATAGCTGGGCCATGCAGTGCCGAGACGGAAGATCAGGTGCTGAAGATCGCACACGAACTGAAGGATACCGACGTGAGCTACTACCGTGCCGGAATCTGGAAACCCAGAACGCGCCCTGGAAATTTTGAGGGAGTGGGAGCCATCGGGTTGAAATGGTTGCAAAAGGTAAAGCAGGAAACCGGGCTGAAGACAGCTACCGAGGTGGCGAACAAGGCCCATGTGGACCTTGCATTGGAATACGATGTGGACCTGTTGTGGATCGGCGCACGATCTACCGTGAGCCCGTTCATCATCCAGGAAATTGCGGATGCCTTGGAAGGTACCGATAAGATTGTATTGGTGAAGAACCCCGTGAACCCTGACCTTTCTTTGTGGTTGGGAGCTGTGGAGCGTCTGCATACGGCCAATATCAAGAAATTGGGGGTGATCCACCGAGGATTTTCTACCTACGAGAAGACGAAGTACCGAAACATTCCCGAATGGCAGTTGGCCATCGAACTTCAAACGAAGTTCCCCGATTTGCCCATCATCAATGACCCGAGCCACATTACCGGAAGGCGAGACATGATCTTTGACGTATCCCAAACAGCTTTGGATCTGAACTTTGACGGGTTGATGATCGAGACCCACTGCGATCCCGATAACGCTTGGAGTGATGCGGCCCAGCAAGTGACCCCTAAACGATTGGTACAGATCATGAAGGACCTTCGCATCAGAAAGGAAACTGACGAAGAAGCAGAATACAACAGCAAATTGAGCAACCTTAGAGCGCAGATTGATGTGTTGGACAACCAATTGATCGACCTGCTCGGAAAACGCATGAAAGTTTCTGACGGCATCGGTGAGCTGAAAAAGCAAAAAAACGTTGCCGTGTTGCAGAGCAACCGTTGGAACGCCATTTTAGGCAACATGATCCTGGAAGGGGAGCAGCGGGGATTGAGCGAGGAATTCATCTTGAAGATGTTCAAGGCCATCCACCAAGAATCCATCAACCACCAAGAAAAGATCATCAACGCATAGACTGATTTTTTCTGGACCATTATAAAAACTATCTGTGGCTTGGCATTTTCCAAGATTGCAGATAGTTTTTTTGTTTGGAACTGTAACAATTGGAAATAGAGCTCATCTTTATGGGGTAAAAGCACTGTGTCACTGAACACTTTCAAATACAAAAACATTTATTTCCAATAACCTAAAAATTTTATACCGATGAGAAAACTATACACATGGGGTCTTCTAGTACTACCTTTATTGACCTTCGCCCAGCGGATCATAGACACAGAGGTAGGGGAGTTCAACGAGATCAAGGTCTTTGACCTGATTGAGGTAAACTTGATCCAATCCGATGAGAACAGGATCATGATCAAGGGCTGGAATGTGGACGATATCACTTGGACCAACAAGAAAGGTGTGTTGAAACTCCGCATGCAATTGGATAAAAAATTTCAGGGAGAGGATACCATGATCGAGGTCTACTATACCAACTTGGACGTCATCGATGGGAACGAAGGAGCGCAGATTACTTGTAACGAAATGGTACAGAAGAGCAAAATTGAACTAAGGGCCCAAGAAGGTGCCAAGATCCATATCGGGATGGATGTGGACTATGCCGATATCCGTGCGGTCACGGGGGGAATAGTGGAAGCCTCCGGTTTGGCCAAAAACCAGACTGTGGTGCTCAACACCGGCGGAATTTTCGATGGTCGCGATCTTAGGACCGCCAATACCGATGTGAAAATCTCGGCTGGCGGCGAAGCGGAGGTCTTTGCCTCGGAAGTGGTGGACATCAACGTTAGGGCAGGTGGTGATGTGAATGTGTACGGCAAGCCGAAAAAAGTGTACAAAAAAACTTTTGTGGGCGGAAGGGTCCACATAGTGAATTGATTACTGAACTGAAACAGAAAGCCCACCTTGGATATCCAAGGTGGGCTTTTTCTTTGGGAGCTTTCCCTTATTTTTTGAATATGTAACGGGTGATGAAGATACCTTGCCCATCGCCTTTTCCACCTTCACTTTCCACACCACTTACCACAAAGGCAAGTTCCCAACCGTTGGTGATCATGTCGTTGATCATGGAAGTGATCAGGGCATCGTTGGCAGCAATGTTCTGAAAACGGATACCGCCCAAGTTGTAGAAATTCAACAGTTTGGTTTCCTCAAAGTTCTTCACACGGATTTCACCCCTGTCGGCCTTGTTCCTTGTATTGTCCTCTTCGGTCTGCACGCTGGTGTATTCCTTGTAGTCCTTGTCCTCGAGGGAATTGATGATCCTAGATCGGCCAAGACCATTGGGAACAATGGACTCCACACTGGTGATCACCTTGTACTGTTGGGCGTTCGCACTGAACGCTGCAACTAGGGTCATCACTGCGATAAAAACGATTTTTTTCATAATAAATAGATTGTTGATTGTTAAAACTGTTGGCAAAGATATACGCACAAAAACAAGGATTGTCGTTTCTTTGTAATGAAAATATGAACAAATCGTGAACGGAACTGTTTATAAATCAACAGGAAGCTGGTACACCGTGAAGTCGGAAGATGGTGTCTTTTATGAGTGTAGGATAAAGGGAAAGTTCAGGACCCAGGGCATCAAAAGTACAAACCCGGTGGCCGTTGGCGATCATGTGGTCTTTGAGTTGGAAGAACATGGGGATGAATCGGTCGGGGTCATTTCTGAAATCCTGGAGCGGAAAAACTACATCATCCGGAAATCTGTAAAACTCTCCAAACAGACCCATATCATTGCTTCCAACCTGGATCAGGTGTTTTTGTTGGTGACGCTGAACAATCCGCCCACCTTTACCAGTTTTATAGATCGATTTTTGGTGACCGCCGAAGCTTATGACATCCCCGTTGTGCTCCTGTTCAACAAAATGGATACCTATAACGAGGATGAAAAGGCAGAGGTGGCCTATTTGATGGACCTGTACACCCAAATCGGGTACCAATGCATACCAATAGCTGCCAAAGACGGAAAAAACGTGGATAAGGTGAAACAACTGATGAAGGACAGGACCAGTATGTTCTCAGGACATTCCGGAGTGGGCAAATCCACTTTGGTGAACGCTCTGGAAAAGGGACTGCACCTGAAGACGGCCGAAATTTCCGAACAGCACCTGCAAGGACAGCATACCACCACTTTTGCCGAGATGTACGACCTCTCCTTTGGAGCCCAGATCATAGACACCCCGGGAATCAAAGGATTTGGTATCGTGGACATGGAACAGGATGAGATAGGGGATTATTTTCCCGAGTTCTTCCAATTGAAATCCCAATGCAAATTCAACAATTGCCTGCATCTGGACGAACCCAAATGTGCCGTGAAGGAAGCCCTGGAAAAAGATGAGGTGGCATGGAGCAGATACCGTAGTTATGTGCAGATGCTGACAGGTGAGGAAGAAAACTATAGAACGGACAATTACAGATAAAAGCAGATGAGGGCAGTGATCCAAAGAGTTTCAAGGGCAAGTGTGACTGTGGATGGACAGGTGGTTTCCGCCATTGGTCAGGGTTTGTTGGTATTGTTGGGCATCGAGGACGCCGATGGTAAGGAGGATACGGAATGGCTGTCCCAAAAGATCACCAATCTTCGCATATTCAATGATGAACATGGAGTGATGAACCGTTCCGTCCTTGACGTGGGTGGGGATATCATCGTGGTAAGCCAATTTACCCTGCATGCCCAGACCAAAAAAGGCAATAGACCATCCTACATCAAGGCTTCAAAACCCGATGTGGCCATCCCCATTTACGAGGCATTTGTCCAAAAGATGGAACAGGATCTGGGCAAAAAGATCGGGACCGGAATATTTGGTGCGGATATGAAAGTGGAACTCTTGAACGATGGCCCTGTGACCATTACAATGGATACCAAAAACAAAGAATAATGGACATAGCAAATGCACAAAAAGCGGTTGATGAATGGATCCAAGACCATGGGGTCCGTTACTTCAACGAACTGACCAATATGGCGCAGCTTACAGAGGAAGTGGGAGAGGTGGCCCGGATCATTGCCCGCAGGTACGGCGAACAAAGCGAAAAGGAATCGGACAAGGCCAAGGACCTGGGAGAGGAACTGGCCGATGTGGTCTTTGTGGTACTTTGCTTGGCCAACCAAACCGGAATCGATCTTCAAAAGGCCTTTGACAAAAAACTGGACCTGAAGACCAAACGCGACCACGACCGTCATCAAAATAACAAAAAGCTCAAATAAAGTTGTGTCCCAAAGGGAACATTAGGGCTGTTTTTTCTAGTTTTGAAGTTTGAATCAAACCATAGAACATTGAGACTCCAGCTTTCTGCACCCTCCACAAAAAACATCCAAAAAACAATACAGGTCACGGGCTCCAAAAGCGAGACCAACCGCTCTTTGCTGCTACGGGCACTTTTTCCCAATATCAGCATAGAGAACCTTTCCATTTCGGATGATGGTGAGGTCATGCAAAAGGGACTCCAGATTTCTTCCGGAGAGGTGGATATCCACCATGCCGGTACGGCCATGCGGTTCCTGACGGCCTATTTTGCCTCACAACCCAACAAGGAAGTGGTGCTCACAGGATCTCAACGCATGCATGAACGACCCATCCAAGTCTTGGTGGAAGCCCTGCAGTCCCTGGGTGCGGACATCCAATACGTCAAGCAAGAGGGCTATCCGCCATTGAAGATTTCGGGAAAAAAATTGACCAAGTCCCAAGTGTCCCTTCCAGCGAACATCAGCAGCCAATATATTTCGGCACTTTTGCTGATCGCCCCAAGTTTGGAGAACGGACTGGAACTGGAGTTGGTGGGCAAGGTAACTTCCGTGCCCTATATCAAAATGACCTTGGGCCTATTGGAACAGATTGGGGTCGATTTCATTTTTGAAGGGAACAAAATCAAGGTGGATCCCAAGAACAAGGTAATGGACACGAAGTTGGTCGTGGAATCGGATTGGAGCTCTGCCAGTTACTTTTATAGTATTGCCGCCCTATGTGAGGTGGGGACCAAGATCAAGTTGTCTTCCTACAAACAAAATTCCCTGCAAGGCGATAGTGTGTTGAGCAAGATCTACAAGGATTTTGGCGTTGTCACCACTTTTTCGAACAATCAGATCACCTTGGAAAAAACCGAAGAGAGCGGACAGGAAAATGTCTCTTACGACCTTTCCAATGCTCCCGACATTGCGCAGACCATTGCAGTGACCTGTTTGGGATTGGGTATGGGCTGTCATCTCACAGGACTTCACACGCTTCCCATCAAGGAAACCGACCGTTTGGCCGCACTGCAGACCGAAATGTCCAAATTTGGCGCAAAAGTGACCATCGATAGCGAGAGCCTTACCCTGCAACCCATTACCAATATCAAATCGGGCGTGGATGTGGACACCTACAATGACCACCGGATGGCGATGGCCTTTGGCCCACTTGCCCTGAAGACCGATTTGATCGTCAACGATGCAGGAGTGGTCTCCAAATCCTATCCCGACTTTTGGAAGGATCTCAAGACCCTCGGATTTGGCGTGTCCGAAATGTAACCGACATTTAATCATCAAATTACTTGACATCCGCTATCACGAGGTCGTATATTTGCCCCTCTTTAAAAAAATCCAAAAAAAGTCTAGATGAAATTATCCAACTTCAATTTTGAATTGCCCAAGGAACTATTGGCCGAATACCCCGCTGAAAACAGGGATGAATCCAAACTGATGGTAATTCATAGGGATTCTGGAAAAATCGAACATAGAATGTTCAAGGACCTTATCGAATATTTTGATGAAGGTGATGTGATGGTCCTGAACAACACCAAGGTATTCCCTGCAAGACTGTTTGGAAACAAGGAAAAAACTGGGGCCCGTATCGAAGTGTTCTTGCTCCGGGAACTGAACCAAGAACAGCGCCTTTGGGACGTTTTGGTGGACCCGGCCAGAAAGATAAGGATTGGGAACAAGCTCTATTTTGGGGACGATGAAAGTCTAGTGGCCGAAGTGATCGACAACACCACATCCAGAGGAAGGACCCTTCGTTTCCTTTACGACGGTTCCTATACCGATTTTAGGAGAAAATTGAGGGAATTGGGGGAAACACCACTTCCCAAATACATCAAAAGGAATGTGGAGCCCGAAGATGAGGAGCGCTATCAGACCATTTATGCAAAGCATGAAGGCGCAGTGGCGGCACCGACTGCGGGACTACACTTTTCAAAACACTTGCTGAAACGCTTGGAGATCAAAGGCATCGATTTTGCCGAAGTCACCTTGCATGTGGGCTTGGGAACCTTTAACCCTGTTGAGGTAGAGGATCTTTCCAAGCACAAAATGGACAGTGAGGAGCTGGTCATCGATGAAAAGGCTACAGAAATTGTGAACAGGGCCAAGGCCAAGAAAAGACGTATCTGTGCCGTGGGGACCACCGTGATGAGAGGACTTGAAAGTGCCGTTTCCTCAGAACAGACCCTGAACACCTACGAAGGATGGACCAACAAGTTCATCTTCCCTCCATACGATTTCAGCATTGCCAATTGCATGGTCACCAATTTCCATTTGCCAAAATCAACCCTGTTGATGATGGTATCTGCATTTGCAGGTCATGACCTTATCAAAAAAGCCTACAAACAGGCCATTTTGGAAGGATATCGCTTCTACTCCTACGGGGATGCGATGTTGATCCTATAATTGAGTATACGAACAAACCATAGAATCCCGTTCGGTTCCACGACCAACGGGATTTTTTCTTGATTATCTTTATCCTGTGGAAACCAAAAAGAAGGACATACGAGCATTGACCAAGGAACAGCTTCGGCAGTTCTTTGTGGAGCATGGGGACAAGGCCTTTCGGGGCAACCAAGTCTATGAATGGCTTTGGCAGAAATCGGCCCATACCTTTGATGCCATGACCAATGTTTCCAAGGAAACCCGACAAATGTTGGAAGATAACTTCGTGATCAACCACATACGGGTGGACCAAATGCAGCGCAGCTCCGATGGCACCATCAAAAATGCGGTACGCCTGCACGATGGACTTGTGGTCGAATCCGTTCTCATCCCGACCGAGACCCGGACCACCGCCTGTGTTTCCAGTCAGGTAGGTTGCAGTTTGGATTGTAGGTTCTGTGCCACCGCCCGCATGAAACGGATGCGTAACCTGAACCCCGATGAGATCTATGATCAGGTGGTGGCCATAGACAACGAAAGCAGGCTCTATTTTGACCGTCCCCTGAGCAATATTGTGTTCATGGGCATGGGCGAACCCCTGATGAACTACAACAACGTGCTCAAGGCCATAGAAATGATCACCTCGCCCGAAGGATTGGGCATGTCCCCAAGACGGATCACCGTATCCACTTCAGGGGTGCCCAAGATGATCAAGAAAATGGCCGACGAAGAAGTCAAGTTCCGATTGGCGGTATCCCTTCATTCCGCTATCGATGAGGTGCGTACCTCCATCATGCCCTTCAATGCCACCTTCCCCTTGAAAGACCTTCGGGAGGCATTGGAATATTGGTATAGCAAGACAAAAAATAGAATCACGTACGAATATGTGGTCTGGAAAGGCATAAACGATACCAGGGAGGCAGCCGACGCACTGGTCAGGTTTTGCAAGTTTGCCCCATCCAAGGTCAATCTGATCGAGTACAACCCCATAGACGATGGCGAGTTCCAACAAGCCTCCATGGATGCTGTGGAAATGTACCAAAACATTCTGGAGAGCAATGGCATTACCGTTACCGTCCGCAGATCCAGAGGGAAGGATATCGACGCCGCATGTGGGCAGTTGGCCAATAAAAGTTAGGTTTAGGAGTCAGGAGTCAGGAGTCAGGAGTCGGGAGTCAGGAGTCGGGAGTCGGCAAGTACCAATTCTCAAATCCCAAATCCCAAATTCCAATAACACAATAACCAAGTAACAAAATAATTTGTTCTTTCCCTTAACCCTTAACCCTTAACCCTTAACCCTTAACCCTTAACCCTTAACCCTTAACCCTTAACCCTTAACCCTGGAAACCCCCTCAAATCATCGATAGTTTCACCCATCGGGCTTAAATCTTTCCGCATCTTTATACCAACTCTTTCATTTTCCCTACTTTTAAGGCTTCAAAATCAAACGCACCAAACCGTTGTTGAAAATAGTATCTCAGATCAGGGAACCCATAGAGGATGAAATGGAACTTTTTGAGGAAAAATTCCTCAAGTCCATGTCGTCCAAGGTGGCATTGTTCAATAGGATCACCTACTATATTGTCAACAGAAAAGGCAAGCAGATGCGGCCCATGTTCGTTTTTCTTACCGCCAAATTGTTGAACGGTGAGGTGAACGAAAGGACCTATACCGGAGCTTCCATCATCGAACTGATCCACACGGCCAGCTTAGTCCATGACGATGTGGTGGACGACAGCAACAAACGAAGGGGATTTTTCTCCATCAATGCACTTTGGAAGAACAAAATTGCCGTTTTGGTGGGCGATTTCCTTTTTTCGAAAGGCCTATTGGTCTCTTTGGAAAGCAAGGACTACGATCTGCTCCATATCATTTCCAATGCCGTTCGGGACATGAGCGAAGGGGAATTGCTGCAGATTGAAAAGGCACGTCTCCTCGATATCACCGAAGAGGTCTATTACGATATCATCCGTCAAAAAACAGCGACCCTCATTGCGGCCTGTTGCAGCATGGGAGCCTGTTCCGTCCGGCCCGATTCCGAAGAGGTGGAGACCTTTAGAAAGTTCGGGGAACTCTGCGGTATGGCCTTCCAGATAAAGGATGACCTTTTTGACTATGGTGCCGAACAGATTGGAAAACCTACGGGCATCGACATTAAAGAACAGAAGATGACCCTTCCCTTGATCTATGCTTTGAACCAGAGCGACAAGGAGAAGAAGAAATGGTTGATCAATTCCATCAAAAACCACAACAAGAACAAGAAAAGGGTAAAGGAGGTCATCGCCTATGTAAAGGAAATGGGCGGATTGGAATATGCCGTGGACAAAATGCTGGAATTTAAGGACGAGGCCCTGGCCATCTTGGACAATTACCCCGATTCTGAATACAAAAGTGCCCTCACGCTTATGGTCAACTATGTGGTTGACCGAAAAAAATAAAATTGTAAATAACTGATTTTCAATTTTGAATGAAAAAATTTATTTTTTCAGGCAACTCCTATTGAACATTATCCGTCTATCTAAATAGAACCACTTTTTGAAACCAAACTTTTGAAGATCATTTCGCTATATAACAATGAAGGCCAATTGATAAAAAAGGCCGTGAAGGGCGACCAACAGGCCCAAAAGGTGCTGTATGGGAAGTATGCGCCAAAAATGTTGGGCGTGTGCAGACAGTACATCAAGGACCAGCATTTAGCGGAGGACGTCATGATCAATGGTTTCATCAAGGTGTTCAAAAGTCTGGACACATTTGCGCACAAGGGAAGCTTTGAAGGGTGGATCAGGACCATCATGGTGAGGGAGAGCATTTCCCATTTGCGGAAAAAACAGTTCGTGGTCTATGACGATGAAGTGTTTGATGCCCAGCCCAAAGAAACTGTGAGCGGTGATGGATTGTTGGATGTGGAATACGTACAGCAGCTCATCGATTCGCTTCCCGAGGGGTACAAAACCGTTTTTTTGCTCCATGCCATCGAAGGTTATGGCCACCAAGAGATAGCCGAAATGTTGGAAATCTCCGAAGGAACCTCCAAATCGCAGCTGTTCAAGGCGAGGAAGATGCTTCAGGAAAATTTGACTTTAAAAGGAATGTCGCCCAAAACAAGGTTGGGCAAGTAAAGCATAGGATATGGATAAATTGGAAAAGCATATCAAGGAAAAACTGGAGGAGCGCACCATAACTCCTTCACCCGGGGCTTGGGACAAAATTGCGTCGCAATTGGATGTCGCACCCAAGAAGAAAGGCCGTAAATGGCAACTGTATGCCATGGCCGCAAGTTTTGTGGGCATTTTGTTGTTGTCCCTATTGTTTGTGGACAAAGGGGAAAGCATCCCGGAAATCCAAGTCGTGGAAGAAAAAGTGGATCAAATCGATACGGAAAAGGAAAACGTAACCCAATCCCCGCAACAAGACCTTACCAAAACACTTCTGGTACAAGAGGAGACCAAGGTGGCCAACAGCGATTTGGAACCGATGACCAAAGAAAACCCAAAGGGTTTTGCAGACGAGCTTCCCATTTCGCAACCGGTTTTGACCCAAGAGGAAACAAAACAAGAGGTACAGGACAAGTTCATCAAAGAGTCGGATGCATTGATCACCCAAAAAGTGGAGGAAGTGATCGCCCAGGTGCAGCATATGGAAGGCTTGAACAAAGGGGTCTCGGATGCTGAGGTGGACTCTTTGCTCCGACAGGCCCAAAAACAGATCATGGCCGACAGATTGTTCCCTAAAAATGGATCAGTGGATGCCATGAGCTTGCTCGCCGAGGTGGAGGACGAACTGGATGAGTCGTTTAGGGACCAAATATTCGATGCACTCAAGGAAGGATATTTCAAACTGCGGACTGCCGTGGCCGACCGAAACAATTAAAATTTTATTCATCAATCAAAACACCTTTCTCTTCCTGCCCAAACAACTTGGGCAGGGACAAGGAAGGCTATAATCCAGAATCAATCATGAAAACAATTACATTTTATTTAGCGACACTGGTATTTCTGCTCGTTTCTCACCAAATCTTGGGACAGGAAGACTATGAAAAGGAAATCAAGACCCTTAAAATTGAAAGGGAGCGTATCGTGGAACAGGAAAAAGAAGCGCTCAAAGTAGAGGTCAAGGACATCAATAGGCGTTTGGAAAAGGGCGATATTTCTGAAGCCGAAGCAAAAATCTTAAAGGAAGAAGTGGCCAAGCGCAGGGCCCTCAATATTGAAAACAGGGTTGCCATTGTGGACAACAAGATTTCCCTTTTGGAGCGTAACGAAGGCCAAGTGCTTACCCTGTCCGAACTGGATACCTTGGATAACGACCGGACGCACATCGGTATCATGATCGATGGAAAACCAGCAATCTGGTTCAATTCAAACAGATGGAAAAAGGACATCAAATACGACAGACGGACCTATTCTGACTTTGTCATGGCCATTGGTCTCAACAATGCCCTGATAGAGGGTCAGTCGTTGGACGATTCCCCGTACAAAATCGGTGGGAGCCGATTTTTTGAAATGGGTTGGCAGTGGCGCACCCGGGTTTTTGAAAATTCGAACTGGCTGCGGCTCAACTATGGGTTTTCATTCCAGTTCAACGGCCTCAAACCAAAGGACAACCAGATTTTTGTCAGGAATGGCGATCAGACCGTTTTGGAGGAGTTCGAATACGACTTGGACAAATCCAAACTGCGAATGGATAATTTGGTCTTCCCGGTACATTTTGAATTTGGTCCTTCCCGGTTTCGAAAAACGGAACGCACCATCCGATATTCCATCCGGGATCAGTTCAGGGTCGGTTTGGGAGGATATGGTGGTTTCAATTTGGGGACCCGTCAAAAACTGAAGTACAGTAGGGATGGGGAAGATGTCAAGGACAAGCTCAAGAGGGACTACAATACCAGCGACCTGATCTATGGAGTGAGTGGTTATATGGGTTTTGATGGGGTGCTGCTATACGTCAAGTACGATTTGAATCCCATTTTCACGGATGCTGACATCAAACAAAACAATATTTCCTTGGGCCTTCGGTTCGATATATGACCGAAATAATGTTGAATGTAAAGGTCTAAAAATTGTCATTTTGAGCTGTCACCCTGAGCGCAGTCGAAGGGCCAGTCGAAAAATCTCGTTCAACCAATTATCGAAGAGTTGAACTTTAATAAGATTCTTCATTTCATTCAGAATGACACTTTTTAGACCTTTTTATATTAGGACGATAGGGCCCGTTCCATTTCAGGTGTAAACTCTTCCTTGTAATAAACCCGCTTGCAGTGGGAACATTCCGCATAGCGGATCGTGTTGAGGGTAAAAATCGGTATCCAGAACAAATGGGCATGATTGGGTTGGGAAACTGCGGTCAATGTGTCCCGTTGGTGGCAATGCGGACAGCTGACATTTTTCAAGGTTTTAGTCTCTTTTTTTCCAGGTCTGCTTCCAAAGAAAAGGATCATACGTTTCGATTTGGGCACAAAGATACAGCGTTGGGATCATTCCAAGACCGGGAATTCAAGTGCCAGTCTTTTGGCATCGTTTCTCCAGCCCGCTTTATGGTCCCGGTCCACGAAGAACACCGTAAGGTCCGCTTTATATTCTCGATCCACAAAGAACACCTCAAAATCTGCCTTGTAATCCCTGTCCGTAAAAAACCATAGCCCCTTATTGTATTTCGCCTTGTAGTCCCGGTCCACTTTGTGGACAAGAAGGTCTGCTTTGTATTCGCTATCCACCTCAAAGACCAAATAATCAGCCTTATAGTCGGCATCAACTTCAAAAACACGTTGCGCCGAAAGGGCAGGGGAAAGGAGGGAAAGGATAAGAATGGGGGGTATGTTTTTCATAATGAAACGATTGGGACAAAATTGGTGCCATGATATATCGATGTAGGTTGAGCATGTCCAAAATAAGAAAAACAGTGGTTCATTGTTGAATATTCTCTACATTCGCACACATTTTGAACCATTGGAAACCTACCACAGTTTGGAAGATTGGTTGTCTTGGATGGATGACCTCTCCAGTAAAGATTACGTGATCATTGACCATTTTCTTCGGGATGAACTCTATGCCGAGATCAGGTCTTTTTTTCTGGACATGCTGCCCAAGTTCAATGAGGCAGGGATAGGTGCAGATACGGAAAAGCAGATCAACAGCAAGATCAGGGGCGATTTCACCTATTGGTTGGACCGGGAAAGGGACAGTCACTTGAGGACGTACTGGGGATTGGTGGATGAGATCATGCAGATGTTCAATCGATATTGCTACCTGAGTCTTTCCGGATATGAGTTCCATTTGGCACATTACCCTTCGGGCGGGCATTACGATAAACATTTGGATCAATTTGAACGCAGGAACAACCGGATGATCTCCGTGGTGATTTACCTTAATGAAGGTTGGCAAAGAGGGGACGGTGGGGAACTAGAAATTTTTGAAAAGGACGGTTCCAGCTTTTTGGTGGATCCTTTGGCGGCCAGATGCGTGATGTTCAAAAGTGCCGAAGTGCCCCATGCAGTGCTCCAAGCGCACAAAAGTCGGTTCAGCTTAACAGGGTGGCTGCTCTATCAACCTTCTGCCTTGGGCCAGTTTTTTGGATAGATCTAGCTCCTCGTCACAATCGGGATTTTTTTGATGAGCTCCTCATTTTGATTATGCTCCGCACTGTACGACATCACTAGCGTGCCCTTGGTGCCATCAGTGGCCTCAATGGTGAACACAGTAGCTTGGTCTTCGGGGTCGGTCATCCCCTCAAAACGGTATGAGGCCATGATCTTCAACTCACTGGGGTGGTATTCCTTTTTGGAATACAGGGCTTTGATACAACTGTCCCCTGCTTCAAAATCTTCTATATACCCCTCTTGGGTCAAGGTGTTCACGGCTTCAGAAAGCGTATCAAAACTGTGTTTGTCCATTGTTGTCCAGTTATTTTTATTTCACCTTTATAAGATCCAAAATCGATTTCCCTTCCATTTAAGGACTTGTGACAGGGATTTTTCCTCCCACCACCGGGAGAACGAGTTGCGTTCCGTCCAAGTCCACGGTCAGTTCCGTGCCGGGTTCGGGCCATAGGGTGAATTCCTTGTCACTGGAGAAGATCATCAACCCAATTTGCTGCCCCTTGGGGATGATTTGGTCATCCGGCATCAGTCCAAACTCCATTTCATAAAACTTGTCCGGGACCAAAGGCTCACTTTCAGTAAGGGATTTGTGGTTCTGGGGATCCGCCCATCCCCGGGTAATGATGTTGTCCGTGATCTTGGTGCTGTGCCCCTCATTCCAGGGCAAGGATACCAACCAAACGGACAGATTGGCGGCGGGTTTGCTGCTGGCCAGTTTGATCTTGATTTTTGGGATGCCCGAAATGTGCACATCCTCGGAAAGGGGAGGTGTTACATAAATCAACCTATGGTTGGTCATCTCGGCCTGCGCCAAACTAGATCCCGAAAAGGAATAGTTGTCCACCAAGGTCTCCGTTCCCTGTTTTTGCGGTTTGGAGGTGAAGAGCTGTCCTTTTTTAGGTGCCCCTTTGGTCAAAAATAAAGTGACGTCCGATGCTTTCGGATTGGGATAGTCCTCATAGGATGTCGGGTTTTCCATTTTATCATCTTCCCGAACGATCCAGGCCTTTGGGTCATTTTCCACCCCATTGTCAATGCCGTGCAGGTATTTGGTGAACCATCGGTTTATCATGGAGATGGGGGGTGGGCCACCGTGTCCATTTTGATGGTAATAGATTTGGACCGGTAAACCTTTCTCCCTGGCCTTGTCATAAATACGGTAGCTGTGTTCGGGCATCACGTTCCAGTCGTTGAAGCCATGCGACATCAAAAGGGCGGCCTTCATGGGTCCCATGTCGTTGAGGTAGTCCCGTCCGGCCCAGAAATCGTTATAATCCCCGGTGATGCGGTCCTGTCCGTTCTTCATCTCCGTGTCGCGGACCACCTTGTTGTTCCTGGCCCTTTTGGATTCATCGCCACTGTGGATAAAATCGTAGAGCACATCAATGTCTTCCCCCAAATACCCGCCGGGTGAGCGTACGAGTCCATTGGAGCGATAGTAATGGTAGTACGAAGTGTTCGGGGCGATGGGGATAATGGCCTCCAGTCCTTCCACGCCCGTTGTGGCAGCCGCCAAGGGCAGGGTGCCATTGTACGAAGTGCCCGTCATGCCCACTTTGCCCGTGGACCAATAGGCCTTTACTTCCGTGTTGCCATTTCGCTCGGTATATCCTTTTGCCCTGCCGCACAACCAGTCGATAACGGCCTTGGGTGCCAGGGACTCATTGTCGCCTCCAACGGTCGGAGCGCCATCGGAAAGTCCGGTGCCGGGCGAGGAGGAATGCACCACGACATATCCGCGGGGTACCCATGTCCTTATTTGGGAATTGGAAATGATGGGGCGTTCCCCTATCCGGGTCACCTCTGGGTGTTTTCGAGGTTTTCCGGCTTCTCCCAATTCGTGTTTCACGTCCCAGAAAATACCATCGCCCAAACCAGCAGTTCCTGCATAATAAGGGCTGGATTCATAGATGACGGGAAGTTTCAGGCCTTCGGTCTCGGTCTGTTCCGGACGGGTGACATCCACATGCATACGATCCAATTTTCCATCCCCATCGGAATCAAACTCGGTTTCCACCCAAAGATCGTGGCGTATCCATTTGCTGGGGTCGGAAAAAGCCTCGACCACTTGGGCCTCCCCATTTTCATAGATCGGGGCTGCTTTCTCCACCATTTGAGAATGGACGTTGAAGGCTATTCCCCATGAAAAAACGGCCAAAACGGCTAACTTCCGTAATCTTTTAAATGTCATATCTCTTTCTGTGTTTTTGAAAAATCCCTAAGGGACGTCCATAACGGACACCTAAGATAAGAAATCTTGAAAGGGAATGTTGGTACCGGATTCACCAAATCTTTGTTTTTATTTACCTTTAACAGCTATTTCAAAGCATTGTCCTTGATTTCAAAAACCACCATAGACCAAGTATATGAGACCGCCCGATTGGAGGAGGTGATCGGGGATTTTGTGCAGTTGAAGAAGTCAGGCTCCAATTTTAAGGGACTCAGCCCTTTTACGGACGAGCGCACCCCAAGTTTTATGGTGTCCCCCGTCAAGCAGATCTGGAAGGATTTCAGTAGTGGAAAAGGGGGGAATGTGGTGGCCTTTTTGATGGAACATGAGCACTTTACCTATCCCGAAGCCATAAAATATTTGGCGAAAAAGTACAATATCGAGGTAGAGGAGACCGAGCAGACCAGTGAGGAAAAGGAGCAGGCCAACGAGCGGGAAAGCATGTACCTGGTCTCCGAACATGCACAAAAATACTTTGCGCAGACCCTCTGGGACTCGGGACCGGGAAAGGCCATTGGCCTTACGTATTTCAAAGAGCGTGGTTTTACCGATGGGACCATCAAAAAGTTCGGGCTCGGATATAGCTTGGACGAGTGGGAGGCCTATACCCAAACTGCTTTGGACCAGGGCTACCAATTGGAGTTTTTGGAAAAGACGGGGCTCACCATTGTGAAGGAACAAGCAGGCGGGGAGGTCAAACGGTTCGATCGTTTCAAGGGAAGGGTCATGTTTCCCATCCACTCCATGAGCGGACGGGTACTGGGTTTTGGCGGAAGGATTTTGGGCAATGACAAAAAAGCGGCCAAGTACCTCAATTCGCCCGAAAGCGACATCTACCACAAGAGCAAGGTACTTTATGGCATCTACTATGCCAAGCAGGCCATTGCCAAAGAGGACAACTGTTATTTGGTGGAAGGCTATACGGACGTCATCCAAATGTACCAGAAGGGCGTCGAAAACGTGGTCTCTTCCAGTGGTACCGCCTTGACGCCAGAACAGATACGGTTAATCAACAGGCTCACGAAGAACATCACGGTGCTTTTTGATGGGGATGCGGCCGGATTGCGTGCCTCGCTCCGTGGGATTGACTTGATCTTGGAACAGGGAATGAACGTAAAGGTGTGCACCTTCCCCGAAGGAGAGGATCCCGATAGTTTTGCCAAGAACAATACGTATGAGGACTTGGTGCTTTATCTGGAGGAGAATGCCAAGGATTTTATCCAGTTCAAGACATCTTTGCTGGCCAAGGAGGCGGCCAATGACCCCATCAAGCGAGCGGACACGGTAAGGGATATCGTTAACAGTATCAGCAAGATACCCGACCGCATACAAAAGGAGATCTACATTCAGGAATGCGCCAAGATCATGCAGATTTCGGAGGAAGTACTGTACAATACTTTGGCGCAGATTGATAAAAAGGGTATGGCAGATGCCTCCAAGAAGATCAAGGAGGAACAGAAAGCCTTTGAGGTCGTTAAAAACGACCCTGTGGTGGAGAAGGTGGATGTGCAATATGAACTGGAGCGCAAGATCATTGAAGTGCTCTTGTTGTACGGAAACCAAAAGCAGGAGTTTGAAGACCTGGTGCTCAAGGAAAATGAGTCTGGGGAGTTGGTCTTGGAGCCTGAAATTGTAGAGGCCAAGGTGTATGAAAAGGTATTTTTGGATCTTCAGGAGGATGAAATCGAACTCACCAATGGACAGTTTAAGAACATCTATTACAAATTGATAGAAAGCTTGAACGAGAACGAGGAATTCTCATTGAACACTTTTTTGGCCGAACTGGACCAAGATGTGGTGCCAGAGGTGTCGTCCATTTTAATGGAAGAGGAGCAATATGTCCTGCACGATTGGGAACGTCGTGAAATCTATCCGAAAGGGAAAAAGTTGGGCGTGGCCCAGTTGGTGGGGGAGACCATTCTTACCCTAAGGTGCAATCTGATCAAGAACCGCATCCAAAAACTACAGGAAAAAACGCAGGAAAGCAATGGGGACCATACTGAAATTTTGGAAGAAATAGTCAACTACTTGCAGTTGAACAAGTTGTTGAATGCAAAACTGAACCGGGTCCTTTCGTGATGGGATAAAAAAAATCCCGGAAAGTGAAAACTGTCCGGGACTTACCTTAGTTGGTTTGGTTGGGTATTTTCAATATAATTCCAGGGCCTTGGCCTGTTGCAACAGATCCACCAAGTTATCCACATTCAATTTTTTCATCAAACGGGCCTTGTAGGTGCTCACTGTCTTTTCGTTCAAGTTGAGTCCTTCGGCGACTTCCTTGTTTCTTTTTCCACTGGCCAGCAGTTTTAGTACCTCAACTTCCCTTGAGGACAATTTTCTGAAGAACCTTCGTGGTTTTTGGGTGCCTTCGTCAAAGGCCAGGCGTTGGGCCAGCTCATTGGTAATGAACATATTGCCGTCGCTCACTTTTCTCACCGCGGAAATGATGTAATCCAGGTCAGCAGTTTTGGATAGATAGCCGTAAGCTCCGGCACGAATGGTGCTCAGGGCGTACACATCTTCGGATTGACCACTGTACATCAGGGTTTTGATGTCAGGGAATTCCAATTTCATCTTTCTTAGAGTGGCAATCCCGTTGATTTCTGGGATATCCATTTCCAAAATGACCACGTCCGGGGTCATTTTTTTCAATGTTTCAAAAAGCTCTGATGTAGTGGAGACGTCTGCAATGATTTCAATATCTGAGCTAGATTCAAGCACCTGTTTAATACCAAGCCTTACTACAGGATGGTTGTCAGCGATCAATACCTTTATCATTCGGTTTTGAGTTTAGTTTTTTTGTTAGTTAGTGTCTGATTACCTGCACGGTATAGCGGGCAAGATAATAATTTGACAGCGTAAAATTGTACTTTTTTTCTTAAAACCATAGTTTTTCTATGGTTTTTTTCGTCTTAAACTGGGATTTCTGCGTCAAAAGGTCATTTCAGGCTGGCTGGAACCTCACAAATGGGGATAGGAACCATCTTATGTTTGTTTGCAGTATTGTACCTTTTATATATGGAGAATACTTCTTTTTTCCTGTCAGAGAAATCTTCAATTGTTTTTCCGGCCCCATCCATTTTCATGGCCCACTCCAATTCTGGGTAAGACGCCCCTATCTGGTCCTCATCCGTTCTACTGTCGCCCCAAAGGCCATCAGTAGGTGCTGCTTCCATAATGTCCTGGTTAACGCCCAACACCCTCCCGAGTTCATACACTTCGGTCTTCACCAAATCCGCAATGGGGCTAAGGTCCACCCCTCCATCCCCGTATTTGGTATAGAAACCTACGCCAAAATCTTCTACTTTGTTTCCGGTACCAGCCACGAGGTAGCCTTGGAGTGCGGCAAAATAATAGAGTGTGGTCATCCGTAATCGGGCCCTGGTATTGGCAAGGGACATAAACCGTTCCTCTTCGTTCAGCACTTTGGGAAAAGCGGCCACAAGACTGTCGAACACAGGGGTAAGGTCCACAGGCTGTCGGGACACATTCGGGAAATTTTCCATCAACCAATCAATATGGCGGTCGGCACGGGTAACCTGGCTTTCAGCCTGGTGTATGGGCATCTCCAAACACAATAGATCCAGCCCGGTCTTGGCGCAAAGTGTTGAAGTGACGGCGGAATCGATCCCTCCCGATACCCCGATTACAAAACCTTTGCAATTGGCATTGGTGGCATACGCTTTCAACCAATCCACAATATGGGCTATTACCTTTTCTGTTTGCATATCTTACTTTTTGTTTTCAATAAATTACCTTTGTTCCCTGTAAATTTAAACCCTACGCCCATAAAAATGAAGAGGTTGTTCAAATACTTTGCGAAACAGGCACCTTTGTGTTTGGTTTTGGGGATTTTTCTTTTCTTTTTCTCCTGTAAAAAAGAGGACAAGGTGGAGCAGGAGATTGCAAAAGTGCCCATTGAACTCCAAATTTCCCGTTTTGACCGTGAGTTTGCACAGGCGACGCCTGAGGGCATTCCCCAATTGAAGAAAAAATACCCCTACCTCTTTCCCGAACAATTTCCCGATAGCATCTGGGAGGCAAAATTGTCCGATACCCTTCAAATTGAACTTTCCGAAGAGGTGGACAAGACCTTTGGGGATTTTGAAGAGGAAGCAGGGGAGTTGGAGTCCCTTTTTCAGCATATCAAATATTATTTCCCGGAGTTTGAAGTGCCCAAAGTGGTCACGCTCACTTCAGATGTGCGGTATGAGGACCGCATCATATTGACGGATACCCTTCTGCTGATAGGGTTGGACAATTATTTGGGCCCGGACCATCGTTTTTATGGCGGCATACAGCGATACATATCGTCCGGACTGGACAAGCAATTTCTGGTTTCCGATGTGGCCAGTGCTTTTTCCAAAAGAGTGCTTGCCTATCCTAGAAACCGGACTTTCCTTTCGAGAATGGTGCATTACGGCAAGGAACTGTATATAAAGGACAGGCTGCTTCCCCATAATACGGATGCACAAAAAATAGGCTATACCCAAGAAGAAATGGACTGGGCCATGGCGAACGAGGAACAGATGTGGAAATATTTTGTGGAACGGGACCTGCTCTACAGTACGGACTCCCAACTGGACCGAAAGTTTTTGGACCCAGCACCGTTTTCCAAGTTTGGACTGGAACTGGACAATGAATCCCCGGGAAGGCTGGGCAGATATATGGGTTGGCAGATCGTTAGGGCCTTTATGGAAAAAAATGAGGTGGGTCTCCGACAGCTTTTGGATATGCCGGCGGATGAGATCCTAAAAAAATCGAACTATAAACCAAGAAAGTAGATGGCGGTAGTACATACTTCAGAAATAAAATTGACAGTGGGACTTGATGAGAACAGGGTTCCTGAGGAATTGAAATGGTCTGCCCAGGACGGTGGTGTGCAAGAGGAAGATGCAAAGGCCATGATGTTGTCCGTTTGGGACAGCAAGAACAAGGAATCCCTTAAAATAGACCTTTGGACCAAGGATATGCCAGTGGACGAGATGAAGATTTTCTTCCATCAGACCTTGATGACCATGACCGATACCTTTATGAAGGCCACGCAGGACGATAAAATGACGGCCACCATGAGGGATTTCTGCGATTATTTTGCAGAAAAACTGGAGCTTGGCAAGTCACGTTAGCCCAAAGGCATGTCCAATTTGTTGAATTGGGCTTTTTGTTCGCCGGTCAATCCCAAAACATGCTCTATTTTATTCTTCGTAGGTTTTTGCAGGAACAGGAAGAGGACCAAAAAGGCGCCTATGATGATGTAGGCCAAATTTTGGGTGTTTGAAAAAATCACCATCGAGAAAAGGGCTGCACCTTCCAACAGTGCATATTTAATGATGGAAACGGTTTGGAACTTGGCCAGTTTCTCTTTAAGTCCAAGTTCTTTGGGGACCTTGCCCATTATTTTCTTAAAGATAAAATTCCCCATAACAATACTGCTTAGGGCAATGAGAGGGACAATAGCCAAAAACATATCGCCTGAACCCGAAAAGTCCAATAGGATATTATCTGCTTGCGAATAAAATAATACTCCCATGATGATGGGGGTGGCGGCAATGCCCAGGTGCAAAAAAGACATGGTTTTCAAAAAGCCGCTAGGTGTGATGTATTTTTTGTCTTGTTTCATTGTAGGTGAATGAATGGTTATCCTAAAATAACCAATAATCCACTTCATCGTCCATGGTTGGGAAAATAAAAAGCCCCGGTCGGGGCTTTTTTTAATGATGCTTTCATTGGAAAAATCAACGTCCAACGCTGCCAAGGCCCATCGGCACTTCCATGAGCAGCACCCTACTGTCTGTGTTGGATTTCAGGTCGAAGGAATCCGTTTCCCAAATTCCAAGACCATCCCGTTTTTCAAGTTGCTGTCCATTGATGTCCACGGTACCTTCCAGTACAAAGACATAGACCCCATTTCCTTCTTTCTTGATGTTGTAGGTGTCCATGGCGCCAGATTCAAACTTGCCCAAATGGAACCAGGCATCTTGATGTACCCACACACCTTCATCATCAGGGTTGGGGGAGAGTACTTGGTAAAAAGCATTCTTTTTCTCAATGTCCCTTATGGAAATCTGGTCATAACGGGGCTCCACGTTCCTTTTATTGGGGAAGACCCAGATCTGTAGGAACTTCACCTCCTTATCATCATTCTTATTGTATTCACTGTGAAAGATGCCCGTTCCGGCACTCATTACCTGTACGTCCCCTTCTTTTATGGTGGTCACATTGCCCATGCTGTCCTTGTGTTCCAAGTCCCCTTCCAAAGGAATGGAAATAATCTCCATGTTGTCGTGGGGGTGGGAGCCAAACCCCTTGCCCGGTGCCACTTGGTCATCATTTAGTACGCGGAGCACCCCAAAATGCATCCGTTCTGGATTTTGATAGGCGGCGAAACTGAATGTATGGTGACTGTTGAGCCAGCCATGGTCGGCATGCCCTCTGGTGTCTGCTTTGTGCAATACGGTCTTCATATGTCTTATTTTTTTGTTCCCTACAAAGGTCGGGCAAGCAAGAGGTTTTGGGGATATGAAAACACGGGAGGGACTTATGAAAATCCGATATTAGGCCAATTCTTTGAACTTGCTCGGGGAAATGCCCGTGCAGGACTTGAAAAAAGCACTGAAGTTGGCCGGCTCTGAAAAACCAAGTTCAAAGGCAATCTCTGTTTGGGAGAGGGCAGAAAAATACAGCAATCGTTTGGCGGCAATGGTGATCCTACTTTGGATGTGCTCCTTGGATGTTTTTCCGGTGAGGGATTTCACCACACGGTTCAGGTGGTCGGGGGTGATGTGCAGCGCATCGGCATAGGCGGATGCATGGTGCCACGTCTTGAACTTTTCGTTCACCAGTTGTTTGAAGTTGCGCACCAAAACGGCACCGACCTCCATGGTCTGGGAATCCAGTTGGGTCAAAGAACACAGGTTGTGGCAAGCAATCAAAAGCAATTTGAGCAAAGCGCCGATGGCCTCAAACTTATAAGTGTCGTGGGACCGGTAATAAAATTCCATTTCCGAGGCGTAGGACAGGATGCGGTCCATTTCCGGCTCGCTGACCATCAGGGGCGGGGTGTTGCCAAAATCATTGAACAGGTTGATGTCGTCAATGAAATCCACTAAAATATGGTTCATGGCGAGGAACTGGGCGGAAAAAACAATGGAATAGCCAAAGGAGCTCGTTTCTTCCTTGAGTTGATGCACCTGCCCGGGACTGATGAAAAAAACCTGGTTTCCTGCAATGGGATGCGTCTTGAAATCGACCAAATGGACGCCCTTTCCTTTTTTGACGACAAGAATGGTGTAATAGTCATGTCGGTGGGGCTCATCGGCCAGACCGTTCCTTTTTTTATGGATATCCTCCATCTTGGAAATGCCAAAACTGAGCGAACCATCGGCCCTGTTCACATTATGGTAAGTCTTCACTGCATCCATGCTCCCTAAATTGCATGGAAAATACGCATTAAAAAAATAAATCCTTTGGATTTATCCGAGATCAATTATTGGAGAAAAATTGTTGGTTGATGCCATCTATGAACTCCAAAAGTTCATCCTTGCCCATCCGGTTGCTGGATGAGGTGGTGAAATGTGGTGGAGCTTCTTCCCATGCGCCTTCCCTTAATTTTTGTAGATAGGCTTCCGCTTGTTTTTCAATGGTGCCGGGCTTGAGTTTGTCCGCTTTGGTGAAGATAATGGCAAACGGCACCTGATTGGTCCCCAGCCATTCCATGAACTCAAGATCAATGGGTTGTGGGTCGTGTCGGATGTCCACAAGCACAAAACCGCAGACCAATTGTTTCCGTTTTTGAAAATATTCGGTGATGTATTTCTGAAAGGTGTTTTTGTCCTTTTTGGAGACCCTCGCATAGCCATATCCGGGCAAATCCACCAAAAACCAATTGTTGTTGATCTTGAAATGGTTGATGAGCTGCGTTTTCCCCGGTCTTCCAGAGGTCTTGGCCAATCCCTTTCTGTCCACGAGCATATTGATAAGGGACGATTTTCCCACATTGGACCGCCCAATAAAGGCATACTCCGGCAGCGGTTCATTGGGGCATTTGGCCACATTGGAATTGCTCATTATGAATTCGGCGGAAGAAATCTTCATTTTGAATAGATGTTAGACAATAGAAAATAGACGATAGACAATGGTAAAATACTAAAAACACCCATTAATAAAACTAAAAAATGCTAACGTCTAACTATTAGAACCCTCTCTTCTTCAACCAAGCGTCCAGAATGCGGTTAAAGTCCTCTGGGTGCTCCATCATGGGCGCATGGCCGCATTTCTCTATCCAGTACAGGTCGGAATCCGGCAAGAGTTCGTGAAATTCCTTGGCCACATTGGGAGGGGTCACCGTATCGTTCTCGCCCCAAATGATGCAAGTAGGGGTTTTCATGTGCGGCAGGTCCTTTGACATGTTGTGGCGGATGGCACTTTTGGCAATGGCAAGGGTCTTTACCAACTTCATCCTATCGTTCACCGTGGCAAACACCTCGTCCACAATTTCTTTGGTGGCCACTTCGGGATCATAAAAGACATCCTGCGCCTTTTTCTTGATGAACTCATAATCGCCACGTTTGGGATAGCCATCGCCCATGGCACTTTCATAGAGCCCGGAGCTTCCGGTGATCACCAGTGCCTTGACCATTTCGGGGAACATTTTGGTGTGCAAGAGACCAATGTGCCCACCTAGGGAATTGCCCAAAAGAATGACATCCTTCAACTCTTTGGCCTCGATGAAACCTTCCAAAAACTTGGCAAAGTTCTTTACGGTCGTCTTCAGGATGGGCATGTCGTAAATGGGGAGCTCGGGGATCAAGACCTTGTAGCCCTTGGAGGGGAAATAGTCAGATACGCCCTGAAAATTGCTGAGTCCACCCATAAGTCCGTGAAGGATGATCATGGGGATTCCCTCGCCCTTTTCTATATACCTGTATTTGCCATCCTCAATTAAATGCTCTTCCATTAATAGTCAGTTGGTAGTAAGAGGCGCAAATATAGGCATTTCATGTTACAAAGAATTCAGGTTTTTGGTGCATCGGGGGCAAGTTTTTTCGGTTTGCCCAAGATTTCGGAAGTGTGCGGGCCTTTTTGATGAAGGGATTTTTTGGCTTCAAAAGTTTGCTTTTGGTCTAAAAGTGGTGAATTTATCAACAAAAGTGGTGGTAAGTGGAGAAATGTGGAAATAAAATCTATATATTTGAGTTGTATTAAGTAACCAATTGATTTCTAGTGACCCATATCATAGGACAACATGATTGCAAAGCGGATTCAAAAGGAAGGGTATTGCTGCCCATTTCCTTGAAAAATCAGCTATTGCCTGTCCTGAAGGAAGGGTTCATTATCAAGAGGTCGGTTTTTCAGCAGTGTCTGGAACTCTATCCAAAGCAAGAGTTCGATGCGCTGATGCAGAAGGTGATGAAGAAGAGCAAGATCAACCGCAAGTACGATGCCTTTGTGAGGAATTTTGTGGCCGGGATGAAGGAAGTCGCCATCGATGGGGATTCCGGAAGGTTGCAGATACCCAAGAACCTCGTGGATTTTGCGGGAATCGATAAGGAGGTTGTGCTCAATGCGGTCTTTGACAAAATTGAGATCTGGGACAAGGACAAGTATGAAAAAGTCTTGGCCGAAGGGGAGAAGGATTATGCAGATTTGGCCGAAGAGATCTTTGATGACGATGAGTAATGCATATCACAATCCGGTGCTGTTGCAAGAGTCGGTGGACGGATTGGACATAAAGAAAGATGGGGTGTATGTGGATGTCACCTTTGGTGGTGGAGGGCACTCCAGTGAAATATTGAAACGATTGGGCGAGGGCGGAAAGCTGTTCGCATTTGATCAAGACGAGGATGCCCTGCAAAATGCATTGCTCGATGACAGGTTCCAGTTGATCAACCAGAATTTTCGCTACCTCAAGCAATATCTAAAGTTCTATGGTATTCGGAAAGTCGATGGAATCTTGGCAGATTTCGGGGTTTCCTCCCATCAGTTCGATGAAGCGGCCCGCGGATTCTCCACTAGGTTCAATGCTGATCTGGACATGCGAATGAACAGGGGCAATGCCCTATCGGCCTATGAGGTGATCAACGCTTACCCCCAAGAAGATCTGGCATCGGTGCTGTTCCAATATGGGGAACTGCGAAACGCCAACGCCATGGCCAAGACCATTGTGGAAGCAAGGGCGGTCAATCCGATCAAAACCACGGAAGAATTGAAACAGACCTTGGGCAAGTTTTTGCCCAAGATGAAGGAGAACAAAATCTTGGCCCAGATCTATCAGGCCATTCGGATAGAGGTCAACCAAGAAATAGAGGTGCTGAAGGAGTTTTTGCTCCAAGTGCCGGAGGTTCTGGAAAAAGGTGGGCGATTGAGCATGATCAGCTACCACTCCCTGGAAGACCGTTTGGTGAAGCGTTTCATACGTGACGGACGGTTCGAGGGTGAACCTGAAAAGGACTTTTATGGGAACATCGACGTTCCCTTGAAAAAAGTGGGAGGGCTCATAGTGCCATCCGCAGAAGAAGTGGCCCGAAACAATAGGGCAAGAAGCGCAAAACTCCGCATTGCGGAACGCATATAGAAAAATGAGAAAAGGATTGCTGGACATATTAAAAGGAAAGTTTTTGGTGAGCGGGGATGCTCCCAAGAACTGGATGTTTTTGTTGTATGCCTCCTTCTTGGCCGCATTGATGATTTCCAGTAGTCACAATGCCGATAAAAAAGTAATGGAAATAGCCGCCTTGAACGAGGAGGTGAGAAAATTGAAAAGTGAGTTTTTTCAAGGAAGGTCCAATGTGCAACAGCTCAAGCTGGAATCCACTTTGCGAAAAGAAGTGGCGGACAAAGGGCTTGTTCCTTCCGAAAACCCACCGAAGAAAATAGTGGTAAAATCAGCGGAATAGTGGCAATCACCGAAAAAAATATCATGAATAGGCTCTACCTCGTAGCAGGTGGACTTCTGGTCATGGCCATTGCCGTGGTGGTGAAGCTGGTGGATATCCAGATGGTGGAAGGTGAAAAATATAAGGAACTTGCCCTGAGCAAGACCGAAAAAATGTTCACCATAGAACCCAATCGGGGCAATCTGTATTCCGAAGATGGTAGTCTATTGGCCGCATCCGTTCCCAAATACGAGATCAGGTTCGATGCGCAAACGGTGTCCGAAGCAAATTTCCAAAAATATGTTGCCGCCCTGTCCGATTCGTTGGGGAACCTTTTCAACAGACCTTCTTCCTATTACAGGCAATTGTTCAGAAAGGCCAGGGTCAATGGCAGCAGGTACGAACTGGTGGCGCGTAACGTGGATTACTTGAGTTATGTCCGCATCAAACAATTCCCTCTTTTCAACCTAGGCCCATATAAAGGCGGTTTCATCGAGACCCATCGTGTGGTGAGGGAATACCCTTTGGGTAAGATGGCAGCCAGGAGCATTGGTTATGAAAGAGTGGATGAAAACGGATACTATACCCGTGTAGGTTTGGATGGTGCCTTTGGAGAGACCTATCTGAGGGGCAGGGAAGGAAAACGTTTGAAGCAAAAAATAGCCAAGGGCCAATGGAAACCCGTCGGTCTGGATAATATTGTGGAGCCACAGGATGGACTGGACGTGGTGTCCACCATCGATGTGAACATCCAGGACATTGCCCACCACGAATTGTTGAAGCAGCTGGAAAAATATAAGGCCGACCATGGTTGTGTGGTGGTCATGGAGACCAAGACCGGGGAGGTGAAGGCCATCTCCAATCTGGGGCGAACCTCTGATGGGACATACTACGAAAAACTGAACTATGCCGTGGGGGAATCGCATGAGCCGGGTTCTACCTTTAAATTGATGTCCTTGGTGGCCGCTTTGGAAGATAAGGTCGTGGATACCAGCACGGTCATCGATACGGAAAGGGGAAAATACAGGATATATGATGGTGTGGTAAAGGATTCCAAGTGGGATGGCTACGGGAAGATTTCCACGGCAAAGGCCTTTGCAGTTTCTTCGAACACTGCTTTTGCCAAGATCATCAATGAAAATTATAAGGAACAGCCAGCCAAGTTCGTGAACCGTTTGATGAACATGGGGCTGCACAAAAAATTGGACCTCCCGATCATTGGTGAAGGAGATCCCGTGATCCGTTATCCAGGAGACAAAGGTTGGTCGGGCATATCCCTTGGGTGGATGTCCCACGGCTACGAAGTGTCGTTGACGCCCATGCAGACCTTGGCCTTTTACAATGCCATTGCCAATGACGGAGAGTTGGTAAAACCCCGATTGATCAAAGAGGTGAGGGACGGCAGTAAAGTGGTGAAACGATTTGACAAGGAGGTGCTGAATCCTTCCATCTGCTCCAAAGAGACTGTGGACAAGGTAAGGCAACTCATGAAGGATGTGGTGGAGAAAAAATACGGCACCGGACACGGGCTGTACTCCAAGAACTTTTCCATGGCAGGCAAAACGGGTACCACCCAGAAGAACTATGTGGAAAAGGATCCGGACAAACTGGCCTATATCTCCTCTTTCGCAGGGTATTTTCCGGCAGACAATCCCAAATATTCCTGTATCGTGATCATCCATGAACCGGATAAGAGCGAGGGGTATTACGGCGCGGACGTATCAGGTCCTGTCTTCAAATCCATGGCACAAAAGATACATGCCATTTCACCTTTGGTGGACGAAGTAGAAACCAAGGAATATGATGACCCTGATCTGGACAAGGCATATGAGCAATACTTTGCCATGGCCCAGAAAAAATTTGGGACCGTGCCCAATGTGAAAGGGATGAGCGGAATGGACGCAGTGTCTTTGCTTGAAAATTTGGGGCTGGAAGTGGAGGTGCACGGAAATGGAAAAGTGAAGAAGCAGTCCATCGATCAAGGAACGGACATCAAAAAAGTAAAGAAAATAGTATTGGAGCTTTCATGAAGTTGTTGAAGGACATATTATATGGTGTGAGCCTAAATGCGGTGAGCGGGGATACCAACGTCATGGTGAACCATATCCATTTTGATTCGAGAAAAGTGGAGATGGACGATGTGTTCGTGGCTGTTCGGGGTACCATCACTGATGGGCACATGTACATCCAAAAAGCGGTGGACTTTGGTGCCAAAGCGGTGGTCTGTGAAGAATTGCCCGAACTGTTGGTCAATGGTGTCACCTATTTGAAGGTGCCGGATTGCAACAGTGCCTTGGCCGTGATGGCTTCCAATTTTTATGGAAACCCATCCAAAAACCTAAAACTGGTCGGAATTACAGGGACCAACGGAAAGACTACGGTAGCCACACTGCTCTACAACCTCTATACGAAAGCGGGTTACAAAGCGGGCCTTCTTTCAACCATAAAGGTAATGGTGGGGGATAAGGAATATCCGGCGAGCCACACGACGCCAGATGTTATGACCATCAACAATTATCTGGCAAAGATGAGTGCCGAAGGGGTGGAATGCTGTTTTATGGAGGTGAGCTCGCACGGTATCCATCAGAAAAGATCCGAAGGACTGCATTTTGCAGGGGCGGTCTTTACCAATCTTTCCCATGATCATTTGGACTACCACAAAACTTTTGCAGAATACCGCGACACCAAGAAAAAACTGTTCGACACTTTGCCCAAGACGGCTTTTGCCTTGGTCAACATCGATGACAAGAATGGATTGGTGATGTTGCAGAACACGAGGGCCAAAAAATATACGTATGCCCTAAAATCGTATGCGGATTACAGGGCCCAAATATTGGAGAAGCAATTCAATGGACAGTTGTTGAAGCTGGATGACAATGAACTGTGGACGAAGCTCATTGGGGATTTCAATGCCTATAACCTATTGGCCATCTATGCGGTGGCGGACCTTTTGGGGTTGGAAAAAATGGAGATCCTGAGACTGATGAGCGAACTGGAGACCGTGAACGGCAGGTTCCAATACTATATATCCAAAGAAAAAATAACGGCAATAGTTGATTATGCCCATACGCCGGACGCACTAAAAAATGTATTGATCACCATCAATGCATTGAGGACTGGAAATGAAAAGGTCATCACCGTAGTGGGGTGTGGTGGTGACCGCGATAAGTCTAAGCGTCCGGTTATGGGTCATATCGCTTCCGAGATGAGTGACCAGGCCATTTTCACATCCGATAACCCCAGGACCGAGTCCCCGGCGACCATCATTGAGGAAATGGAAAAGGGAGTGGAGGCCCAGAACACCAAAAAAGTATTGTCCATCGAGAACAGAAAGCAGGCCATAAAGGCAGCTTGCAAGTTGGCCTTGGCCAATGATATCATCTTGGTGGCGGGAAAAGGACATGAAACCTATCAGGAAACCAATGGCGTCCGGGTGGATTTTGATGATTTTAAAGAAGTAAAAGAGGCTCTCGAGAGCCTAAATAAGTAATTGAATAAAGGTAATAGGAAGCAAGGCCAAGGAATATGGTTCGAAGCAATTTCTGTCTTGTGTCTTACATCTTAAGTCTTATATCTGAATATGTTATACTACTTGTTCGAATTTTTAGAGAAACAATACCAACTGCCGGGTGCGGGCCTTTTTAGGTTCTTGACCTTTAGGGCGGCCATGGCCGTGATGTTGTCTCTTCTGATAGCAATGGTATATGGAAAGCGGATCATCCTGTTCCTGCAAAAAAAGCAGATTGGGGAAAGCATCCGGGATCTGGGACTGGAAGGCCAACAGCAAAAAGCGGGAACACCCACCATGGGAGGGTTGATCATCATTATGTCCACCCTATTGCCCGTAATTTTGTTTGCCGATATCAAAAATATCTATGTGATTCTGTTAATCGTCACCACGATTTGGATGGGCGCCATCGGGTTTGTGGACGATTATATCAAGATATTCAAAAAGGATAAAAAGGGACTGAAGGGAAGATTCAAGGTCATGGGCCAAGTAGGTTTGGGCTTGATTGTGGGCGTTACGCTCTATTTCCATCCCATGGTCACCATCAAGGAGAAAGATACCACGACCATCACGGAGGATTTCAAAGTGGAAAAGGTTTTTGGTGAAGAGACAAAGGCGGTCCGGACCAATGTGCCCTTTTTCAAGAACAATGAGTTGGATTATGCCGACTTTATTTCCTGGATGGGCGAAGGGGTCGAGGACTATGCGTGGCTCATCTTTGTCCCCGTGGTCATTTTGATCGTCACCGCGGTTTCCAATGGGGCCAACCTGACGGATGGAATTGACGGCCTCGCAGCAGGTTCTTCAGCAATCATCGTGCTGACCCTGGGCATCTTCGCATGGGTTTCGGGAAATATCCAGTTTTCAAACTATCTGGATATTTTCTACCTGCCCCGAGTGGGGGAATTGGTGGTGTTCATTGCAGCTTTTGTAGGGGCCTTGGTCGGATTCCTATGGTACAACACCTATCCGGCCCAAGTGTTTATGGGAGATACAGGGAGCCTTACCATCGGGGGCGTCATTGCGGTGATCGCCATTATGGTGAGAAAAGAATTGCTGATTCCCGTATTGTGCGGGATTTTCTTTGCCGAGTCCCTGTCCGTGATGTTGCAGGTGGGGTATTTCAAGCATACAAAAAAGAAATATGGTGAAGGGAAACGGATATTCCTGATGGCGCCCTTGCACCACCATTACCAAAAGAAATTATATCACGAGAGCAAGATAGTGACGCGGTTCTGGATCATTGGGATCTTATTGGCCATCATCAGCATCGTCACGTTAAAAATTCGATAGATGGGCCGCTTGGTGATACTTGGAGGAGGAGAAAGTGGGGTGGGAACCGCCATTTTGGGAAAGCAAAAAGGATTTGAAGTCTTTGTCTCGGACAAAGGTGAGATCAAAGAGAAATATAAAGAAGTTCTTGAACATTTTGAGATTGAATGGGAGTCTGGCGACCATACGGAGGCCAAGATCCTGAATGCTGATGTGGTGATGAAAAGTCCCGGCATTCCCGATAAGGCGCCATTGGTCAAGGCACTAGTTGCCAAAGGCATTCCGGTCATTTCGGAGATAGAGTTTGCATCAACATATACCGATGCGACCATCATCGGAATAACGGGAAGCAACGGGAAGACCACGACCACGATGATGACCCATCATCTTTTGAAGGAAGGTGGATTGAACGTGGGCATGGCAGGAAACATCGGTGACAGCTTTGCCAAAATGGTGGCCGAGAAAGATATGGATCAGTATGTGTTGGAGATCAGCAGTTTTCAGCTGGACGGCATTGTGGATTTCAAACCACATATCGCCGTGATCACCAACATCACCCCGGACCACTTGGACCGATATGAGTACCAATTTGAAAACTATATCGCCTCCAAGTTCCGTATCGCCATGAACCAGGATGAAAACGATTACCTGGTCTATGATGCCGACGATGAAGTCATGGAAAGTTGGTTAAAGAAAAACCCTGTTCAATCCAAATTGGTCCCTTTTTCTGTCAAAAGAAGAGTAGAGGAAGGCGCCTGGTTGGAGGATAAAACGATTAAAATAAAATTAGAACATAAAACCTTGGAAATGAGTACAGATAGTTTGGCCTTGGAAGGGCAGCACAACGTAAAGAACACTATGGCCGCAAGTATGGCCGCCCTTTTGGTGAAGGTCAGGAAAGAGACCATCCGCCAAAGTATCCAGTCCTTTCAGGGAGTGCCCCATAGGCTGGAAAAAGTGTTGAAAATCAATCATGTGGAGTACATCAACGATTCCAAGGCAACCAATGTCAACGCCACCTTCTATGCCCTGGACGGCATCAAAAAGCCCATTGTTTGGATAGCGGGCGGAGTGGACAAAGGAAACGACTATGCGGAGTTGATGCCGCTGGTAAGGGAGAAGGTGAAGGCCATTATCTGTTTGGGTGTGGACAATACCAAGTTGAAAGAGTCTTTTGGCAATGTGATAGACCTTATGGTGGAGACCTATTCCATGGAGGAAGCGGTCAAAGTGGCCTATAAGATTGCGGAACGGGGCGATGCCGTCCTTTTGTCGCCGGCCTGTGCCAGTTTTGACCTTTTCAAGAACTATGAGGATAGGGGAGATCAATTTAAAGCAGCAATCAAAAATTTGTAGAACGTGTTGGCCATATTCAAAAATCTGAAAGGTGATAAAGCCATCTGGGGCGTAGTGGCCCTTTTGGCCCTTTTCTCATTTTTGCCTGTCTATAGCGCAAGTACCAATTTGGTTTTTGTGAACGATGACGGGACCACGTTCGGGCACTTGGTGAAGCATGCCGTGCTCTTGTTCTTGGGCTTCGGGATCATTTATGCCATCCATAAGGTCCCTACCCATTATTTTAAGGGGCTTTCCATTATTGCCCTGCCCATTGTATTGATTTTACTGGGTTACACCTTGACCGTGGAAACGGAAATCGGCGGTGTCACGGCCAACCGTTGGATCAAGATTCCTTTTGTGGGGGTCAATTTCCAGACATCCACTTTGGCCTCTGTGGTATTGATGATATGGATTGCCCGGTATTTGACCAAGATCAAGGACGTCAAGATCACTTTCAAGGAAAGTATATTGCCGCTTTGGCTCCCAACGGCCTTGGTGGTGCTGCTCATTCTGCCCGAAAACTTTTCAACGGCAGCCATCATCTCTTTTATGGTGTTGGTGCTGTGCTTTTTGGGGGGATATCCGCTAAAATACCTGTTTGCCATGGTGGGTACGGGAATCGTTCTGGGCGGTATGTTCATGTTCGTGCTCTTCAAGGCACCCGAGGTGTTGCCGGATAGGGCGGGCACATGGAAATCCAGGATAGAGACCTTTCTTCATCCTGAACAGGCGGACAAGGACGATTTGCACCAGCTGACCCTGGCCCAGATAGCCATCGCCGAAGGCGGCGTGGTGGGCAAAGGGGCCGGAAAGAGCGTCATGAAAAACATGTTGTCGCAAAGTACCTCGGATTTCATCTTTGCGATCATAATTGAAGAATATGGATTGTTGGGTGGAGGAGCCTTGTTGTTCTTTTACCTCTTGTTGTTGTTCCGGATAGTCGTGGTGGCACACTCGGCCAAAACGGTGTTTTCAAAACTGTTGGTGATCGGGGTCGGGCTGCCCATTGTGTTCCAGGCATTCATCAATATGGCCGTAGTGGTGCAATTGTTCCCGGTAACGGGCCAGCCATTGCCGCTGATCAGTATGGGGGGGACGTCCATTTGGATGACCTGCTTGGCCATCGGCATCGTATTGAGCGCGAGCAACAAGACAGAGAATTTGGAGGAGCAATCCTATGATATAGATGAGACCAACCCTTTAGAAGTATTGAGTGGGCAGTTATAGGTTCATACTTTCTGGAGGAGGCACGGGAGGACATATCTATCCCGCGGTGGCCATAGCCAACGAGCTGAAGAAAAGGCATCCCGATGCCAAGTTCCTGTTCGTGGGGGCCAAGGATAAAATGGAGATGGAAAAAGTGCCACAGGCCGGATATGAGATCAAAGGCTTGTGGATAAGTGGATTACAACGGAAACTGACATTGAAAAATCTCATGTTTCCCTTTAAAGTGATAAGTAGTTTGTTGGAAGCCAGAAAAATAATGAAGCAGTTCAAGCCCCATGTGGCCATAGGTACGGGAGGCTTTGCCAGTGGCCCATTGTTGCGGATGGCAACCAGTGCGGGCATTCCCTGTGTGCTTCAGGAACAGAATTCCTTTGCGGGCATCACGAACAAACTATTGGCAGGAAAGGCCGAGAAAATATGTGTGGCCTATGATGGCATGGAACGGTTTTTTCCAAAGGAAAAGATCGTGAAGACAGGTAACCCTGTCCGCATGGATTTGGTGGACCAGAAATCGGGCAAGGAAGAGGCCCTTGGTTTCTTTGGCTTGGATGCAAACAAGAAGACCGTCCTGATCTTGGGAGGAAGTCTGGGTGCCAGACGCATCAACCAATTGGTGGGGAAAGAATTGAAATTTTTTGAAGGGCAGAGGCTGCAAGTGCTTTGGCAGTGTGGCAAGCTCTATGTGGAGGAATACAAAACATACGATTCGGATTCGGTTAAGGTATTGGCCTTCGTCAATCGGATGGACTTGGCCTATGCTGCTGCGGATGTGATCATTTCAAGGGCCGGTGCAGGTTCGGTTTCGGAGTTGTGTTTGGTAGGAAAACCGGTAATCTTTATCCCATCGCCCAATGTGGCCGAAGACCATCAGACCCAAAATGCAAATGCCTTGGTGTCCAAAGAAGCTGCCATCATGCTGAAGGAAAGCGAACTGGATGCCGAATTTGAAAAAAAGTTTACGGAGTTGATGGCTTCCACAGCGATGCAGGAACGTCTAGGAACGAACATCAAAAAATTGGCCATGCCCAAGGCCACGGAACATATAGTGGATGAAATTGAAAAATTGCTGAAGTGAACCTGAAGGATATACATAGCGTCTATTTTATTGGTATAGGAGGCATAGGTATGTCCGCTCTGGCCCGTTATTTCGATTTTATCGGAAAACCGGTTGCCGGGTACGACAAAACCTCAACGCCCATTACCGATGGTCTTCAGGAAAAGGGGATCCAGGTCCATTTTGAGGATGATATCGCTTCGGTGCCGGACACGTTCAAACAGCCGGGCACCTTGGTGGTCTATACCCCTGCGGTCCCTGCATCCCATGGTGAACTCAATTTTTACAAAGCGAATGGTTTCGAGATCAAGAAACGTTCGGAGGTATTGGGTATCATCACCAAAGACTCCTATTGCTTGGCCGTAGCGGGCACGCATGGAAAAACGACCACCTCATGCATCTTGGCGCACCTGCTCAAGGAGTGCGGACTTCCCTTCACTGCCTTTTTGGGAGGGGTGTCGGAAGATTTCAACAGCAATTTTGTGTTGGAGGGCACTGAATATTCCGTGGTGGAGGCTGATGAGTTCGATCGTTCCTTTTTGAGATTGTTCCCCACGGTGGCCTGTATCACAAGTATGGATGCCGACCACTTGGACATTTATGGCACCCATGAAGAGTTGCAACAGTCCTTTCGGGATTTTGCAGGAAAGATAAAACCAGGCGGTAAGCTGTTCGTGCGAAGAGGATTGCCCATGGAGGGCATCACCTTTGGCATAGAGGACGGCTCCGACTTTTGTATTGAACATATTGACATTGAACAGGGAACCTACGTATTTGATATTGTTACGCCTTCCGAGGTGCTGAAACAAGTCCGTTTCGGTAAGCCGGGTAGGCACAATTTGCTCAATGGATTGGCTGCTTTTGCGATGGCGGTGCAAACGGGTTGCCCACCCCACCGCCTTGCCGAAGCTTTGGCCACATTCAAGGGCGTGCAGCGTAGGTTTTCGTACCAGATCAAGGAAAAGGATTTCGTTTTTATTGATGACTATGCGCACCATCCCGCTGAAATTGATGCAGTGCACCAGGCCATACGAGAGATGCATCCCGGGGAAAAGGTGACGGCAATATTTCAGCCCCATCTGTTTTCGAGGACCAAGGATTTTGCGGACGATTTTGCCCGAAGTCTTTCCCAGTTCGATGAAGTTATTCTCTTGGAAATCTATCCGGCACGGGAAGAACCCATGGAGGGCATCACATCGGCCTGGCTATTGCAGAAAATAGACAACCCGAATAAAAAACTGGTTCCCAAAGCAGAATTGATAAAAGAAGTGAGTAACTGCAAAACAGGGGTTTTAGTGGCCCTTGGCGCAGGGGATATAGGGCTCGAAGTGCCCAAAATAAAAAAAGAATTGGCTTATGCGGGTTAATTGGAATTACATCAAACTGGTTTTTTTGTCGGTTGCCGTAATTGCACTTTACGGTTTTGCCGATCAGCGGAGCAAAAAAAGGAAGGTAGAAGACGTCTCGGTTAAATTTGTGGGCGACAACAATTTGTACTTGACTGAGGATGCGGTTAATAAATTGTTAATACAAAATTACGGGCCCTTAAAAAATAGGGCCAAAGAACAGTTAGTTTTGAATACCATAGAGGAGGTAATTCTGTCCAACGATATGGTGAAAAATGCCCAAGTCTATCTTACTGTAAACGGGGAACTTATCTCGAAGATTGTTCAGCGTAAACCGATTGGAAGAGTAGAAGGGGTCTCCAAATTTTATTTGGATGATTTGGGAGAGCGCATGCCATTGTCCAAGGAACATTCGGCAAGGGTGCCCATCATCACGGGTAAAATTACGGGCAGGACCCTCGAGGACGCATATGTGATCCTCAACTATATCAACGAAGATGATTTTCTCAGGAAAAACGTCATCGGGATACATATTGAAGAGGAAGGAAGCTATCAACTCAAATTCCGCATGGAGAACTTTGTGGTGAATTTGGGGGGAGTGGACAATCTAAATACAAAGTTTAAGAATTTCATGGCCTTCTATGCCAAAGCGGCCAAGGACAATTCCTTGGAGGATTATGCAATAGTGAGTTTGGAGTTCAACAATCAAGTGGTTTGCACCAAAATATAAGATATGGAACAGGGTAATTATTCAGTTGGGTTGGATATTGGAACCACCAAGATCGTAGCGATCATTGGTAGGGAGAACGAGTATGGAAAAATTGAGGTTCTGGGCATGGGCAAGTCCAAAAGTCTGGGCGTGCACAGAGGGGTGGTGAACAACATCACGCAGACCATCTCCTCCATTCAGCAAGCAGTGGAGCAGGCAGAACTGAACTCTGGTCTAAAAATAGGTTCCGTTGTTGTGGGCATTGCCGGACAGCACATACGCAGCCTTCAACACAGTGACTACATCACCAGGCCAAATTCCGAGGAAGTCATCAACAATGACGATTTGGACAGGCTTTGCAACCAAGTCTACAAACTGGTCATGCTTCCCGGTGAGGAGATCATCCATGTACTGCCACAGGAATACAAAGTGGACGGCCAGTCCGAAATAAAGGAACCAAAAGGAATGTACGGTGGCCGTTTGGAGGCCAATTTCCATGTGGTGGTCGGCCAAGTATCATCCATCAAGAACATTGGAAGGTGCATCAAAAGTGCTGGGCTGGACCTGGGCAACATCACCTTGGAGCCTTTGGCCTCTGCCGAAGCCGTTCTGAGCCAAGAAGAAAAAGAAGCGGGCGTTGCCCTTATCGATATAGGTGGTGGGACAACGGACCTTGCCATTTTCAAGGATGGTATCATCCGCCATACCTCCGTTATCCCTTTTGGGGGCAACGTGATCACCGAAGACATCAAAGAAGGCTGTTCCATCATTGAAAAGCAGGCCGAACTGTTGAAAATCAAATTCGGTTCCGCATGGCCAGGCGAGAACAAGGACAACGAGATTGTCTCCATTCCAGGTCTAAGGGGAAGGGAACCCAAGGAAATTACCTTGAAGAACCTTTCCAAGATCATCCATGCAAGAGTGGTGGAGATCATAGAGCAGGTCTATGTGGAGATCAAGAACTACGGCCATGAGGACCAGAAGAAAAAATTGATTGCCGGAATCGTATTGACCGGTGGGGGAAGCCAATTGAAGCACTTGAAGCAATTGGTGGAGTACATCACCGGGATGGACACCCGAATCGGTTATCCCAACGAACATTTGGCGGGTGATTCCGACGAGGAAATTGCCAGTCCGTTGTATGCGACAGCGGTAGGACTGTTGATGAATGCCCTGGAGTCCAAAACAATGGGCAAGGTGGCACAACAACAGGAAGAAGCAAAAAAAGAGGAAAAGGTACTGGTGGAGCAGGAACATGTAGGGGCGGAAGCCACCATGACCTCGCATAAGGAAAGAAAATCCATTTTTGACAAGTGGTCCGAGAAGTTGAAGGACTTTTTGGACAACGCAGAATAATATAACCCCATTAATGAAACACAACTGTCATGAGTAAGAACACTGAATTTGACAACATCGCTTTTGATTTGCCCAAGAACAAGAGCAACGTAATAAAGGTAATAGGAGTAGGCGGCGGCGGTAGCAATGCCATCAACCACATGTTCCAGGCAGGGATCAATGGAGTGGATTTCGTGATCTGCAACACCGATGCCCAAGCTTTGCAGAACAGTCCTGTTCCCAATAAGATACAACTGGGAGTTTCCCTCACCGAAGGTCTAGGCGCAGGGGCCAACCCCGATGTAGGGGAGCAGGCTGCCTTGGAGAGCATGGAAGAGATCAAGGGCATGTTGGGACACAATACCAAAATGGCCTTCATCACAGCAGGTATGGGAGGAGGAACCGGTACCGGGGCCGCACCCATTTTGGCCAAATTGGCCAAGGAACTGGACATCCTTACCGTGGGCATCGTTACCATCCCATTCCAGTTTGAAGGGGCCATGCGTAACAAGCAAGCACAATTGGGGATAGAAAAATTGAGGGCGAACGTGGATTCGCTCATCGTGATCAACAACAACAAACTTCGTGAAGTGTACGGCAATCTTGGGTTTAAGGCCGGCTTCTCAAAAGCGGACGAGGTGTTGGCCACTGCAGCAAGGGGTATCGCAGAAGTCATCACGCACCACTACACACAGAACATTGACCTTCGGGATGCCAAGACCGTGCTTTCCAACAGCGGAACGGCCATTATGGGTTCTGCCGTGGCATCTGGATCGGCCAGGGCCACAGAGGCCATCATGAAAGCCTTGGATTCCCCATTGCTGAACGATAACAAGATCCATGGGGCCAAAAATGTGCTGCTGCTCATTGTTTCGGGTTCCCAGGAAATCACTATTGATGAGATTGGAGAAATCAATGACCATATCCAGATAGAGGCCGGACATGGTGCTAACATCATCATGGGTGTGGGTGAGGACGAAAACCTGGGAGAGGCCATTGCGGTGACCGTGATCGCCACTGGCTTCAATGTGGACCAGCAGGACAACATAGTGAACACGGAATCCAAAAAGGTGTTCTATACCCTGGAGGATGAACAGACGGCGGAACAGGATTTGACCCCTGAATCCACAGCGGTTCAGGAGGTTAAGGTAGAAAGGACTCCCGTAGTGGAACCTGAACCAGAACCCACCGTGGTGAAGCACACCTTGGAGATGAAAGAAGAGGTGGAAGAGCGTATGGTGCCCAAGGCCAAGACACAGGAACCCGATTTGGTGCCCACCACAAGCTATATCCGTAATTTCAATGTTTTCTATGAAGAAGTGGTCCCTGAATATGTGGAGGATGACTTTATCATCATCGAAGCCAAAAATATCATCAATAATATAGAGGTAGTGGAGCCCGAAGTGGTTGCTCCCAAGTCGCAGGAAGACCAGTTTACCCTGAGTTTTGATATGCCCCTTAACAATGAGGTGGAGGAAGAAGAGGATGAAAGGGAACACACGGTCACTTTCAATCTGGATGATGGCGTTGGAGATGTGAGGGTGAATGAATATGTGGAGGTAAAACCTGTTTTGGAATATAAAAACCAAGGAGAGACCCGCTACAATCTGGAAGAGTACATGGAACTGGAGTCCAAATTGACCGGAGCCAAGTCCATGGCCGAGACCCACGAACCCAAGTTGGTGGAAAACGAACTCGTCTTTGAGAAAAAGACCTTGAAGGTCGAGGCGTCCAACCAAAAAGAAGAGACCGCGGACAACCTGGATCCGTTCAATAGTTCCATCAGTGAACTTCTAAAGGATAGGGCGGACGAGCGACGAAGAAAGCTGAAAAATTTCAACTATAAGTTCCAGAACAACAGGAACAGCATAGACGAGATTGAGAAACAACCGGCATATAAGCGCCAAGGTGTGGACCTGAACGATGTTCCAAAGGAACAGAAGGTTTCCAGGACCACATTGAGCGAGGATAGCAACGATGATCTACAGTTGCGTTCCAACAACTCATTTTTGCACGATAATGTTGATTAGTAGTGTTTAAATTGACATCCATTTTTTAATGGAAGCATGAACCCGAAAGTTGAGATACTTTCGGGTTTATTTTTTATCTTCGCAGCCCAAAATAGATGGAAATGGGTTTGCAGGAAAAGGTAATGACAGAAATGAAGGTGGCCATGAAGGCAAAGGATACCGTTGCCTTGGAATCATTGCGTGCCATCAAGTCGGCCATTTTGTTGGCAAAGACGGAAACAGGTGCCGGTACCGAACTTTCGGAGGAAGATGAAGTGAAACTGGTCCAGAAATTGGTAAAACAACGAAAGGACAGTGCCGCGATCTTTCAACAACAAGGAAGGGAAGATTTGGCTGGGCCAGAGCTTGCACAGGTGGCGGTGATCGAGAAGTTCCTGCCCGAACAATTGTCCGAGGAAGAAGTTGAAAAAGTGGTGGTCAATACCATTGAATCGGTTGGTGCTTCGGGAATGCAGGATATGGGCAAGGTGATGGGCATCGTTTCCAAGGAATTGGCAGGCCAGGCCGACGGCAAGACCATTTCCAACATCGTAAAGGCAAAATTAAGTTCGTAACATAAGATATAAGGCCGCGTAGTTCAACTGGATAGAATATCAGATTTCGGCTCTGAGGGTTGGGGGTTCGAATCCTCCCGCGGTCACTAAAGGGGATTTTCTGCAAATCGAGTGGAAAGTCCCCTTTTCTATTTCCTTACAATTATCTGAAAACGAGGAGATTGCACCAAAAATTTCATTGACTCGAAAAGTTTGAACTAGCTTGTTTTTGAAGTCATACCTAATCCCGTCAGGGAACACCATATATTGTACGGCTCTTTTAGTTTCCAAATCGCCTAACTCCCACAATTTAGGCAGGTTACAGGCATAGTTAAGTGCCATCTTTACCGACTTTTTGAGGTTTGAACTATTGATTCCCCCATTTTCCAGTTTTACCTCCAGTTCCCTTTGTTTGGCTTTTAGTTCCGGCATAAAAAGGTCGTACTGCGACTTCGTAATCTCGTTCAGTACAACGAACCTTCTTTCCAATGTATCAATCCTTTCTTCGAGCTGGCCGAGTTCTTTGGTCAATCTCTTTTGGTCGTCAACTGCCTCTTGGTTCTTATCGATCAGGGTGTCGTGAATTATCTCGGTCAAGGGTTCGATATACTTTCTATCGGCTATTGTAAACCTCCCTAACACATTTAAAAATTCGTCATGAAGCTTTTTGGCACTTCTGTTTTCCTTACTGCCCTTACGCCTGTTCTTGTAATAGTAAAGGCCCTTTTTCTTTACGATGAATCCCGTATAAGGCGTTCCACAAACCGAGGATCTGACGAACTTTTTCAATGGCAGGTTTTCATCATCGAACGAATATTTCTTCGGTGAATCCCCTGCGTGAAGCAAATCATGGATTTTAAGAAATACTTTCTTTGGTATTAAAGCTTCATGTTTTCCCGGAATTACCTCTCCCGGAATCAGACTATTGACAATAAGCCCACAATAGAAAGGGTTTCTAAAAAGGTCCGTCAGCTTTTTTGCTTTAATGCTCAGGCCCTTTTCTTCCAAGCGTTTTGCAATCTCGACATGGGACATATTTGCGTTCGCCTTCCATAAAAAAGCGTGCTTAAGCAATCTTCCTTGTTCAGAAATTACAAAATTCGGAATCTTCCCTTTTCCAGGATTGGTGTTGGTGTAACCAAAGGGATAAGCTCCCGTCCAGTATCCCTTTCGTAACTTTTCCTGCATGCCCGTAATGGATTTGTCCCTGCGGATTTGGTTGTCGAAGTGGGAAAACATGTGGAAAAGATTTTCCTGGAACGTACCTGCGCTTGTTGTAACATCGATTTCCTGGGTGGCCGAAACGACCGCTATTCCCTGTTTCTTTAGTTGCCCACTGATATATGCACCGTTCGCGCCAGTTCTTGAAAACCTATCGTAGGAATAGACAATGATATAACCGATGTTCTTTCGTCGCTTGACATAGCTTAGCATCTTTTGGAATTCCCTACGTTCGTCGCTCTTTGCCGATTCATAGGTTCCCCCGAAATATTCGATTACCTCGAGCTTTTTTCTGATGGCATACTCTTGGCAATACTTAAGCTGGGTGGTCAGACTGGCATTGTTGTCGAACTGTTCCTTACTGGAAACACGGGTATAGATAACGGCCGTATCACTTTTGCCGATAATCCTTCCTTTTTCCTTTTTCGCGAATTGTTCGAACACCTCTAAGTTCATATGCTATCTTTTTGGTCCTGTAAAACCCTTTTTTCTTTTATTCCCGTCCTCAAAACCCAAGTTGAAATTCTTCGAAAGGTTTTTTTTTTGACCAATTTCCTTTTGCATTCTCTTGATCGATGTATCATAGAAAAAGTTGACTATCGCCAACATATTGTTGTGCTTCTCGGAAGCTTTGAGTGCATCGATATATTCCTGCCTATCCTCCTTTAAAATAATGATATGTGGATGTTTGAACTTCTCCAGAATAAAATTGGACAGCAACCGGCCTAACCTTCCGTTACCATCCGGAAAGGGATGGCTGTAAATGAACATCTTGTGGAATATGGCACTCAACTCCAAAGGGTGCGTTTTTTTGTTTTTGATGGCATCGTCGAAACTGGCCAGAAGCCTTGGCATGTTCGCTATGGCCTTTTTGGTGTCACGGAATACCGTATCACCGGCCGCCATTTGGGTCTTGGCATATTCCCCGGGTTTGTGGCCTTTATAGGGCAATGTATTTTTGGTCAATATTTTATGTACCGTTCTTACGAAGGATTCGTTGAAATCGGAACCCTTGTTTTTCAGGATATAATCGTAGGCATTGAAATGGTCCATTATTTCGAACGCTTCCAGTAAGGTCTTGTTGACAAGATTAACGGCATACCCCTTTTCCTTAAGCTCCCTCGTGTCGTCCACGCTGAAGCTATTGCCCTCTATACCACAACTGTGGGCGGAGAACAGGATTTCATTGTATCTCCTGAAATCATCGGCATCAAAGGCCGATACGATCAATTTATCGTATTTCTCCTTTAGGGAATCGTATTTTTTTCTGGTTGCGACGAACGGATCCTTTCCTCCCATGGGCTATTTGAATTTTGAATCGATTTCTATTTTCTTTTGGGCCTGTCTTTCGGCTTTCCAGAACACTCTTTTTCGAAATGGCCTCAAATGTTTGGCCCGTTCCCCACTTGCGGTCAACATTCTTTTGGTTCCCCTTCTCATTGTTCGACCTTATTTTGGTTCAGGACCTTGTCCTCGTTCTTTACCAGATAATCAAAGGCCTTGTTGACCAGTTCGTTCAGTTTCATTTTTTTCCTTTCGGCCATTATCGAAAGCTCCCTGTGGATTTCACTGGATGTACGGATATTGAACCCTCCCCTATAAAACCTGTTCGGTTCTTTACCAAGCTCCTTGCAGGTTTCAAGATAATGGTCGACGGACCCTTCAAAAGCCTCCTTCAGCTCTTTGACCGAAGTACCCTCATAGCTGACCAAGTCGTTTATTCCGATAACTTTTCCGTGTAGCAGCCCGTCCCGAGAACTATACTCCACAGAACCGAAATACCCTTCATGTTCCAAATTATCCGCCATTGCTTCTATTTTCCTAATCCGCTTTATTCCCTATTGTTTAGTTCGTTCACGAACATGATCCTAAATCCACCCTCTATCAAAGATACTAAAATGCAACTATTATTTAGTTGCTGTTTTTTAAATTTAATCTTCGTCTTTACTTACCTTTTGGACATGGTCACAGACTATGTTGGCAAGTGCTAGAAGTTGTTCTACGATTCGCTCCGCATCTTCTTCCGAGTAATCCTCAAAACCTTCATAAGTTTTCAGCCATACGCTGTTGAATTTTTTGTTTTTCTGCTTTGGCTCAAGTATTGAGTTTGACATCTTTCCTGAAAATCGGCAGCTCCTTTGTCGTGAAGGTCGTTACCGTATTTGTAAAAGCAGGCTTTAATTTACCTTTTTTAACTTATTAAATCCATTATGGAATGGTTATTTTATCCCCTAATTATAAGTAGTTGGTTAACAACTTTTAGATTTGACGGGAGGGATGACTTTTTTCCTGTAAATTCTGTTTACACAGACGATCTTACCATTACTTTGCTTGATTTCCAGATTTTGAAAATCATGTTGTTTCAACATATCGATAATACGCTCTCCTGTATGCAGTCGCTCCAAACCCTCGATTGTATCGACCTCCCCATTTTTGATTATCAACTTAATGGATAGGAACCTTTTGTTCCGTATCATCTCCAACACCTGAATTTCAGATGGAGTTAATTCCGAAGATCGTAACTTATTGTTCTCTTTCATAATATCTTCTATAGGTTCAGTCCTTTCTTTTTCTTCTTTCTTTTGCGCTTTTTCTTAATACCGTCATCCATAAGTTCAAGTTTAAACGGATTCCATTCCGTTTCATCTACCAGAGGTTGGACTACTCCATCTCCTTCAATTTTTCCCAGATGACCTTTTGATTGCCCAGAAGAATCTTGAGTGCCTTGCGCAGTTCTATTATTTCTTTGTTCATGCCTGATTGTCGTTCCATTGTTTCCTTCGCCAGTAAGATGAGTTCCTCGTTCTTTTTCATTAGCCGATAGTATAACCGAACGGTCTCTTGTTTGCTCATAAGCGATATGTTTTACGATGCTGTTCCATGAAAATTTTTTACCGAGCGTACTGCCTTTATATACAACTCCTTGGTATTTGAAAGATATGCCCGAAACTCTTCCCGTGGTTTTGCTCACGTTAAATCTTGGCGATATATTTTGTTTTTGTAGTAATGTGATGAATTGCGCTGTATCCGCTGCCCTTGAAACTACTGAACCGATTTTGTCCTGAAGAACAAGTTTTATCGGTACATTACCAGTTCTTAGGGTCTTCTCTATTTCTTTTTGGGTAAGTGATTTTTGGGTATTTGTGTTACCTACTATTTGGGTCAGTCCGTATTTCTTTTCCAGATCATCGAGTATTTTACGGTTTCTTCTTTTAATATTACTGTCACTTGTTAATCTCCCCGAATACCTTACCCGATTGGCTATGATATGGATATGCTCATGTTCCGTATCGGTATGACGGTACATGATAAATTGATTGTTGTCAAAACCCATCTTCATCAAATAATCACACCCTACCGATACGAACGTTTTATCATCCAAATAATCCGAGTGCGGCAGGTTCAGGGAGACATGAAGTACCGCTTTCCCGAGGTTTGGGCGTAGCTCCCTTATCAAATTGAATTCCTGCGTCATTTCAACGGAAGTGGAATGTTCGATATTGGAATCGATGACATACCCGACCCCTTCACGTACTTTTTTTTCATTGTAGGCCAGTACTCCATAAAAATCCTTTCCTATCACTATCTTACCTATCATTTTTCTTGATATTTGATTTAAGGTATTGCAATAGTGTTTTTACTTCTTCCAATTGCCTATGAATACTGAACGGGTCGCGAATGCCCGAGTTCACGACCTTGGCGATTTGGTTCAGATTGTTTCCCACTCGACTAAGTTCAACGAAAAGTTTCCGGTCCGATGGACTTACCTTTTTCTTTGGTAGCGACTTTTTCGTAATCCTTCTTCGGATAAATTCCGCAATGGATAACCCGATAGTTTCCGCATTATTGGAAACTTTGGAATAATCATCAACGGTCATTCTTACATTGACCTGTATTGTCTTTCGTGCCGTAAATTCTTTTTTCGGTCTTCCCATTTCAATGGATTTAGCTTGTATTTCAGATAATCTGCAAACGAAGTGCGTAGGGTTTTTGTTAGCAAAAACACAACTTGCTACGTGACCTCCGATTAACTTAGGCCAAACCTAAAACATATCTCAAGTCAATAAGGGCTTTGCCGTACACGGAGTGTTGTACGGTAAATGGATTCAGCAGAGTTTAACGTCCTCGAAAAGGATTTTAAGGGAGGCCTCGGCTTCAGGAACCTCAAAGTATCTATGGGATTCCAATACGAGATGCTTTAATGCGGATCTATAGCGTGCCTTGCCATGGGCGTTGTCCTCATAAAAAGTACAGGGGTCTTTGGGATGCACCTCCATGGGCGTTGTAAAGGATTTTACGTCTCTGTTCATATATTCGAACCGTTGGGAAGCCCTTCTGTGGATACCACGAAGGGTAAGTCCTTCTGGATAGTTCGGGACGTTGTAATAACGTTCCTCCAAGATTACGATAAAGGCCCGCCTACGGGAAAGTTTTGGTTTTTGCGAACCGATACCGATTGCATTTTGTACATCGCGTACCAGACGCTCGGCCAAAAGGACCTGTGATAGGGAATATTCCTTGCCGTTGACCTCGGGATGTTCCTCCTTGGCCAATTCCTCCAGATAGCTGAGCAGTTTTTCCGACGGAATCATAATTTAGGGCCGCCCCTGCGTTTGTTTATGTTTGGAGTTCGCTCTATAACATTTACCAATGCCTTGGCAAGTTTTTCGAGCCGAAGGGAGAGGCCGAGCAGGTGTTGTTGCACTATAGAGCCCGCCAACAAATAATCGGCCATAGTAGTCTTCTCGGGCAGGAGCTTGGCCTTTACGACAAGATGTAGTAGTACTTGTTCATGGGCATCGAGACCATAGCGTGCATTTTCCAGTTCCTTATCAAAATTTTTGAGATAAGCTTCGGGGCGTGGTTTCTTTTCTTTCACGGTTTTCTCCACTTTTTTCCATTGGGCCTGCGTCGAAAAATGCGCTGTTAAATAAGCTACGGAGAATCGGCCATATTCCCATTTCCGGTACGAGGTGGTCTGGTCCAAGAGTTCCATTTCTACAAAATCCACTAGCGGTTCATTGGACAATGGCCGTTTAAAGTCATATTCGATATTTTTTAGTGCTTCCAGCTGTAATTTCGCGGAATTACCCAGGTTGTTTATCAGATGTCTTCCAAAGGTTTGGGACAGGTCAAACAGCGGTTGTTTATCTTCCAGAATGGCCTTTAACAGCAGTTCCCTTTGCTCTTTGGGGACTTCGTCATAATGAAGTCCATACGTAAAGATGGCCGCGATAAGGGTTTTCAGTTGCCCTTCTGAAAGCGCATGCTTTTTGTGGGAAGGGGGAAGACTGTCCAATTCACTGATTACCTCCATGAAAGACTGTCTGTCGATAGGCCGACTGAAATCCAGTACTTTATATAGGGTTTCCGACATGGTATAAATTTAATCAATGTAACGGAAAAGATTCAAATAATACATCACTTCGTTCTTGGCCGTATCCACCCTTTTGAAGAGAACATAAATAGCAGAAACTGATTATCGCAATTACCCTCCAAAAGATAGTCTATAACTTCTTCCTTATAAATGGGAAGACCGTACAAATCCATCAAGGTATTCTCCTTGCTATTTTGACTTTACCTGTATGGAAAATTCGTCTTCTGGCATTCCTATTCGTTTTAATTGCCTATTTGTACTTTTTTGGTTTTTCGAAAGAGAATAAAATTAACGGAACAATAATCATTAAAGTAATCATAACGAAAGTGAATGTTCTTATCATGTAGACCACTTTAATCTCATTAACCTCTAATTCAAAAACAAGTGGTGCGATCCAAGAACACAGCGACACGGACATTAATAGGGCGAATATCCTTAAGAAGGTGTCCGAATTAAATTTTTTAATTTTTCCCATAACTCATTGATTCTTTAATCGATAACAAAGATGATTAAATTTAGGTGTTCATATCAAACATCATCCATTATGGATTCCGATTATATAGTCTTTATTCCTATTTGATTCGTTTATATGGTTGTCCTGCCCAAATTGATCTCAACTTTTGGGTAAGGGAAATTCCACTCCCATTCTCCAATCCAAAACATTCATCTTTTCTAAAAATCCTTGGATTCCCTTGACCAAATTTTCATAGGCTGGGGAATCCCCATAAATCATTTGCTCTTGCATGGTTTTATAATCTGCCTTCCAATCGTCCTCATACTCAGGGGGTGGGATGGGCCGTATATCCTGAGGTCGATGCAGATTATAATCGACCCCACCAAGTTTTGTGAATACATATCTATGATTTACAATGGTTTCATATAAACCTTTGTCGTGGATGGCATTGACCGCAAATTCCGTTTTCGATAATTGGAAAATATCGTACAAATGACGGCTTAGCCTATCCACCCTTATCTTTTCCTTGGGACGTTGGAATTCCTCATGCAATAGAAAAAGTTTTTCTAAAAAAGTCCTTTCAGGGGTTACGGATGGAACCTTTACTGGAGGCGCTACAAATTCGGCATCGGGATATTCTTCGTCCACAAAGGAGCTTATCGGTTTTGATTGAAATGGTTCCCTTAGAGAACGACAGCCAATTTCAACTTGTACCCTTGGTTGGATGTATCCGGGGGATTTGGTCAGAAATGGATAATAGATTTCTATGATACGAGGGTCTTGGTCGCTTGATTCGGCCGGAATGATATTGAAACCCACATCCTTAAATCCATTGCTCTTAAATCGCTGCTGCAACTCTGGATAAAATTTCCCTGAAATATAGGAACTCGTTTCTTTCCTCAGCTTGGTCAGCTGTTTTTTTGATAGCTCCCCTGAATATCCAAAAAATCCGCGGTCAACGGCAAGGTCGATATCTTCACTAAACTTATCACGACTCATGATAAGTTTTCTTATCCAAGGTAAATCGTTATCCAAAGTTCTTGATAGGTACTCTTCATAAATACCTGTAAACCAATATTACTTT